>NZ_JBEZJY010000002.1:0-320188 GCF_040651415.1 Streptomyces sp. NPDC048484
CGCGCCCCCAGGTACCTGGGGGCGCGGGGAACTGCGCGATCAGCCCCCACCGGGGCCGCACCCGACAACGCACGGCCGGGGTCTGGGGCGGAGCCCCGGAAGGATGGGACGGGTAGGGGCGGCGGGGGCGAAAAGCCGGTTACTTCACCGAGCCCGCCATGACCCCCTGCACGAAGTGCCGTTGGAAGGCGAAGAAGACCACCACCGGCACCACCAGCGACAGGAACGCCCCGGGCGCGAGCACATCGATGTTGCTTCCGAACTGCCGGATCTGCGACTGGAGTTCGACCGTCAACGGCTGCGCCGAACTGTCGGCGAACAGCAGCGCGACCAGCATGTCGTTCCAGACCCACAGGAACTGGAAGATGGCGAGACTGGCGATGGCCGGGCGCCCGACCGGCAGCACCAGCCGGGTGAAGATACGCCACTCCCCGCCCCCGTCCATCCGCGCGGCCTCCAGCATCTCCTTCGGCAGCTCCGCGAAGTAGTTGCGAAGAAGGAAGATCGCGAACGGCAGCCCGTACGACACGTGGAAGAGGATGACCCCGGGAATCGTGCCGAACAGGCCGAGCTGACCGAAGAGTTTGGCCACCGGCAGCAGACCGATCTGCACGGGGACCACCAACAGGGCGACGACCACCAGGAAGACGGAGTCCCGCCCCGGAAAGTCCAGCCACGCGAAGGCGTATCCCGCGAGCGCGGCGAGGACGACGACGAGGAACGTGGTCGGCACCGAGATCAGTACGGTGTTCCAGAACGCCTGCGTCATCCCCGAATCGCCCAGCAGCTCGGAGTAGTTGTCGAAGGACAGCTGGCGGGGACTGGTCAGCACGGTCCACCAGCCTCCCGTCGCCGTGTCCTGGGCTGACCGCAGCGACGACAGGAACAGTCCGGCGAGCGGGGTGAGCCAGACCAGGCCGATCACCACCAGGAACGCCTGGACCAGGCTGTTGCCGAGCCCCCGCCTGAGCGCGTTCATCGTTGACTCCCTCGGAAACGGCGGACGTTGAAGACCATGGCGGGAATGACCAGCAGCAGGAGCAGCACCCCCAGCGCACTGCCCAGGCCCTGGTTGTTGCCGCCGCCGAAGGACACCAGCCACATCTGGGTGGCGAGCACGGTGGCGTCCTCCTGCACCGGTCCCGGCGCGATGATGTAGACGAGGTCGAAGACCTTCATCACGTTGATCACCAGGGTCACGAAGACCACGGTGAGGACGGGCGCGAGCAGCGGAACGGTGATCCGGCGGAAGATCTGCCACTCGCCCGCGCCGTCCATCCGGGCCGCCTCCAGGGCGTCCCGCGGCAGCGCGGCGAGCCCGGCTCCGATCAGCACCATGGCGAAGCCGGTCCAGATCCACAGGTAGGCGCCGATGATGGCGGGGGTGACCAGTGCCGGTCCCAGCCAGGAGATCCCCTCGTACGGTGGGGCGAAGTTCGACCCGGGCAGCCGCACGGTGTACGAGCCCGCGTCGAGGCCCTGGAAGCGGAAGGCGCCGTCCGCCTCGGTGGCGGTGCTCGCGACCGTCCTCCCGTCGCGCACCGCTTCGACCCTCAGCTGCGGCAGCCCGCTCTCGGTCCTGTCGACCTTGCCCTGTTCCCCTCCCCCGCCACGGGTGAAGTCCAGGTAGACGACGCCGCGCAGTTCGTCGGCCGACGCCTTCCGTGCCGCCGCCGGGTACGCGGGCCGCGCGTCCGGCGGAAGGTCGTCGGCGCGTACGCCGACCAGACCGAGCCCGACGCTGTCGCCCGGGGACGCGGTCGCGGTCGTGCGGTACGAGCCGTCGGCGCCCCTGGTCAGGCCCTGGTCGTCGCGGGCGCGGGCCGTCGGGTACGACGACGCGTCCTTGAAGGCGTCGTGCACGGAGACGGCGGCGGCGTTCAGGACGCCCTTCTCGGGGTCCTCGTCGTACGCGAGCCGGAAGATGATGCCCGCGGCGAGGAACGAGACGGCCATCGGCATGAACAGCAGGAGCTTGAACGCCGTCGCCCAGCGCACCTTTTCGACCAGGACGGCGAGGACGAGGCCGAGCCCGGTGAGCAGGGTGGGCGCGACGACGACCCAGACGGCCGTGTTGCGGACGGCCTTGAGCGTGGCGGGATCGCGGAACATCTCGGTGTAGTTGTCGCCGCCCACGAAGCGGTCGCCGGAGGCGTCGAAGAAGCTGCGGCCCACGGAGAACAGCACGGGGTAGACGACGAGCGCGCCGAGCAGGAGCAGGGCGGGGAAGACGAACGCGAGGGCGATGAACCGGGCCCGGCGTCGCGCGCGCCGTCTGCGGTCGTGGTCGGCCTGCGCGAGGGGCGGGGGGCTCGTCTCTTTCAGGAGCGTGGCGGTCACGGCGATCAGTCCCGGTACGCCTTGGCGGCGGCCTTCTCCAGCGCTGCCGCGGTCCCCTTCGGGTCCGACGGGTCGCGCAGGAAGTCCTGGAGGAGCTTCCACTCGCCCGCGCCCTTGGTGCCGCCGAACGCGGCCGGGGCCTGGTCCGACATGTCGAAGCGGACCGAATCGCCCGCGCCCACGAGGGACTTGGCGGTCTCGCGGGTGGTGTCGTCGCCGTAGGAGGCGAGGTCGAGCGACTTGTTCGGAGAGAGGAAGCCACCTGCCTCGGCCCAGACCGCGGACGCCTCGGGGGTCGCGAGGTACTCCAGGAACTCCATGGCGGCCCGCCGGCTCTTGCCGTCCTTCAGGACGACCGCCGCGTCGCCACCGCTGACCACGGGCGCCTCGCCGTCGCCGACCGCGGGGAAGGGGAAGAAGTCCGCGTCCTCGCCGATCTTCCTGCCGAACTGGTCCTTGGCCACGCCGGCCACGAAGTCGCCCTCGTAGACCATGCCCGCCGCGGGCTCGGGCCCGAAGACCTTCTCGACGGAGCCGGGGAAGTCGGTGTTCAGGGCCCCCTTCTGGCCGCCGGCTATCAGCTCCTTGTCCTTGAAGAGCTTGCCGAGGGTGGTGAGGGCCGCGACCACGGTCGGGTCGGTCCACTTGATCTCGTGGGCGGCGAGGGCGTCGTACTTCTCGGGGCCGGCCTGCGAGAGGTAGACGTTCTCGAACCAGTCGGTGAGGGTCCAGCCGTCCTGGCCGGCGACGGAGAAGGCCGCGAGGCCCGACTCGGAGACGGTCTGCCCGGCCTTCAGCATCGCGTCGTACGACTTCGGCGGTTCGACACCGGCCTCGTCGAGGGCGTCGGGGCTGTACCAGACGGTCGACTTGTGGGCGGCCTTGAAGTACAGGCCGTACAGGGTTCCGTCGACACTGCCGTAGTCCTTCCACACGCTCGCGTAGTTGGCGTCGACGGACTTCTGGGCGGTCCTGGACAGCGGCGTGAGCCAGCCCTCCTTCGCGAACTGCTGGAGCACGCCGACCTGCGGGACCATCACCACGTCGGGGGCGTTGCCGCCCTCGATCTTGCTGCCGACGACCGTGGAGACGTTGTCACCGGTGGAGGTGAACCGGGTCGTGGCGCCGGTCTTCTCGCCGAACGCGTCCAGGACCTTCTGGAAGTTCTTCTGTTCGCTGCCGGACCAGACACCGGCCACGTTGATCGTCTGGCCACTGAGGGGCTTGTCGCCGCCACCCGCCGAGACGGGGCCGCCTCCGCACGCGGTGGCGCCGAGTGACAGGGCGAGGGCGGTACAGCTCGCGAGCAGGGTCGTGCGTCGTCGCATCATCGTTGATGTTCCTTCGGGGAGGGGACGGGGAGAGACGAGGAGGAACGGGGAGAAACGGGAGGACGGGGCCCGACAGGGCCGTTGGTTCAGGGGGTGATGCGGTCGCTGATCCACCAGGCGGCCGTCGAGCCGGGCAGGAGCCCGGGCTCGCAGGGGCCGCTGGACAGCAGGGGGGTGCCGGAGACCGGCGCGGGCGTCGGCGCCGTACCGAAGTTGACGGCGCACACCAGGCCGTCGCCGCGGACGAAGCCGAGGACGCCGGGCGGGGTCTCCAGCCAGCACAGCGGACCCTCGCCCAACTGGGGCAGCCCGGCGCGCAGTTGGAGCCCGTCGCGGTAGAGGTGCCAGAAGGAGCGGGTGTCGGCGAGGGCGCGGTCGGTGGCGTACTCGGCGAAGTAGGCGGGCTGCGGCAGCCACGGTTTGGCGCTCTCGGCGCCGGAGGTGAAGCCGAACGGTGAGGCGTGTCCCGACCACGGCAGCGGCACCCGGCAGCCGTCGCGGATCCGGGCACGGCTGCCGGTGCGGCGGAAGATCGGGTCGGTGAGCACGTCGTCCGGCAGGTCGACGACCTCGGGCAGTCCGAGCTCCTCGCCCTGGTAGATGTACGCGGCCCCGGGCAGCGCCAGCATCAGCAGGGCGGCGGCGCGGGCGCGGGCGGCGCCCAGTCCGCTGCCCTCGGTGCCCAGTTCGCCGTAGCGGGTGACCGTGCGGACCTGGTCGTGGTTGTTGAGGACCCAGGTGACGGTCGAGCCGGTGCCCGCGATGTCCTGCATGGCGTCCGAGATGACCTTGCGGAACGCGTCGGCGCTCCAGGGCGCGCTCAGCAGGTCGAAGAAGAAGGCCTGGTGCAGCTCGTCGTGGCGTACGTACCGGGCGTGTTCGCGGGTCGTCGGCACCGAGACCTCGCCGACGAGGAGCCGTTCCTGGCCGTCGCGGGCGGTGTACTCCTCGCACACCGACCGCCAGTGCCGCCAGACGGCGTGCACCTCGGGCTGGTTCCAGGCGAGCGGGTTGACCGAGTCCCGGGTACGGGCGTCGGCCAGGGGGTCGGGCGAGTCCGGCAGTTCCGGGTGCTTGTAGAGGCCGGCGGCTACATCGACACGGAAGCCGTCGACGCCCCGGTCGAGCCAGAAGCGCAGTACGTGGTCGAAGTGGGTGCCCACCTCGGGGTTGCGCCAGTTCAGGTCGGGCTGCTCGGGCGTGAACATGTGCAGGTACCACTGGCCCGGCGTGCCGTCCTGCTCGGTGACCCGGCTCCAGGCGGGGCCGCCGAACATGGCGTGCCAGTTGTTGGGCGGCTCCGCCCCGTCCTGGCCCCGTCCTTCGGCGAAGTGGAAGCGGGCGCGGGCCTCACCGCCCGGCGCCGCGGCCAGCGCCTGCCGGAACCACGGGTGCTCGTCGGAGCAGTGGTTGGGGACGATGTCGAGGAGCACCTTGACGCCGAGCCGCCGGGCGTCCGTCATGAGCAGGTCGAACTCGCCGAGGTCGCCGAAGAGCGGGTCGACGTCGCAGTAGTCGGCCACGTCGTAGCCGTGGTCCTGCTGCGGCGAGGGGTAGAAGGGGCTCAGCCAGACCCCGTCGACCCCCAGCTTCTTCAGATACGGCAGTCCGGCCCGTACCCCGGCGAGATCGCCGATGCCGTCCCCGGTGCTGTCCAGGAAGCTCCGGACGTAGACCTGGTAGATCACTGCGTCGCGCCACCAGCGGTGCATGTTGAGCGTCACCCGTTGACCTGTCTGTGCGTGCCTCCGGTTATGCATGCATGTTAAGTAGGAGTGTCGGACGAGTGTCAACGAGTAGACGGAGTCGTCCTGAAGGTTGGGGATTTATGTCCGTACTTTTCTGCCCGCGCAGGCGCAGGTGAGACGAACGCGTTACCTAACATGAAACTATGATCTGCCGAACGCGGCGAGGCTGAACGCGACAAGAAGAGACAAGAAGACGCAAGAAGAGGGCGCAGAGACCGGAGAAGGCGGCGAAGGCTCAGCCCCGGCGGGAGATCTCCGCCAGCTCTCGCGCCAGCCGTCGCACGGCGCTCCCGGGCGTCCGGTGTCCGGCCATCGCGTCATGCACCACGGCCTGCACGGCCAGGCTGACCTGGTCGTAGCGCGGGCTCTTCGGGCGCGGCGCCGCCGCGAGGACGCTCGCGCGAAGGGTCGGCAGATAGGGGAACCGCCGGATCAGCTCCGGGTCCTGGTAGAGCGCGGCCCGCACCGGTGGCAGCGCGCCCTTGGTGAGCACCTGCCGCTGCGTCCGCTCACTGGTGAGGTACGCGAGGAGGCGGGCGGCGGAGTCGGGGTGCCGGGCATGCGCGGTGACCGCGAGATTCGAACCGCCGAGCACACTCGCGCCCGGCCCGTCCGGCCCGGGCAGTGGCACCGCGCCGACCTTCCCGGCGACCGGCGAGCCCTTGGCCGAGGCGCCGACATAGGCGTACGGCCAGTTGCGCAGGAAGAGGAGACGGCCGTCCTGGAAGGCCTGCTTGGACTCCTCCTCCTTGTACGTCAGCGCCTTCTCCGGGATCCAGCCGTCACGCACCCCGCGGGCCAGGAAACCGATACCCTCGCGGGCCGCCGCCGAGTTGACGGTGACGCGTTCGCCCTCGTCGCCGAGGATGGCGCCGCCCGCCGAGTAGACCGCCTCGGCCGCGTTGACCGTGAGCCCCTCGTAGGGCAGGAACTGGCCGGCGTAACCGTCGAGTCCGTACTCGGGCGCGATGGTCTTCGCCTGTTTCTCCAGCTCGGCCCAGGTGCGCGGCGGAGCGACGCCCTCCTTGTCGAGAACGTCCTTGCGGTAGAGGAGCAGTCCCGCGTTGGTGACGTAGGGGACGGCGTACAGCCGCCCGTCGTAGGTCGCGGTGTCCACGACCGGCGGCAGGAAACCGTCGAGCGGGAAGCGGTCCTCGGGCAGCGGGGAGATCCAGCCCGCGGCGGCGAACTCCGAGGTCCAGGCGACGTCGATGTTGAGGACGTCGAAGCGGCCCCGGTCACCGCCGCGCAGGTCGGTGGTCATCTGCGCACGGGTCTCGTCGGCGGCGTCGGGGAGTTCGACGAGGGTGACCTTCTCGCCCGGGTGGGCACGGTTCCAGCCGTCGAGCAGCGGCCCCAGATAACCGGTGAGGTCCCCGGCGGTGGCCAGCGTGAGCGGACCCCGTCCGCCGCCGCGCGCCCCGTCGGAATGAGCCCCCGAGGTGACGTAACCGGTCAGAACCACCGCCGCCACCAGGAGTCCCCTACCCGCGGTATGTATCCACCGCATAGGTTCCTCCCTGGTACTCCCGGCTGCCGGGCACGTTCGTCCGGAGTCAGAGGCCATGTATACCCGTTAGGTATGGGCGATACTAGGGCCCGCGGCACATTGGCCCTGCCCCGGGCGCGCGCGGGCCTGCGGCACCTTACAAGGAACGACAGCGGAGGAGGAGGAGAGCACGAGTGCGGCTGCCCCTCCTGGCCCTGCTGGCGCGCGGCCCGGCCCACGGCTACGAGCTCAAGCAGGACCTTGAGCAACTGCTGGGCTCCGCGTACCCTCAGCCGAACGTCGGCCAGATCTATGTGACGCTCGGCCGCCTCGAGAAGTCGGGACTGATCGAGGGCGAGGAAGTCGAGCAGTCGAGCCGGCCCAACAAGAAGATCTACCACCTCACCGATGCCGGGCGGGAAGCGCTGCGCGCCTGGTACGAGGAGACGACGGACGAGCCGCGCGTACGGGACGAGTTCTTCATGAAACTCGCCCTCGCGCCGCGGACCGGACTCGCCGACCAGATCGCCCTGATCAACAAACAACGGCGTGAGTACCTGAACACCATGCGCAGTCTGTCGAAGCTCGCCGCGGCCGAGAGCCGGGACAACCGTGTCTCCCAGCTGCTCATAGAGGGCGCCATGCTCCATCTGCAGGCCGACCTCGACTGGCTGGAGCGCTGTCAGGAAGAACTGGAGGAGCTGGAATGAACCGCGCCACTCCCCGCACCGCTCCTTCGCCGAGCGCCGAGGACACCCCGCTCCTGCGGGCCGAGGGCCTGGTCAAGACCCACTACGGCGAGGGCGCCCCCGCGCACGCCGTACGAGGCGTGGATCTCGCCGTACGGCAGGGTGAGTTCGTGGCCGTCACGGGCCCCTCCGGCGCCGGGAAGTCGACGCTGCTGCATCTGCTCGGCGGGCTCCAGCGACCGGGCTCCGGAAGCCTCTGGCTGAACGGCGAGTGCACGGACGCGTACAGCGAGGCGCGCTGGGCGGCCGAGCGCCGGCGCCGCATCGGCATCGTCTTCCAGTTCTTCAACCTGGTCTCGAACCTGTCGGTCGCCGACAACGTCGAGCTGCCCGCCCTGCTCGCCGGTCTCTCCACCAAGCAGGCGCGCGCCGAGCGTGAGCGGCTCCTCGCCGAGCTGGGACTGGCGGGCAAGGAGCGCAGCATGCCGGGCGAGCTGTCCGGAGGCGAGCAGCAGCGTGTCGCGCTGGCCCGCGCCCTGGTCAACCACCCGCAGCTGCTGCTCGCCGACGAGCCCGCGGGCAGCCTCGACAGCAAGGGCACCCGCGAGGTGACCCGGCTGCTGTCGGGGTTCCACCAGCGTGGCCAGACCATCGTGCTGGTCACGCACGACGCACGGCTCGCGAGCGCCGCGGACCGGGTGATCAGCTTCTTCGACGGCCGTATCGCCGACGACGCCACACTCGACGCCACGCCCGCCCGCGGCACGGGGATGTCCGGCGTACTGGAACTGAGGGACTGAGCGGCGTGCGGGCCACTCTGCGCTGGGCGCACGCCGATCTGCGCTCGCATCGTGGCGAGGCGCTGTTCATCGTGCTCGCCACCGCCGGGATCGTCGCCTCCCTGCTGCTGGCCACCGCGCTCTTCGGATACGCGACCAACCCCTGGCAGCGGGTCTTCACCCAGTCGCAGGGCGCACATGTGTGGATCCACACCGGCCCGTCGGCGGACGCCGGCAGACTCACCGGGCTCGATGGTGTCGCGTCGGTCGCGGGCCCCTATCCCACCGCCGCCACGACGGTCGCGTCGCACGGTACCCGTGCCTCCGTCGAGCTGCGCGGCACCGTCGACCGGCCCGCGACCGGCCGTCCGCTGCTCACCTCCGGCCGCTGGCTCGACCCCCACGCGCCGGACGGTGTGGTGCTGGAGAGCAGCCTCGCCCGGGCGCTGTGGGCCGACCCGGGAGACACCCTCACCGTGCCCGGCGCCACTCGCCCCCTGACCGTGCTGGGCATCGCGGACAGCGCCGAGCCCCGCTACAGCCCGGGCGAGCGGTCGGGCCTGGTGTGGGCGCTCCCCTCCGCCGTGCAGCGCACCGACGGTCGTGGCGGCCAGGTGACCGGAGTGCGGCTGACCGACCCCGACGACACGGACTACGCCGTCCAGCGGGCCGTCACCGTGCTCGGGGCCAAAGCGGTCACCGAGGTCTCCAGCTGGCAGCAGGCCCGGTCCGAGGCCCAGGGCGGCAACCGGCTGCTCGGCCAGGTGCTCGGCCTGTTCGGCCTGGCCGCCCTCCTCGCCGCCGCGCTCGCCGTGCACGGCGCGATCGGTACGCGTATCCGCGGCCATCTGCGGGACATCTCGGTGCTGAAGGCGATCGGTTTCACCCCGGGCCAGGTCGTGCGGATCTTCCTGCTCCAGCATGTGGCGTTCGCGCTCCTCGGCGCCGTGCTCGCCGCCGCCCTCATCCAGGCCCTGGGCAGCCGGACACCGGGGCGTCTCGGGGACGCGGTCGGTGTGTGGCAGGGGCTGCCTGGGTACACGGCGGCGCTCCTCGGCGTGCCCTTGGCCGCGGTGCTGTTCATCGCCGCGACGACCGGGCTCGCGGCCTGGCGCGCCGGGCAGGTGCCTCCGGTGCCGGGACTGCGGGCCGCGGCCCCGCTCGGCGGCCGGCTGTCCGGGCTCGCCCGCGGGGCGCTCGGGCTGCGGCTGCCGTCGGCGCTGGTCCTGGGCTGGCACAAGGCGTTCACGCGCCGGCCGCGCTCGCTGGCCACGGTGGCCCGGCTGGCACTGCCGCTGCTGCTGATCGTCGTGGCCATGAGCGCGTGGACCACCATCGACCGCTTCCAGAGCAGGCCCGACCAGATCGGGCTCGCGTCCGCGCTCACCGTACGGGCGGACGAGACCCTGAGCGATCCGGACGTACGAGCCCTGCTGGCCCGCGACCCACGGGTCACCGCCGTCCATCCGGGCGTCGAGGTGGCCGCCCTGGTCCCGGGCCAGACGGGCACGATCGCGCTGCGCGGGCTCGGCACCCGCGAGGACCCCTACCCGTTCACACTGGCCGAGGGCCGCCCCGCGCACGGCCCCGACGAGGCGGTGGCCGGACAGGGGCTGCTCGACCTGCTGGACGTGCGTGTCGGGGACTGGGTGCGGATGACGGTCGGCGCCCAGCCGCAGATCCTGCACATCGTCGGGCGCAGCATCGAGCCGGAGAACGGCGGACGGGTCATCTCCACCTCGCTCGACACCCTCCGGGAGAACGACCCGGGGCTCGATGCGGCCCTCTATCAGCTCCAGCTGCGCCCTGGCGCGGACCCGCACCGGGTGGCCGCCGAGCTGACCGAGGCCGCGCACGGGGACATCAGCGCGTACGCCGTGCCGAATCCGGCCGACGGGCTCTCGCCGCTGCGCGGAGTCGTGGTGGGGCTGATCACCGTGCTGGCCCTGATCGGGCTCATCGAACTGCTCACCGTGATCGGCGGGGCGGTGCGCGAAGGCGAACGGGACCTGCTGGCGCTGAAGGCGATCGGGCTGACCCCACGGCAGATCACCGCGATCACGGTGACGGCCACCGGGTGCACGGCGCTGGCCTCGGTCGTCGTCGGTACGGCGCTCGGGGTGCCGCTCGCGCACTGGCTGATCGACGCCCAGGGCAGGTCGAGCGGCATCGGCGCCGGGATCGCCCGGGGGCCCTCCCCCGTCCTCCTGGTGCTCTTCGCCGCGGCCGCCGTGCTCGGCGCCGCCGCGCTCGCCGCCCTGCCCGCGGCCCGGTCGGCCCGCCGCCGGCTCGCGGACACACTGAGCGCGGCGGCCTGAGCGGGGCGGGCTCGGGGCCGGACGCGCAGCCCCGCTTTTGAGGGGCGCGGGGCAGTGACGTCATGCGGCTCCGCCGCGGGGCGCGAACGGCCCCCACCGGCCCGCAGGTGAAGTACCGGCCCACGCGGCGCGGCTAGGGCCTGTCTGGAGTTGTGATCTGGATCAGGGAGCGGGGCGTGGTGCGTGCGATCGCAAGGCGCCGGAAGGCCCTCGTAGCGGAGCTACTAGGGCGTTTCGGCAACGCCGCGAGCGTGCGTGCCACGCCCCGCGAGCCCAGATCACAACTCCAGACAGGCCCTAGTGCCGCGGCACTAGCCGCGGCCGCGCAGCTCCCGGTACGTGGCCACGAGGGCCTTGGTGGACTCGTCGAGGCCGGGGACGTCGGCGCCCTCGGTGAGGGCGGGTTCGACGCGCTTGGCGAGGACCTTGCCGAGTTCGACGCCCCACTGGTCGAAGGAGTCGATGTTCCAGATCGCGCCCTGCACGAACACCTTGTGCTCGTAGAGGGCGATCAGCTGGCCGAGGACCGACGGGGTGAGCTCGCGCGCGAGGATCGTGGTCGTCGGGTGGTTGCCCTCGAACGTCTTGTGCGGCACCAGTTCCTCGGGCACTCCCTCCGCCCGCACCTCGTCCGGAGTCCTGCCGAAGGCCAGCGCCTGCGTCTGCGCGAAGAAGTTGGCCATCAGCAGGTCGTGCTGCGCCCTGAGCCCGTCACTCAGCTCGGCGACCGGCTCGGCGAAGCCGATGAAGTCCGCCGGGATCACCTTCGTGCCCTGGTGAATGAGCTGGTAGTAGGCGTGCTGTCCATTGGTGCCGGGCGTGCCCCACACCACCGGTCCGGTCTGCCACTCCACCGGGTGCCCGTCGCGGTCCACGGACTTGCCGTTGGACTCCATGTCGAGCTGCTGGAGGTACGCGGTGAACTTGGACAGATAGTGCGAGTACGGCAGCACCGCGTGGGACTGCGCGTCGTGGAAGTTGCCGTACCAGACGCCCAGGAGGCCGAGCAGCAACGGCACGTTGGATTCGGCGGGCGCGGTCCTGAAGTGCTCGTCGACGAGGTGGAAGCCGTCGAGCATCTCCCGGAAGCGGTCCGGGCCGATCGCGATCATCAGGGACAGACCGATGGCGGAGTCGAACGAGTAGCGTCCGCCGACCCAGTCCCAGAACTCGAACATGTTGGCCGTGTCGATACCGAAGTCCGCGACCTTCTCCGCGTTCGTGGACAGCGCCACGAAGTGCTTGGCCACGGCCTCCTGACCGGCCTTGAGCCCGGTCAGCAGCCAGTCGCGCGCCGAGGTCGCGTTGGTGATCGTCTCGATGGTGGTGAAGGTCTTCGAGGCGATGACGAACAGCGTCTCGGCCGGGTCCAGGTCGCGCACGGCCTCGTGCAGGTCGGCCCCGTCGACGTTCGACACGAAGCGGACCGTCAGGTCCCGGTCGGTGAAGGACCGCAGTACCTCGTACGCCATCGCCGGGCCCAGGTCGGAGCCGCCGATGCCGATGTTGACCACGTTCTTGATGCGCCTGCCGGTGTGCCCGGTCCACTCGCCCGAGCGGAGGCGCTCGGAGAAGCCGGACATCTTGTCGAGGACCGCGTGCACCGCCGGTACGACGTTCTCGCCGTCGACCTCGACGACCGCGTCGCGCGGGGCGCGCAGCGCGGTGTGCAGGACCGCCCGGTCCTCGGTCGTGTTGATCTTCTCGCCGCCGAACAGGGCATCCCGCAGGCCGAACACATCCGTCGCCGCGGCCAGCTCCCGCAGCAGCCGCAGCGTCCGGTCGGTGACCAGGTGCTTGGAGTAGTCGACGTGCAGATCGCCGACCCGCAGCGTGTATGCGGCGCCGCGTCCCGGGTTCCGGTCGAACAGCTCGCGCAGGTGCGCCTCGGCGAGTTCCTCCCGGTGCTGGGCCAGAGCGGTCCACTCGGGCGTCTGGTTGAGCCTGGTACGGCTTTCTGCGTTCATTTCGGACTTCCGCCTCTTTCCTGCCTGTGCTGCGTACCTTGCCCCGCTGCCGGTCCCAACCTAATTGATCAGGGGGTGACGTGAGCTGTCGTCCCGCCGTCTTCCGGCTCAACAACAGATACGTCCGGCTCGATCGCAGGTATCAGCACAGCGACGGAGAAGTTGTGCGATCCCGGGGGTACGAGAAACGGTCCCAGGCGTACGAGAAATACGTCCGCCCGGGTCCCGCCCGGAAGGTACGCCCGCGCGGAAGACACCACCGGCCGGGCACCTTTCGGTGTCCGGCCGGGTCTCGACTCCGCCTAGATTTCGCCCCGCAGTTTGGCGAGCGCCTCCGCGAGGATCGCCTCGCCGTCCGCGTCGCTGCGCCGCTCCCGTACGTAAGCGAGGTGCGTCTTGTACGGTTCGGTGCGCGGCGGGGCCGGCGGGTTCTCCCGGTCCTGTCCGGCGGGAAAGCCGCAGCGCGGGCAGTCCCAGGTGTCCGGGACCTGCGCGTCGCTGGCGAAGCTGGGCTGCGTCTCGTGCCCGTTGGAGCACCAGAAGGAGATGCGCAGCCGGGGCGCGGACTCGCCGCGCTCGGCCTCACCCATCGGCCCCGCCCCGACCCGGCTTCCTCGGATCGCGTTGCCACTTGCCACGGTCGTAACTCCCTGCGTAATGGTGCCGCGAAGCGAGTCGGCGTGATGCTTCGCTGCGGGCGCCTCAGTCTACGTAAGGCCCAACGCGCGTCCAGTGATAGGAGTTACACCCCCGCGCTCAGACGCAAGCCCCATGATAGGCCGCGCCTGCGGGCGCGTACCGGACATGGGGCCTTACGTGCGGAATGTGCTTGCGTAATGTGCGTTTGTGCTGCTGTACCGGTGTCAGCGGTGATCAGTTGTTGACCTTCATCAGGATGCCCAGCACCACAATGGAGGCGAACCACAGCAAACCAACCACCACGGTGATGCGGTCGAGGTTGCGTTCGGCGACCGAGGAACCTCCGACGGACGACTGCATGCCGCCACCGAACATGTCGGACAGGCCGCCGCCCTTCCCCTTGTGCATCAGCACCAGCAGCATCAGCAACAGGCTGAAGACGATCAGGGCGATCGAGAACCCCATAACCACGGCTGGACCAACTTCCTAGGACTTGGACGGACGACGGGGGCCGGCGCTTCGGGTACGAAGCCGCCCGGCCCCCGCAAGGGTACGACGTAACACCGCTACCGCATACTCGCAGCTCGGTGGTTCACCTCCGGAGCGCGGCCTACTGGTCGCGGAACCGGACGATCTTGACGAACTCGTCGGCGTCCAGCGACGCGCCACCGACCAGGGCGCCGTCGATGTCGGGCTTCGCCATGATCTCCGCGACGTTGCCGGACTTCACCGAGCCGCCGTACTGGATACGGACGGCGTCGGCCACTTCCTGCGAGTACAGCTCGGCGACCTTGCCGCGGATCGCCGCGCAGACCTCCTGGGCGTCGTCGGCGCCGCAGACCTTGCCGGTACCGATGGCCCAGACGGGCTCGTACGCGATGACGATCGACTCGGCCTGCTCGGCGGGGACGTCCTTGAGACCGCCCTCGACCTGGGTGAGCGTGTGCGCGACGTGGTTGCCCGCCTCGCGGACCTCCAGCTCCTCACCGACGCACAGGATCGGCGTGAGGCCGTGCTTGTGGGCGGCCTTCACCTTGGCGTTGACGATCTCGTCGGTCTCGGCGTGGTACTGGCGGCGCTCGGAGTGGCCGATCGCCACGTACGTGCACTTGAGCTTGGCCAGCAGCGAACCGGAGATCTCGCCGGTGTAGGCGCCGGAGTCGTGGGCCGAGAGGTCCTGGGCGCCGTACTTGATCTTGAGCTTGTCGCCGTCGACCAGGGTCTGTACCGAGCGCAGGTCCGTGAAGGGCGGCAGGACCGCGACCTCACAGGCGTCGTAGTCCTTGTCGGCCAGGGCGAAGGCGAGCTTCTGGACATGGGCGATGGCCTCGAGGTGGTTGAGGTTCATCTTCCAGTTGCCCGCCATCAGCGGCGTACGAGTGGTCATACGGGGTCAGTCCTCCAGTGCGGCGAGACCGGGGAGCGTCTTGCCCTCAAGGTATTCGAGGGAGGCGCCGCCACCGGTGGAGATGTGGCCGAATGCGTTTTCGTCGAAGCCCAGGATGCGGACGGCCGCGGCGGAGTCGCCACCGCCGACGACCGTGAAGGCCTGTGAGTCGAGAAGGGCCTGGGCGACCGCCTTGGTGCCCTCGGCGTAGTCGGGGTGCTCGAAGACGCCCATCGGACCGTTCCAGAAGACGGTGGCCGCGTCGGCGAGCTTCGAGGCGTACAGGGCGCCGGTCTCAGGGCCGATGTCGAGACCCATCCGGTCGCCCGGGATCGCGTCCGCGGCGACGGTGGCCGGGTCGGACGGAGCCTTCGTCTTCAGGTCCGGGAAGCCGGCGGCCACGACGACGTCGACGGGGACGACCAGCTCGACGCCGTTCTTCTCGGCGCGCTCGACGTACTCGTTGACGGTCGGCAGCTGGTCCTCCTGGACCAAGGAGGCGCCGATCTCGTACCCCTTGGCCTTGAGGAAGGTGAAGGCCATGCCGCCGCCGATGAGCAGCCGGTCGGCCTTGCCGAGCAGCTCGTCGATGACGGCGAGCTTGTCGGAGACCTTGGAGCCGCCGAGGGCGACCACGTAGGGCCGCTTGACGTCCTCGGTGAGCTTCTTCAGGACACCGACCTCGGTGGCGATGAGGTATCCGGCGTAGTGCGGCAGTCGCGCCGGGAGGTCGAAGACCGAGGCGTGCTTGCGGTGCACGGCGCCGAAACCGTCGCCTACGTAGACATCGGCCAGGGCGGCCAGCCGGTCGGCGAACTCGCCGCGCTCGGTGTCGTCCTTGGACGTCTCGCCGGCGTTGAAGCGCAGGTTCTCGATGACCGCCACCTGGCCGGGCTGCAGCCCGTTCACGGCGTCGTGGGCGGCGGGGCCGACGGTGTCCTGGGCGAACGCCACGGGCGCGTCGAGGAGTTCACCGAGCCGCCCGGCGGCGGGCAGCAGCGAGAAGGCGGGGTCCGGGGCGCCCTTGGGGCGGCCCAGGTGCGAGGCGACGACCACCTTGGCACCGGCCTCGGCGAGGGCCTTGACGGTCGGCAGGACGGCACGGATACGGCCGTCGTCGGTGATGAGGCCTTCGGCCAGCGGCACGTTCAGGTCGGCGCGCACGAAGACCCGCTTGCCGGCCACGCCTTCGGCGAGAAGTTCGTCGATCGTCTTCATGAGGGAACTCCTGGGAGGGCTCTTGATCGCGTACGTGAGTCAGGGCTCGAACAGCGCGTCCGTGCGCTGCCCGAGCCCTGCTCTCACATCGAAGTGCCTGCTGTGTCGGTCAGAGCTGGTTGCCGACGAAGGCCGTCAGGTCGACGAGGCGGTTGGAGTAGCCCCACTCATTGTCGTACCAGCCGATGATCTTCACGCTGTTGCCCTGCACCATGGTCAGGGAGGAGTCGAAGGTGCAGGAGGCCGGCCAGCCGACGATGTCCGAGGAGACGATCGCGTCCTCGGTGTAGTCCAGGTAGCCCTTCAGCTCGCCCTGGGCGGCCTTCTGGAACGCGGCGTTGACCTCTTCCTTGGTCACCACGCGCTCGGTCTCGACAACCAGGTCGGTGACGGATCCCGTCGGGACCGGCACCCGCATCGCCATGCCGTTGAGCTTGCCCGCCAGCTCCGGGATGACCACGCCGAGGGCCTTGGCCGCACCGGTGCTCGCCGGAATGATGTTCTCGGCGGCGGCGCGGGCGCGGCGCAGGTCCTTGTGCGGGAAGTCCTGGAGACGCTGGTCGCTGGTGTAGGCGTGGACCGTGGTCATCAGGCCCGAGACGATGCCGAAGTTCTCCAGGAGAACCTTGGCCATCGGCGCCACACAGTTGGTGGTGCAGGAGGCGTTGGAGATGATGTGGTGGTTCGCCGCGTCGTACTTGTCCTCGTTGACGCCGAGCACGATCGTGATGTCCTCGTCCGAGGCCGGAGCCGAGATGAGGACCTTCTTGGCGCCACCGGCGATGTGCTTCTCGGCGTCGGCCTTCTTGGTGAAGATGCCGGTCGACTCGATCACGATGTCGACACCCAGGTCGCCCCACGGGATGTCGGCGGGGTTGCGCTCCGACAGCACCTTGATGGTGTGCCCGTCGACGGTGATCGTGTCGGCGGTGTGCGACACCTCGGCCTTGAGACGGCCCAGAATGGTGTCGTACTTGAGCAGATGAGCGGTGGTCGCGGTGTCACCCAGGTCGTTGACAGCCACGATCTCGATGTCAGCACCCTGCTCCAGCAGCGCGCGGAAGTAGTTACGACCGATGCGGCCAAAGCCGTTGATGCCTACGCGGATCGTCACGAACCGATCTCCTCGTTAGGTACGCCGGCTGTGGACTCCGGCGAGTTGTATGGGATGTCCCCGACCGCCTACGACCCTACCTCCCTGAGACTCCCGGAGTGACATCGAGATGCCCCATACGCGGCAGGGCGGTCCGTACCCGCCAGTAGGGGTACGGACCGCCCCGGACTCGACGTCCGTTTCAGCCGGTCAGGTCAGCCGACTGGCCGGCCGGGTCAGCCGCGCAGGGCGGCCAGCGCCTTGCCCAGCAGTGCCGTGCGGTCGGTAGCCGCGGTGACGTGCTCCAGACCGAAGCCGAGCAGCACGGTGTCACGTGTGGTGACCGCGCCGTACGTCTTGAAGAGCTCGCCGGACAGGCCCCAGTCCTGGACGACCGCGGGGCTGCCCGCGGGCGGCCCGGGGACCTTCCAGGCGCCGAGCGACGTCTCGAAGCCCTCGGCCGCGCCCGCTGTGCCACCGATCACGACGGAGGCGTTGTCGGCGAGGACTCCGTGTCCGCCGGAACCCGGGTCGGTGATGTAGCTCAGCGACACCTCCACCGTCTTCCCGGCGTACGCGGCCAGGTCGAACTCGACCTGCTTCCAGCCGTCGGAGGCCCCGGTGAAGCTGTTCCAGGAGCCGCTCGTGCCGGTCGGGGTGCAGCCGCTCTCACTCCGGGTCAGGTAACGCGTGAGGGCGGGGTGCGTCTGGATGAAGAACCCTGCCCCGCACTCGGCGGGAACCGCGGTACTGGTGGCGCCGCCCTTGTCCGGGAGCGTGGTCCAGTCGTCGGCCCCGGCCGTGTGCGCCTCGAGCACCGCGTGGTCGTAGCCCTCCTCGGTGTCCCACAGGAGCCGGGTGCGCAGGGCGGGCGCGTCGGCCGCGCTCACCCCGGTGAGGTCGATGGTGCGGGTGAGCCGGTTCCAGGCGTAGTCGGAGTGCGTGACGGCCGCCATGGACGCGCCCTCGTACGGGCCGTACGGGTTGACGGTGCCCGGGTACGCCCCGGCTCCCGCGCTCGCGAACTGCGGGTACGTGGCGGCGGGCAGGGTGTCCGAGGTGACGCTGTAGGCACCCGCCGCGTTCAGCGGATTGCCGGGCGTGTCGCCGAGCGGTCCCGCGGCGCCCGCGAGCTTCCCCGAGCCGGTGAAGGCCGTGGCACCCGGAGTCGTCGTACGGGAGTAGGCGCCGAGGTAGTACTGGCTGAAGTCGTTGGTCAGGGCGCCCGGCAGCGCGACCTGGCCGCCCGCCTGCTCGCCCGCTTCGATCAGCTTGCCGCCCTCGTTGAGATAGGCACGCAGTTGCAGCTGGGTGGCGTACCCGGGGCGGTCCGCGCCGGTGTAGTGGACGACGGTCCCGAAGTGGCTCAGGGCCCCGAGCGCGTCGGGCGTGCCCTGGGTGCTGACGTCCCAGACGACGGCCTTGCGGCCGTTGGCCTTCAGGGCGTCGACGTAGGTCTGGGCCTTGGTCGCCGCTGCCCCTTCCTCGGCCACCACCAGCGTGTCGGCGCGCGGCCGTTCGACGACGGTGTACGTGAAGTGCTCACTGGCGGTGGGCTTTCCGCCGCGGGTCCGACCGGTGAACCAGACCTCGACCTTGTCGCCCGGCGCACCGCCCCGGACCTTCGCGCGGTACTCGTCGAAGTAGAGGTTGTCCTCGCCGCCGAAGGTCTCGCCGCCCTTCCAGGACTTGAGCGCCTGGTCCTTCGTACGGCCGTTGTTGACGCGGTACCTGAGCGCCTTGTCGCGTACGGACTTGCGGGCGACGACCGAGACCTCCTGGTCGGCGCCGCGGGAGTACGACGTCGCGAAGGGGGCCGGGGTGAAGTCGGGGGCGTCGATGCCGACCGAGGACTTCGGCTGGTCGGGCTTGGCCGCCGACTCCGCGACGGAGAGCGCGAACGGGATGTTCTTCGCGAACTCCTGCTGGATCAGCTTCTCGTCGTCCGGGAAGGTGAAGACCGACGCACAGTCCGCCGCGTTCCAGGCGTCGTCCGGGTAGAGGTTCGACACGGTCTGGCAGGTCGACATCTCGGGGGTGAACATCGCCGTGCCGTTGACGTTGGACGCGTGTCCGTCGGCCTCGCCGTTGGTCGTGTAGAGCTCCGAGGAGACCTGCGGGTGGTAGCCGGGGATCGCCGAGTTCTCCGGGGTGCCGGCGAGGGACTTGTAGAGCACGTCGTCGGGGCTCGGTGTCGCCACCTGCCAGCCCACCCCGTAGAGGAGCAGTTCGGCGGCGGAGTGGTAGTTGATGCCGTACGTGAAGCCGATGCGCTTCTCGAAGGTGTCGAGCGCCTTGGTCTCGGGCTCGGAGCCGGGGCTCGCACCGCGGTAGGTCTGGTTCGTCGGGTACGGGGACGAGCCCTCGTCGTCGTAGCCCCACTTGTAGGCGAAGTTGCGGTTGAGGTCGACGCCGTCGGCCACCGTCAGGGCCCCGTCACCGTTGACGTCGCGCAGGTTCTTGCGCCACTGGCGGTCGCCCCCGGCCTTGAACGTCCAGTCGTAGCCGTCCGGGTTGGCGGACAGGACGAACCACAGCTCGGTGGAGTCCACGAGCTTGGTGACCCGCTGGTCCTTGCCGTAGTTGTCCAGGTAGTAGTGCATCAGACGCCGGGTCATCTCGGGCGTGATCCACTCACGGGCGTGCTGGTTGGACATGTACAGCACGGAGGGCTTGGCGCCGTCCTTGCTCTTCTTGGCGCCCTTGGTGAGCTTGACGGCCAGGATGTCCTGCCCCTGGAGGGTCTTGCCTATGGAGACGACCTTCGTCAGGGACGGGTTCTGCTGTCCCGTTCTGACGATCTCCTCCTGGAGGTTGCCCGCGCCGCTGTACGGCCGGAAGACGCCGTCCCCCGCGGCCGACACACGCGCGCGTGCCTTGGCCGACAGCTTGTGTTCGGCAAGGTCGACGCCCTTGTCCTCCAACTGCCCGGCCTGCTTGTCGGTGAGGTAGACCTCGACCGTGGCCGTGCCCTTCTGCGGTACTCGTTCACCCAGCTCGTGACTGTCCTGGCCCGCCGCGAGGAGCAGGGGCACCTGTTCCTTGGTGACGTCCGCGCGGAACACCTTGACCTCGTCCGAGCCCGGGGCGGCGGCGCCTGGTTCCGCCTGCGCCACGGGTCCGATGGCCACTGCGCCGAGCAGGAGTGCGCCGGCAGCGAGGATCGATCTCGCTCTTCGTCTCATGAGCCCCCCTTGCGATAGTCCGCCACGACGGCGAACAGATGCCAGGCTCATGACACTTCATGGTCAAGTCAAGAGCGCCGCCTGGAAGTGAAACGGGTGGTGCGATTAGCCCAAATGGGCGCGCGCACCGGCGTGTTGAGGAATGCGGCGACCTAGCTGCTGCGGGTTCGGTGTTTCCCGCGGGACAGCCCTGCGGCGGGCCGCCGACGGGCCGAGGGCCCGGGGCGTTCGGCCCTGCGACGTCCGGAGCCCGGCCCCGGGATGGCCACGAACCCGGTCCCCGGGGTGGCCGGGCATCCGGGCGGGGGCATCCGGTCGGGGGTGGCCGGGCATCCGGTGGCCGGGCATCCGGCCGGGGGGGCGGGCATCCGGCCGGGGGGCGGGCATCCGGTCCCAGGATGGCCGGGAACCCGGCTCTGCGGTGTCCGGGAGCCCGCCCGGCGGGAGTCGGGGCGATCAGCCGACGAGGTTGTCGGCCATGTCCTCGCTGAGGTTGGACTCCGTGCTCGGGATGCCGAGGTCCTGGGCCCGCTTGTCGGCCATCGCGAGGAGCCGCCGGATACGGCCCGCCACGGCGTCCTTCGTCAGGGGCGGTTCGGCGAGCGCGCCCAGCTCCTCCAGAGAGGCCTGCTTGTGATCCATGCGCAGGCGCCCGGCGGCAGCCAGGTGCTCCGGAACCTCGTCCGCGAGGATCTCCAGGGCACGCTGCACCCGGGCTCCGGCGGCGACGGCGGCGCGAGCCGAGCGGCGCAGGTTGGCGTCGTCGAAGTTGGCGAGGCGGTTCGCGGTGGCGCGGACCTCGCGGCGCATCCGCCGCTCCTCCCAGGCCAGCACGGACTCGTGCGCGCCGAGGCGGGTCAGGAGCGCGCCGATGGCGTCACCATCACGTACGACGACCCGGTCCACGCCGCGCACCTCGCGGGCCTTCGCGGCGATCGACAGGCGCCGGGCGGCGCCGACCAGCGCGAGCGCGGCCTCCGGGCCCGGGCAGGTCACCTCCAGGGAGGACGAGCGGCCGGGCTCGGTGAGCGATCCGTGAGCCAGGAAGGCCCCGCGCCAGGCCGCCTCGGCGTCGCAGGTGGCCCCCGAGACCACCTGCGGCGGCAGGCCCCGGATCGGGCGGCCACGGCCGTCCACGAGGCCGGTCTGGCGGGCCAGCTGGTCACCACCGGCGACGACCCGCACGACGTAACGGGAGCCGCGGCGCAGACCGCCGGGCGCCATCACGATCAGTTCGGAGCTGTGGCCGAAGATCTCCAGGATGTCCCGCTTCAGCCGTCGTGCCGCCATCGCGGTGTCCAGCTCCGCCTCGATCACAATGCGGCCGCTCACCAGGTGAAGGCCGCCCGCGAACCGCAGGATGGCGGAAACCTCCGCCTTTCTGCAGCAGGTCCGGGTGACGGGAAGCCGGGAGATCTCGTCCTTCACCGCTGCCGTCATCGCCATGGGCCGATCCTTCCATGCATCCGAAAAATACGGTCGTACGCGGCGGCCAACAGCTCCGGATCGTGCCTCGGAGTCCCGTCGGTCCTGGCCACCGGCGCCAGCTCGACCGCGGCACCGAACCGCTGGGCGGCGTCGGCGAGTGAGTCGCGGTCGGGCACGGCGGCCTCGTCGGCCAACACCACGTCCAGGGCGAGTTTAGGGGCGTGTCGTCCCAAAACCTCCAAATGACGCTGCGGGGAGAAGCCTTCTGTTTCTCCGGGTTGCGGAGCGAGGTTCAGCGGGAGGATCCGGCGCGCCTTCGTGTCGGTGAGGGCGTCGAGCAGCTGGGGCACGAGCAGATGCGGGATCACCGAGGAGAACCACGAGCCGGGGCCGAGGACCACCCAGTCGGCGTCGAGGACCGCGGCGACGGCCTCGGGCACGGCCGGCGGGTCGTGCGGCACGAGGTGCACGGACTGCACCTCGCCGGTTGTGAGCGCCACGGTCGCCTGGCCCCGGACGGTGTCCACATCCTCGGGCCGCTCCGGGTCGTGGCCCTTGACCAGCGCCTGGAGCTCCAGGGGTACGGCGGACATGGGCAGTACCCGGCCGTGCGCGCCCAGCAGCCTGCCGACCAGGTCGAGGGCCTGGACGTGATCGCCGAGCTGCTCCCACAGGGCGACGATCAGCAGATTGCCGACCGCGTGCTCGTGCAGCTCGCCCTGGGACTGGAAGCGGTGCTGGATGACACGGGCCCACGTCTGGCCCCATTCGTCGTCACCGCACAGCGCGGCCAGTGCCTTGCGCAGGTCACCGGGCGGAAGCACGCCCAGCTCGTCGCGCAGGCGGCCGCTGGAGCCTCCGTCGTCGGCGACCGTGACGACCGCCGTGAGGTCGCCGGTGATGCGGCGCAGGGCGGCGAGCGAGGCGGAGAGCCCCATGCCGCCGCCCAGCGCGACAACCTTGGGCTGGGCACCGCGACGGCGCGGTTTGGCGCCGCGGGCCGCGGCGGGTTTGCCGCCGCGCTCCTCGACGCCGACACGCCGCAGCCGGTTCAGCCGCAGAGGACGTCCCGTCATTCGCGGCCCATGTCCCGGTGGACGACGACCGTCTCCACTCCCTCTGACACCAGGCGGGCGGCGAGCTTCTCCGACGTGGCGACGGAGCGGTGCTTGCCGCCGGTGCAGCCGACCGCGATGGTCACGTAGCGCTTGCCCTCACGGCGGTAGCCGGTCTGGATGAGGCGCAGCAGCTCGGCGTACCGGTCGAGGAACTCCTTGGCGCCGGGCTGGTTGAAGACGTACGCGGACACCTCCTCGTTGAGGCCGGTGTACTGGCGCAGCTCCGGGACCCAGTGCGGGTTGGGCAGGAACCGCATGTCCACGACCAGGTCGGCGTCGACCGGCAGGCCGTACTTGTAGCCGAAGGACATGACGGTGGCCCGCAGCTCGGGCTCCTCCTCCCCGGCGAACTGGGCGTCCATCTTGGCGCGCAGCTCGTGCACGTTCAGACTGGAGGTGTCGATCACCAGGTCGGCGTCGCCGCGCAGCTCGCGCAGCAGTTCGCGCTCGGCGGCGATGCCGTCGACGATGCGGCCGTCGCCCTGGAGCGGATGCGGCCGGCGCACCGACTCGAAGCGGCGCACCAGGGCCTCTTCGGAGGACTCCAGGAAGACGATCCGCCGCGTGACGTTCTTGGTCTCCAGGTCGGCGAGGGACTCACGGAGGTTGTCGAAGAAGCGGCGGCCACGGACGTCGACGACGACCGCGATCCGCGCCACGTTCCCCTGCGAGCGGGCGCCGAGTTCCACCATGGTGGGGATCAGCGCGGGCGGCAGGTTGTCGACGACGAACCAGCCCAGGTCCTCCAGACACTTGGCGGCCGTGGACCGGCCCGCGCCCGACATCCCGGAGATGATCACCAGCTCCGGAATGGCCGCCTCGGGGACGCCGGCCGTCTCGATGATCGCGCCCGTGTTCACTTCCGCTCCGTCTTTCTGCACCGTTTCATCGGCTTTCTGTACCGCTTCGTCGGCCGCGTCTACCGCTGCCGTCTCCTGTGGGCGACCTTCGCGCGCCTCCTTGTGCGAGGCCCCGGTTTCAGCTGTGCGCTGTTCGCCGGCTGCGGCCCTACGCGGCTCCTCGGCGTCTGTCCTGCGCCGTGCCGCCGGTTCTTCCTGCTCGTGTGATTCTTCCTGCTCGTGCTCGGTCATCTCTCCTGCCCCCGTCGCTCGTCCGAGGCGCCCGCGGACACGGGCTCCCCTGCGACACCCGCCGTCGTTTCGGGTGCCGCGTCCTCCACGTGATCCTCGTCTTCCATGATCTCTCCGGTCGCGGTGTTCACGGCGGGAGCCGCCGGGGCGGCCTGGGCGAAGGTCACAGCGATCGCCTCGGCCGTCTTGCGGCCTATGCCGGGAACCTCGCAGATCTGGTCGATTGTCGCGGATCGCAGCTTTTTCACCGAACCGAAATGCTTGATCAACGTCTGTTTGCGCGTCTCCCCGAGGCCCGGTACGTCGTCGAGCGGGCTCGCCCGGAAACGCCGGGCCCTCTTGGCGCGCTGATAGGTGATCGCGAAGCGGTGCGCCTCGTCGCGCACACGCTGAAGAAGATAGAGCCCTTCACTGGTACGTGGCAGTACCACCGGGTCGTCGTCGCCGGGCAGCCAGACCTCTTCGAGTCGCTTGGCGAGGCCGCAGACCGCGATGTCGTCGATGCCCAGCTCGTCCAGGGCCCGCTGCGCGGCCGCGACCTGCGGCTTGCCGCCGTCGACGACGACCAGCTGCGGCGGGTACGCGAACCGCTTGGGCCGCCCGTCCTCTTCGGTGAGACCGGTCTCGCCGTCGGCCCACTCGCCGGTCTTCTCCTTCTCACCGAGGTACCGCTTGAAACGGCGGGTGAGCACCTCGTGCATGGACCGGACGTCGTCCTGGCCCTCGAAGCCCTTGATCTGGAAGCGGCGGTACTCGCTCTTGCGGCTCAGCCCGTCCTCGAAGACGACCATCGACGCCACCACGTCGTCGCCCTGGAGATGCGAGATGTCGTAGCACTCGACCCGCAGGGGCGCGGTGTCCAGGCCGAGGGCCTCGGCGATCTCCTCCAGGGCGCGGGAGCGGGTCGTCAGGTCGGAGGCCCGCTTGGTCTTGTGGAGGCCGAGCGCTTGGAGCGCGTTGCGCTGCACCGTCTCCATGAGGGCCTTCTTGTCGCCGCGCTGCGGGATCCGCAGCGACACGTTCGACCCGCGCCGCTCGGTGAGCCACTCCTGGACGGGCTCCACGGGGTCGGGCAGCGCCGGGACGAGCACCTCCTTGGGTACGGAGTCGCCGGTCTCCTCCCCGTACAGCTGCTGGAGCGCGTGCTCGACCAGGCCTGCCGTGGTGACCGCCTCGACCTTGTCGGTGACCCAGCCGCGCTGGCCGCGCACCCGGCCGCCGCGTACGTGGAAGATCTGCACGGCGGCTTCCAGCTCGTCCTCGGCGAGTGCGATCAGATCGGCGTCCGTCGCGTCGGCGAGCACGACGGCGCTCTTCTCCATGGCCTTCTTCAGGGCCCCGATGTCGTCCCGCAGGCGGCCGGCGCGCTCGTACTCCATGTCCTCGGCGGCGTCCGTCATCTGCCGCTCCAGGCGGCGGATGTACGTACCCGTGCGGCCGGTCATGAAGTCGCTGAACTCCTCGGCGAGTTCACGGTGCTCCTCCGCCGAGACCCGCCCGACGCAGGGCGCGGAGCACTTGCCGATGTAGCCGAGCAGACAGGGGCGGCCCGTCCGCTCGGCGTTACGGAAGACACCCGCGGAGCACGTCCGCACGGGGAAGACGCGCAGCAGGAGGTCCACGGTGTCGCGGATCGCCCACGCCTGCCCGTACGGACCGAAGTAGCGCACGCCCTTCTTCTTGTGGCCGCGCATCACCTGCACCCGCGGGAACTCTTCGTTCATGGTCACCGCGAGGTACGGGTAGCTCTTGTCGTCGCGGTACTTGACGTTGAACCGGGGGTCGTACTCCTTGATCCAGGAGTACTCCAGCTGAAGCGCCTCGACCTCCGTGGACACCACCGTCCACTCCACCGACGCGGCCGTGGTGACCATCGTGCGCGTCCGCGGGTGGAGGTTGGAGAGGTCCTGGAAGTAGCTGGCCAGGCGCTGGCGCAGGATCTTCGCCTTCCCGACGTAGATCACCCGGTGGTGCTCGTCGCGGAATTTGTAGACCCCTGGCGAGTCGGGGATCTGTCCCGGCTTGGGGCGGTAGCTGGAGGGGTCGGCCATGTCTCCCACCCTACTGGCGGGGTGTGACAGCGCGGCCGGGCCTCACCGCGGCTTCGGAAGCGTGCGGGCCGAGGAGGCTCCGGACGTGCTGCCCGGCCGCGCCCACGGTCACTTCCCGTCACTCCCGGTGGCCCGTCCGGGCGCGTTTTCGAGGCCCGCGCCCGAGAGCCTGCCGGGCGTTGACGGTTACGGCTGGCGGGAGGTGGGCAATTGAGGTGGACCGGAACCTGTTTCGGGGGCTTGCCGTGACGACACGAAGACAATCCGGGGCAATGCTCGTACCAGTGCAGATGCAGGTGGACCGGGCGCCCAGGAAGCAAGGGCGTCGGGTCGATGACCGAAGGGCTGCGGAAGATGCGACAGACACGGATCGAGAAATCACGGCGGTCGGTCCGGGTCCGCCCGTATCAGGACGAGGAGCAGTACGGCGAGGGCCTGCTGTCCGGCCTCGACCCCCGCGACCCCGACATCGTGCGCGCCAAGCGTCTGCGGTCGGCACGGCACGGCGGGGACCCCCGCTCCTGAGCCGTACGGCCGCCTCACCCTCCGAACAGCGTGCAGACAGCTCGGAGCGAGCAGTGTGAAAACGGCTCGGAGCGAACGCGTGCCACCGGGTCCAGGGCTCCCGCTCCTCGGACCTTCACCGCGTACGCTCCGGGCCGCGGTCTGTGCGCGGAGGACTCGCCGCGCGGTGACGATCTCCGCGGTTCCGCCATACGTCCGCCCCCCCAATACACCCGTATACACCCGTACGCGCATCCGCGCTCGCACCCGCGCTCGCCCGCCACGCACCCGCGCCCGGATCGCTGACACTCGCGCCTGCTCGGCACCGTCGGTGAGGCGTTCGGAGGCCACGGGGACAGTGAGTTGCGCAGCAAGTGTTGTCCGGGCATGGTCAACAGGCTTCAATGCGGGATTACTTGGGCCGGGAAACACGGCGTACCCATGTGCCCCTTCCCGGTGCGCCGACCGGACGGCCCCCACGAACGGCGCAAACGGCCCGACCAGCCGTTGTGCGCATTCACAGAAAGGGCCCTGCATGCGGCACGGCATACAGCACGCGGACGTCGCCGCGGCGGAACTGGAGACGGCCCTGCGGAGCGGCCCCTTCCATGTCGCGCTGCGCGCCGCGATCTCCGCCCGTGGGCTGCCGCTGCAACGCGTACAGCACCATCTGACGCGGTACGGGGTCAAGGTGGGCGTGACAAGCCTGAGTTACTGGCAACAGGGCGCCCGGCGCCCGCAGCGCGCCGAGTCACTGCGGGCCGTACGCGCCCTGGAGGAGATACTGCAGCTGCCGGACGAGTCACTGATCCGGCTGCTCACGACGGCGGACGAACGCACCGGCCCGGAACACCCCGCGGCCCGCTCTTACCGCTCGCTGGTCGAGGCCTCCGGAGCTGTGGAGAAGCTGCTGACCGAGCTCGACTCACCGCTCGACGGCGGGCTGCTCGCCCTCGGCCATCACGAGCGGGTACGGATCGGCACCCGCCGCGAGTTGCTGGGGCGCGACTCCCAGCACATCGTGCGTGCCCACACGGACGGCGTCGACCGCTATGTGGCCGTCCACCACGGCGACCCCGGTTGTACTCCGGAGCGCATGACCGTGCACGCCCTGGAGAACTGCCGCACGGGACGGGTGCTCCGGCATCACGAGACCGGCGTGCTCGTGGCCGAGCTGCTCTTCGACACACGGCTGCGGGCGGGCGACACCTTCCTGTTCCGTTACGGCGTCGAGGACGGCACAGCCGGCACCGCCGGCGAGTACGTCCGCGGGTTCGGCTTCTCCGGCGGGCAGTACGCCCTTGAGGTGAGGTTCACCGAGGAGGCACTGCCCGTGCGCTGCCACCGCTTCGCCCAGCACTCGGCGGCGGCTCCCCGCAGCGGCCGCCAGGAACTGGCCCTGAGCGGCCTCCACCGGTCGGTCCACCTGGTGGAGCAGCGGGTGCGGTCGGGGATCGTGGGCATCGGGTGGGATTGGGAGTGAGCGCTTGGGGGGCCTGGCGGGACTCCGGACACCGGACACCGGACACCGGGACCAGGCACCAGCAGCGGCAGCGGCAGCGGCAGCGGCAGCGGCAGCGGCAGCGGCAGCGGCAGCGGGACGTAAACGCTTACGTAAGCGTTTACGTGCACTGTCGGATGGGGTAGCTTCGCGGGCGGGCAGACGGTTCCGGGGAGGACACCATGGCGACGATGGCCGATGTGGCCCGGCACGCGGGCGTGTCCGTCGCGACGGTCTCCCACGTGCTCAACGACACGCGCCCGGTGCTGCCGCACACGCGCCGAGCCGTGCTCGACGCCATCGACGCTCTCGCCTACACCCCGAACAGCCTGGCCAGGTCCCTGGTCACCGCGCGCACCCGGTCGATCGGGCTCGCGGTGTCGGCGATCAGCAACCCCTACTTCACGGAGATCCTCCAGGGCGTGGAGGCGGGCGCCCTGAAACACGGTTACGGCCTGTTGATCGCGGATCCGCACGACGACCCGGCCCATGAGCGCAAGGTGGTCCAGCTTCTGCACGAGCGGCGTGTGGACGGCATGATCGTCGCGCCCTCCGCGGACCCGCGGAAGCTGGTCGGCTACCTCGGACGGCACGACGTACCGACGGTGTTCCTGGACCGGCTGGCCGACGGGGGCCCGGCGCCCGGTTTCGCGTTCGACCAGGTGTGCGCGGAGAACGTAGAGCCCGTCTGCCACCTGGTCACCCACCTCGCCGAGCTGGGTCACAGGAGGATCGCTCTGGTCACCGGGCTCCCGGGGCTCAGCACGACGGGCGAGCGGATCTCCGGCTACCGGCACGGCCTGGCGTACGCGGGACTCGCGTACGACGAGCGGCTCGTGGTCCCCGGCAACTCCGAGGCGGCGGGCGCCGAGCGGGCGACCCACGCCCTGCTGTCCCTCCCGGCACCGCCGACAGCACTCGTCACCGGGAACAACGCGATGACCATCGGTGCGCTGCGTGCCGTGCGCGCGCGGGGTCTGTCCGTGCCCGCGGACCTGGCCCTGTGCTGCTTCGACGACTTCGCCTGGGCGGACCTCTTCTCGCCCCGGCTCACCGCGATCTCCCAGCCCAGCAAGGAGATCGGGGCCCAGGCCGTACGGCTGCTGCTGGAACGCCTGGACTCCCCCGGCCGTGCGTCCCGTACGGTCCGGCTGCCCTCCGCCTTCGTGCACCGCACGTCGTGCGGCTGCCCCGAGAAAGGATCCGACTCGTGATCGTCGTCGCCGGTGAGGCCTTGATCGACCTGGTGCCCAGCGGGACGGGCGCGCTCGCCGGGCTCGCCCCACGCCGCGGCGGCGGTCCGTACAACACGGCGGTGGCGCTGGGCCGGCTCGGCTCCCCCACGGCCTTCTGCTCCCGGATCTCGAACGACGCCTTCGGCGAGGCCCTTGTCGGCGGGCTGCGCGAGGCGGGCGTCGACGTCGCGGGCGTGCAGCGGGGCGCCGAGCCCACGACCCTCGCCGTCGCGTCCATCGCCGTGGACGGCTCGGCCGCTTACTCCTTCTACGTCGAAGGCACCTCGGACCGGTTGTTCTCGGCGCCCGACCGGCTCCCGGACGGGGTGCGAGCAGTGTCCTTCGGCACCTGCTCGCTCGTCCTGGAGCCCGGCGCGAGTGCCTACGAGGAGCTGATGCGGAGCGCGGCCGCGCAGGGCGTTTTCACCACGCTCGACCCGAACATCCGCGCGGGCCTCATCCCCGACCCGGCGGCCTATCGGGCCCGGTTCAAGAGCTGGTTGCCGTCCGTGTCGCTGCTCAAACTGTCCGAGGAGGACGCCCGGTGGCTGGGCGGCACGCCGCGCGAGTGGCTGGCCTCCGGCCCTTCGGCCGTCGTGATCACGCGGGGCGGTGACGGGTTGACCGTCTTCACCCGTGACGGCGGGGAGTGTTCCGTGCCGGGTGAACCGGTCGACGTGGTGGACACGATCGGCGCGGGCGACACGGTGAACGCGGCGCTGCTGCACGGTCTCGCCTCCCGCGACGCCCTGTCCGGGGCTGCGGTGGCGGGCCTCGGGGCCGACGGCTGGCGCGAGTTGCTGCGGTTCGCCGCACGGGCCGCGGCGATCACCTGCTCCCGCGCGGGCGCGGAACCGCCGTACGCCCATGAGGTGGGTGCCTTCTAGCGCCTGTCCTGGTGCCTGTCGCGGCACCGGCGCGGTCGCGCATTGCGCCGGGCCCCACGGAGTTTCCGTGGGGCCCGGCGCAATGCGGATGACGTACGAACCTGTCTCAGGCGGTTCGGGTCCGGGTCGTCTTCTTCGCCGGGGCGGCCTTCTTGGCGGCTGCGGTCGCCTTCTTCGTGGCCGTGCCGTTGGCACCCTTGGCCGTGGCACCCTTGGCCGTCGTGGTCTTGGCCGTCGTGGTCTTGGCCGTCGCCGTTTTCCTCGTCGTCGACCCGGCCGCCACGGCCTTCTTGGCGGCGGCCTTGCGCGCGGGCTTCGCCTGCGTGGCGTCACTCACGCGCTCGGCGTCCAGGACCTCCCGCAGGAACTTGCCGGTGTGGCTGGTCGGCACCCCGGCCACCTCCTCGGGCGTGCCCTCGGCAACGACGATGCCACCGCCGGCGCCGCCCTCGGGGCCCATGTCGACGACCCAGTCGGCGGTCTTGATGACGTCGAGGTTGTGCTCGATGACGATGACCGTGTTGCCCTTTTCGACCAGACCGGACAGCACGACGAGCAGCTTGCTGATGTCCTCGAAGTGCAGGCCGGTGGTCGGCTCGTCGAGGACGTACACCGTGCGTCCGGTGGACCGCTTCTGGAGCTCGCTGGCGAGCTTCACCCGCTGGGCCTCACCGCCGGACAGGGTCGTCGCGGACTGGCCGAGCCGGACATAGCCGAGGCCGACGTCGTTCAGTGTCCTGAGGTGGCGGGAGATTCCCGGCACGGCCTCGAAGAAGTTCATGGCTTCCTCGATCGGCATGTTCAGGACGTCGGCGATGGACTTGCCCTTGTAGTGGACGTCCAGGGTCTCCCGGTTGTAGCGGGCACCGTGGCAGACCTCGCACGGGACGTACACGTCCGGGAGGAAGTTCATCTCGATCTTGATCGTGCCGTCGCCCGAGCAGTTCTCGCAACGGCCGCCCTTGACGTTGAAGGAGAAGCGGCCGGGCAGGTAGCCACGGACCTTCGCCTCGGTGGTCTCGGCGAACAACTTGCGGACGTGGTCGAAGACACCGGTGTACGTAGCCGGGTTGGACCGGGGTGTGCGGCCGATGGGCGACTGGTCGACGTGCACGACCTTGTCGACGAGGTCGTCGCCGTCCACGCGCGTGTGGCGGCCGGGAACGCTCCTGGCGCCGTTCAGCTCGCGGGCCAGGTGCGTGTACAGAATGTCGTTGACCAGCGTCGACTTGCCGGAGCCGGAGACACCCGTGACGGCCGTGAGGATGCCCAGCGGGAACGACACGTCGATGTCCCGCAGGTTGTTCTCACGGGCACCGTGCACCGTGAGCTGCCGGGAGGGATCGCGCGGACGCCGGATGTCGGGCAGCGGGATGGCCTTCTTGCCGGACAGGTACTGACCGGTCTGCGACTCGTCGTTGGCGAGAAGCTCCTTCAGGGAGCCGCTGTGTACGACATGGCCGCCGTGCTCACCCGCGCCGGGACCGATGTCGACGATCCAGTCGGCGACCTTGATGGTGTCCTCGTCGTGCTCGACGACGATGAGCGTGTTGCCCATGTCGCGCAGCCGGACCAGGGTCTCGATGAGTCGGTGGTTGTCCCGCTGGTGCAGACCGATGGAGGGCTCGTCGAGGACGTACAGGACGCCTACGAGGCCTGAGCCGATCTGGGTGGCCAGCCGGATGCGCTGGGCCTCGCCGCCGGAGAGGGTGCCGGCCGCGCGGTTCAGTGACAGGTAGTCGAGGCCGACGTCGACCAGGAAACGCAGCCGCTCGTTGACCTCTTTCAGGACCCGCTCGGCGATCTGCTTGTCGCGGGCGTCGAGCTTCAGCTCGCCCAGGAAGTCCGCGCAGTCGCTGATGGACATGGCGGCGACCTCGGCGATGGACTTCTCCATGACCGTGACCGCGAGGACGACCGGCTTGAGGCGCGTGCCCTCACAGGTGGGGCAGGGCACCTCGCGCATGTAGCCCTCGAAGCGCTCTCGGCTCGTGTCGCTCTCGGCCTCGCTGTGCCGGCGCTTCACGAAGGGGACGGCACCTTCGAAGGGCGTGGTGTACACGCGCTCCCTGCCGTACCGGTTTCGGTAGCGGACCTCGATCTGCGTCTTGTGTCCGTGCAGGAGGGCCTTCTTGGCGCGCTGCGGGAGACCGGCGAACGGGATGTCGGTCCGGAATCCCAACGCGTCCGCGAGGGCTCCGATCAGGCGTCCGAAGTAGTCCTTGGTGTGCCCGTGCGACCAGGGGTGGATGGCGCCCTCGTCGAGGGACTTGTCCTCGTCCGGGACGATCAGCTCGGCGTCGACCTCCATGCGCGTGCCGATACCCGAGCACTCCGGGCAGGCGCCGAAGGGCGAGTTGAAGGAGAAGGAGCGGGGCTCCATCTCCTCGAAGGACAGGTCGTCGTACGCGCAGTACAGGTGCTCCGAGTACATGCGCTCGCGCTCGGGGTCGTCGGCCGGCAGGTCGACGAAGTCGAGCACGACCATGCCGCCGGAGAGGCCGAGCGCGGTCTCCACGGAGTCGGTCAGGCGGCGCTTGGCGCCTTCCTTGACCGTGAGGCGGTCGACGACCACCTCGATGGTGTGCTTCTCCTGCTTCTTCAGCGTGGGCGGCTCGGTGAGCTGGATCGTCTCGCCGTCGACCCGGGCCCTGCTGTACCCCTTGGTCTGGAGGTCGGCGAAGAGGTCGACGAACTCCCCCTTGCGCTCGCGCACGAGCGGCGAGAGCAACTGGAAGCGGCTGCCCTGCGGGAGTTCCAGCACCTTGTCGACGATGGCCTGCGGCGACTGGCGCGCGATGGGACGGCCGCACTGGGGGCAGTGCGGCTTGCCGATGCGCGCGAAGAGCAGACGCAGGTAGTCGTAGACCTCGGTGATGGTGCCGACCGTCGAGCGCGGGTTGCGCGAGGTCGACTTCTGGTCGATGGAGACCGCCGGGGAGAGACCCTCGATGAAGTCGACGTCCGGCTTGTCCATCTGGCCGAGGAACTGCCGGGCGTAGGAGGACAGTGACTCCACGTAGCGCCGCTGTCCCTCGGCGAAGATCGTGTCGAAGGCCAGCGAGGACTTGCCCGACCCCGACAGGCCCGTGAAGACGATGAGCGAGTCGCGCGGGAGGTCGAGCGAGACATTCTTCAGGTTGTGCTCGCGCGCTCCACGGACGATGAGACGGTCGGCCACGCCGGTCCGCACCTTTCTTGAGAGAAGTGACAGGGGCGGGGACCCCGTCATTCTCAGACTAGGGGGAGCCACTGACAACGCCGGTTCGGTTCGCCTCGATGAGAACAATCCCGGGCTTCCAAGAATGCCCGGCGCCACGTCCGACCTTATAGCACGCGCATTCGATTTGCGGAGGTCGTCCACCACCTTCACCCGAACGTGTGGCGCAGCTATCGTCGGACGCATGAACGATCATGTGCGCGACCTGACGTCTGTACGTGACGCGACCGAACGGCTGCTCAGCGCAGTCGCCGAGCTCGACAACGCCCGTGTGACCGAACCGTCACGACTGCCCGGCTGGAGCCGTGGGCATGTCCTCGCCCATCTCTCCCGCAACGCGGACGCCCTCGTGAACGTCCTCCTGGGGCGGCCGATGTACGCCTCCGCGGACGCCCGGGACGCCGACATCGAGCGGGACGCTCCCCGCCCCCTGGAGACGCAGCTCACCGATCTGCGCGACAGCGCGGCGGGCTTCCAGCAGGCAGGGGCCGCGCCCGCCGACTGGTCCCGCACCGTGGAGCTGCGCAACGGGGTCACCGACTCGGCGTCCCGGGTGCCGTTCCGGCGGTGGATCGAGGTCGAGCTGCATCACGTGGACCTGGGGATCGGGTACGAGCCGGAAGACCTGCCGGAGGAGTTCGTGGAACGGGAGATCACCTTTCTCACGGACCGCTTCGCCGGGCACCCCGAGGTCCCGCCCACGCGAGTCACGGACTTCACGCGCGCGTGGAGCACGGGACACGGCTCCGGAGGCGACGCCGAGGTCACCGTGAGCGGTCCCGCTCCCGCCCTGCTCGGCTGGCTCGCCGGGCGCCGGGACGGAGCCTCTCTGCTCGTCGAGGGCGGGCCGCTTCCCGTACTGCCCCCGCTATAGGCTGAGCGGCATGACATACAGCGGAGCGGTGAAGGTCGGCGGCCCTGCGGATGTGCACGAGCTGCGGGACCTGATGATCTCCAAGGTCGCGGTCGGCCCGATGAACAACAACGCCTATGTGCTGCGCTGCCGGGCCACCGACGAGCAGCTGCTGATCGACGCGGCCAACGACGCCGGGACACTGCTCACGCTGATCGGCGCCGACGGGATCACGTCCGTGGTGACCACGCATCAGCACGGCGACCACTGGCAGGCACTCGCGGAGGTCGTGGCGGCCACGGGCGCCCGTACGTACGCGGGACGGGACGACGTCGACGGCATCCCCGTGCCGACGGACGTGCCGGTCGGGGACGGCGACACGATCCGGGTGGGGCACGTGGAGCTGACCGCCCGTCACCTGGTGGGACACACGCCCGGCTCGATCGCGCTGGTCTACGACGACCCGCACGGACATCCTCATGTGTTCACGGGTGACTGCCTCTTCCCGGGCGGTCCTGGGAGGACAACACGTCCGGAGGACTTCCAGAGTCTGATGAGCGGCCTTGAGGCGAAGGTGTTCAGCTTGCCAGACGAGACGTGGATTTACCCCGGGCACGGCAACGACACCACCCTCGGGTCGGAGCGTCCGCACCTGGCGGAGTGGCACGCCCGTGGCTGGTAGCCGACGACTCTGGTGAGAACGCAGATCATTACGGCTGTCGTTGGCGTCGCCGGCACTGGCCTCGGCGCCTCGCTCGCCCTCATAGGTACGACGTGGCAGGCGCGGATCGTGGCGCGCAGCAAGCGCCAGGAGCTCGACCAGGCGAAGGAGCAGGCGCGCACGCAGCTGTACGTCGATCACGTCGGTCAGCGGCTGGAGAATCGGCGCGCCACGTACATCGAGTTCATGAAGTCCGTCTCGACGCTGACGCAGCTGACCCGTGAGGATGCGATCGAGGCTGCGCAGCGGCGGGGGGGATCTCGTCGAGTACGTGGCGGCGCTGCTGTCTGCCGCCGGAGAGATCGAGGCGGCGCGGAACTCGGTGATGATCGATGGCCCGCAGGCTGTCGCCGGGCAGGCCGCTGAGCTCAGCCGCATTCCGTACCGGTTGGCGATGGCCGCGTCTGCAGTGTGCGATGAGCCGTTGGAGAGCGAGCCTCACCAACTGGCACTGGAAGCGGCAATCGAGATCCGCGCGGACCTGCTGCGGCAGTTGGTCCTGTTCTCGGTGATGGCGTCGGCCGCGCTCAACCTGGATGGTGTCGGCAACCACCTTGATCCACTTCGCACGTCGCCTACTGCCTGATTCGTCGACCTGGCCGGGCAAACCGTACTGACGAGCGATCTTGATCCACCCTCTCCGGGGGCAGCATCGCTCTGCGTCCGCCGTGAAGAGGTGATCATGTCCATCCCTAATCCCCCGCTCCGAACGCCGAGGCCACCAAGCTCGACGAGTGGCTGCATCCAAAGGACTTCTGCGAGTAGCCCGGAGTGCCAGCGAACCTCGATTCAGCTCCGAGGTCGGGCGTACTCTGGCATGAGCCGCCCCGTCGGGGGGCGATGCTCACCCCGTCCTGTAGGAGGACACCATGGCTCTGACTGCCTTGGCGCGCCAGTTCGCCGCCGAGATCAAGAATCACGACTGGTCGGATGCGCCGTATCGGGCGGATCGCGCTGGCCACAACCGGGACCACGACAACCGGACGGTCGAGCAGCTCACGCAGCTGCAGACGGATGCGGTCCGCATGAACGTGATGTGGGTGACCGCGCAGGTCCTCGGCTACCAGGATCCCAGCCTCGAACTGTTCGAGTTTGCTGAGGCGTGCGGCGTCGACATCTACACGTCGCGCGGCGCGAAGAGCGGTGTCATTACAGCGGGGGTCCGCACGAACGATGACGGCCACTACGCCGCCCCCGGAACGCCCGACAGCTACTAGGAGCACTTGCGTAAGCGCCCGCCTCCATGTCAGGGGCGGGCGCTTACGTTCTGAGATGGGGTCGCCATGAGCCAGAAGCGTCCGTGGCAACGGAGCGAGTTCACTGAGGAGCCTGCTGCCGACTTCGATTTCGGGGACGCGTCAGATGACGAGGTGCGTTCCTACTGTCTTCGTCGGTCCCGCGCCTTCCTTGCGCGAGCGGAAGCGCTGGACTCTGCGATCTCTAGCAGTCGCCAGCTGGAGATCGCCGCTCGGTACGCAATGATCGCGCAAGCGTTTCGAGTGGATCCGCAGCCGGAGTAGGCCGCAGGACCCGTCGCTCCTCCGGGCTCCCCACGGGAGGCATGCGGCTGACCCGCGCCGTCGCAGGGGGTACTACTTCTCGGAGTTGAGCAGCGCGGCGACGAGTGCCTCGAATATGACCACGCTCTTTGGCTGGGTGAGGCCCAGGTCGACAGCGGTGTCCTTGACGCTCTTCTTCGGCGGTCTGGTGCCGCTAGGTTCAAGGATGCCGACCATGCAGAGCATGTCCTTGTGGCGTTCGACCACGATCTCGCCGAACGTCTTCCATGGATCGACCGGGGGCTTGTACTTCCCTGCCGCGATGGCCGCTATGTCGCCCTCCGGCAGACCAGTGTCCTTGGCGAGCCTGGTTCGGCCGTCTGCGGTGGTGAGGTCGTAGCCCTTTGCTCGCGCCTTTCCGGTGATGTGTTGCCCGAACTCTCGCGGATTCATGAGTCGCTTGCTGGTCATCTGCTGGCCCTTCCGCTAGGGAATGCAGCAGCATGACATCTGGGCGGCCGGCCCGGTATACCGCCTTCTGCCCGTCAGCTGTGGCCGTGATGTCTGACCTGCCCGGTCACTCTGCGATCCCCGGCGGCCGGCGGACCGCCGGGTCTACGCCGGATGCCCGGGCCTAGCCAGCGCGTACTTGTGGGGCCGGGCTTCGCCCTGCGCCTGGATCCAGCGGATCTGGGCGGCGGTCAGTCGGGGCGACTTTCCGATGCGGGTGCAGGGGATCGAACCGGCCTGAACGGATTCGACGACCCAGTTCTCGGTCATGCCGAGGATCGCGGCAGCCTGCTCCGGGGTGAAGCACTTCAGCTCCAGCTCGACGGAGGCCGCCACAGGGCACCCGCTGCCAGCGCACTGGCTTGTGCTGCTGTTCACGCCTGCTCCGTTCGTCGAAGGTTTCTACGAGACCTTCGACAGAGACGACCTCCGGCTAACCCCACCAACGAGTGATCTTCATTCCGGTCAAGCCTGGACAGCCTTCCCGTATGCCCCGCAACCCGAAGGAAGGCCCCCCGCCCGAGCCGCCCGAGGGCTACGTCTGGAGCGACGAGGCGGCCCGCCGAATGAGCATCACCCGCCGCACCCTCTGGAACTGGCGACAGACCGGCAAAGGCCCTAAGGCCAAGCGATACCGCGGCCGACTCATCTACGCCACGGCCGACATCAAGGCCCACATCGAGGCCGAACTCGAAGCAGCTGAACTTGAAGAAGAGGCCCGCGTCCGCAACTTCCGCCCACCGGAGCCGCGCCTGTCGCGGCGGGGAGTAGGCGATGGCGGCCAGTAGCAGGATGACCAGCAAGCAGTCCCCGCGGACCCCCACCAAGCCGCAGAACCTCGACGCTCCCTATTTCAGCGTCCGGGAAGTGGCATGGCTCCTGAAGTGCAGCTACGACACCGTCCGGCGTCGGCTGGCTGCCGGGACGCTCGCGTACAGCCAGGAGATGAAGGGTGGAGTGATCCTCATCAGCCGGGAGGATCTCGCCTGCTACTACAGCGCCAACCGGCCTGGACGCTCCAGCCGCAAAGGCAAGCGGTAACCCCCGGCCGCGCATTCCGCGTCCCTGCTACTACTCGGTCTCCTTCGGATGCCCGATGCTGGCTTTCACCAGCCAGACAATCCGTCTCCCCTCATTGATCAGGAACCAGAGCCGGCCCCCGCCCGTGACCTCGATCTGCCACTGCGGGAGCCGCCCGCCCTTGAAGTCGCGGTAGGCGAGGTCGAACTTCAACTGGTGGTGCCGCTCGGTCTGTATCGCCGGGCAAGGGTCAGTGCGCATCTGCTCCCATGCCTTGGCTGCGTTGCCTGGCGCCTTGTTGCCGACTTCTCGCCAGCCTTCGATGGCCGCCGTCTCCCCGTAGCGGACCTCGTATTCGCCTTTGCCCGGTGGTGGAGCTACCGGGTCCCCCTTCTTCGGGCTCACTCGCCGGGCACCTCCGGCGGCTCGACAGGCCCGAGATCCTCGCCAGCCGGGGTGGTGAGGGCGCGGTGTAGATCCTTGTCGGCGTGGATGAGTGCGGTGGACTTCCATGCAGCGATGACCGGGGCGAGCAGGCTGATGTTGTCGAGGTCGACAGCTGCGCGGGCGGTCTCGATGAACTCGACGAGGAACTCGCGGACGGCTGGGTCCGGCAGGAAGCGCACCCAGGGGAAGGCATCGGGGAAGACGTGCGTAAGGATCTTCACTGCCTGCGGGTCGCTCTTCATCATGGCGACGAAGATGCGCGTGGTGGAGTCGACGACTTGCACCGCGTCTTCGGCCTGGGTCGCGGTGGTGAGGTAGAGGTCTTCGTCGTCTCGACGGTTCAAACGGATGCCTCTGCGGGCGCTGCCCTGCATGCGGGCGACGGTGTCCTTCGGCTTCTGTAGCAGCTCCGAGAAGGTCGCTTCGATGGGCGTGGTGGTCATGACTTCAAAACTACTTCAAAGGTATGGCGTGCGCAATGACATATGGGTTGGTCCGGCACCCGGCGATGGCGTTAGCCAGCCCCGCATTTTCGGACAAAATACGCCCGCTCAGGCTCTGCTCAGAATGTGAAGGTGCAGGTCACAGCCGCTCAGCCTGCCGCTCAGCGCCTGCTCAGAGCATCCGTTGAGCAGGGCCTGATCAGGGTGTTGAGCAGGCGCGACCTGCGGTTTCTCCAGCCTGATCAGGGCTGAGCAGGCACTGATCAGTGGCGGCACATCAGGGCAAAGTGGGCGCTCGGTCGACTGCTCGGCACTGCTCGACCGCAGGTCAGAAGTGCTCGCAGAGGTGCTCGCCCAACTGCTCGCGAAATCCCGAGCACCTCGGCGAGCAGTACTCCGAGCAGCTGTGACCTGCGGTCGAGCAGTGCCGAGCACCTCGCGAGCAGTTCCAATAACGGGATGTTCCGGGCGTCGAATTGGTCTAGTTCGATCTCTGCGGACACCCGGATAGCAGGGTGGATGCCACCCACTTTGCCCCGTCTTGCGGGGCGGCTGGCGGGTGGATTCCATCCGGCTTCCATCCACCCTCGGAGATCAACTATCCGCCCGACAAGACGGGGCAAAGTGGGTGGACGGCTACCCGGACAGCCGACCGAAAGATCCTGATACGCCCCGGACTGGAGGGCGGACGGATGATCTTCGAGGGTGGACGCTGTCCGGACAGCGTCCACCCTCCGTCCGGGGTGCAGAGAGCATCTGTCCGGGGGCAAACCGGCACATGTCCTCCCCCTGTCCACCCGGCGGCTGCCCGGTTTGCACCCGGCGCAGACCCGGCAGGAGGGCGGCGGCCCGCCGGGTACGGCGAGAAGTCCGCCGGGTCTCTGCCGGGCTTGCGCCGGGGTCCCGCCGGGTGAACGCCGGGCCCGTGCCAGCCTCGTGCGCGCACGTGCGCGCGTAGGGCGGCGAAAGTTCACTCGCCGACCGGGTGAACGAACGAGTGAACGCGAGGACCCCGCGTGATCTTCGTACTGTCGGGAATCTGAGCCGTCCCTCGCATGCGCGTGATCGATGACGTCGGTCTGACCGACCCCATCCGAGCCGTCCCTCGCGTGCGCGCGAGCGCGAGCAGGCGCGTAGGGCCGCCGATGGCTCAGCAGAACGGCTTGAGCCGAGCCGTTGAGCCATCGCGCGAGCCATCCGTCACGCCGGCCGTGACACCCGTGACGCCGATCTTGCTCGCGTGGCCGTGACCAGCGTGACCGGAAAGGTCACACCCGTGACACGAAGAAGCGCCCCGCACCGTGCCCGGTGGAGTCGGGCGCAGGACGGGGCGCTGCAACGAGATGCGAGCTACCTCTCCGGAGTCACGCCATCTGCCGAGACCCAGGAAGTGTCACCGGAGTCCCAGTCGACCTTGACGTGAGGGACCTCGCCGGGTTCGACGTCCGGCTCGACGTCGGAGACGATCCCCGTCCCGGTGCGGGCGGTGTGGTGGTTCCCGAGTCCGACGACGCGGGTGTTGATGCCAGCCATGTGAATTCCTCAGGGAGAGTGGTTGCCGGGACGCACCGGGAGGCGCGTCCCGCCCTTACGGGGAGCGGGTTGCGGGGGTCACGGCGACCCCCGCAGACTCTTGGGGGTAAAGGGCTCCGACCCCTTGGGCGTAAAGGGTTACGGCGCTTCCGTCACCCCTCCGGAACGGCGGGGATAGATCGGTAACGACCTGCCGAAACGGCCGGGGGTAGATGTGGAACACGCTGCGGGGTCGTTGGGATTCGACCAGCCGTTTCCGGTGTCTCCGACGGGGTCTTGATTAGGGATTCGACCAGCCCGTTCGAGGGTCGTTAACTTGGATCGCGACCTGCGCGGTCGTCACGGCCGTGGAGCCCCCCGGAACGGGCCGGGTGTTTGGATCGCACGCTGTGAAGTTGTCGCCAACTCGTGCCCGCCAGGACGCTCAACTTGACGCTCGCGGACGCGCTCATCCTGTCGCCAGGTGGCGCTCACTTCTGCCGCCAGAACGGGCGCCAACTGGCGCCCATGAGCGCGCTCAGGCGGGCGCCAACTTGAGCGCCAGAACCGCGCTCACAGACAGGGACATTTGAGCAGCACGCTGGGAACTCTTCCCCTCCCGGGCCCCCTCCGGAGAGGGGACCTTTTGGGATTCGACGTGCTACTTCAGGGCCGCCGGGTACGCCCTGTCGACGGCCCGGTATGAGGCGGCGATGTGGGCGCGGGTGACTTCCTCGTGGAAGTCCTCGTCGAGGAGCGCGGCCATCGCCTCGGCGCCCTGCTGGGCGCCCAGCGCGCTCTCCGAGAGGACGTATGCCTCGGCGAAGTAGCGGACCTCTTCGACCGTCAGGTCGTCGCCGGTCCGGCCGTCGCCGTAGTACTTGTGCACGCCCATGTCGACCGCGGCGGCGAGGTGGTCGCGCGACACGACGACATCGATACGGATCTTGGCGTGCGGCTCGTCGTAGGGGTCGACCAGACTGTGCTGGTCGACCATCGACCGCACGGGCCGCTCCAGGTACACGGTCATGACTGTTGCTCCTTCACTGCGGCCATCTGGTCGCGCAGCTGCTGCAGGCGGGCGGCGAACGTCTTCACGTCCCGGATGAGTTGGTCGGTGCCCTCGATGTCGAGCTCGGCGTAGGGGCCCCACAGGTCGCCGTGGTGGAGGACGACGAAGCCGTTCTCGTCGCCGGGCTCCGGCACCTCGGGGAGGCATAGGTGGGCGACCATCTTCAGGTCGTCGGTCGACAGGTAGACCTGGTCGTCCGGCACGCCAACCTGGGCGTAGCTGCCGCGGTGAAAGATGTCGTCGATCGGGTCGTCACCGTGCTCGACGACGCACCAGGCGGGGCACTTCTCGACCCGGGGGGCACTTGCGGTACGACCTGCGGTCGAGGTGTTCATAGGGCGTCCTTTCCGAGGATCCGGTCGAGCAGGTTGGAGAAGTGGCGGGCGCCGTACCGGTCGTCCGTCGCACGGGCCGCGATCAGGAGGTCGGTGACCAGCTCGACGGGCGGCAGCGGGCGAGGCGTCATCGTCCGCAACGCGATGTTCTCCGTGGGACGGCGAACGAGGGTGTTCATGCGGTCAGCTCCCACTCGTCGGGCCGATAGGCGGTCAGCAACAGCCATACGAACGGCCAGGGCAGGACGTCGGCCTTGGCGGTGTTGCAGCCCTCGCAGGCGAGGACGAGGTTGTCGACCTGCCAGCCGGGCCAGATGCGGTGCGGGATGTAGTGGTCGAGGGTCTTGCGCCGCCGCGGGCCGGGCTTGAAATTGCGGCCGCAGTAGAAGCAGCGGCTCCCATCGCGCCTGCGGAGCGCGCAATGCAGATAGGTCTTCTGCTGGTCCGTGAGCGACTCCCGGACGGTGCTCACGCCGTCGCCTTCTTTGCCGCGTATCGCTTCTGCACGTCGTTGCCGCAGGCGCGGCAGGACCGTTCGCCGTTCGCGCTGAAGCCGGTCGTGTCGATGGTCAGCGGGTGGCCGTACTGGCACTCGCGGACGTCGGGGTTGTCGAGCGTCGTCCTGTGAGTGCCGTGGTCGATACGGCTCGGCGGAGGCCAGCCGGTCGACGACTTCCAGTTCCGGCCGCCCAGACGCTCCAGCTCCGCCCGCAACGAGCCGACCTCGCCGCACGCCATCTGCAGCTCGGCCAGCGCCTCGTCACGGCCGCGGTACGCCTGCTCTCGCACCGCCTCCTGCTTGAGCTTCCTGGAAGCGCGCTTCGGGACGTCCGGGTACGGCTCGCCCAGGGGGCGCATCTTCCCCGTCAGGGCGTGCAGCCGCCGCCACTGGACCGAAGCGTCCTGCATCCGCCCCATCGCCTCGTACAGGGCGCCCGCGAGGAGCGAGAGTTCCGGGTCACCTTCCACGTACCGGTGCCCGCTTGCCGCAGCCGCCACGGCTGCTGACGACTCGGCCGGGTCGAAGGCGACAACGTCCGAGTCGTTCTGGCGCCGCACGTAGAAGTCGGCCATCTTGTGGCCTGCCATCCGCTTCAGCAGCGCCAGCGGGTACTCGGGTGCTCCACTCTTCGGCAGGTAATCCCACAGGGACTGGAACGCTTCCTGCGTGAAGTCCTCGGCCATGTGCTGCCGGCCTACTGGAAGCTTCCAGTACACCCAGGTGACGAGCCGCTTGTAGTGCTCGCGGTAGATGTCACTGAACTGCTGCTCGATGGCACTCATGCCTGCCTCCGGCGGATGCGGTCCAGCTCGTTGGCCTTGGAGTAGAGGCGGCCGGAGTGCGCGCCCACCTCGGCGGCCAGGTCGCGCAGCTCTTCGGGGGTCAGGCCGGGGAACTCGTCGACGTCGCCCATCGGCTCCGGCTGGCGCGTCGAGAACGGCGCCCACGTGATCCAGGCGGGCAGGAACTCGACGCCCGCGTACTCGGCAACCGTCTGATCGCTGGTGTGCGCGACGTCGGCACGGTGCAGGACCGGCTGCCCGTCGTGCCCCATGCACCAGGCCGGCTCACTCATGGTGATCCGGCCGTGGTCGAGGGTGTCGACGGTGACCGTGCCGTCCCCGTACACCGGATCCTGTGTACGGCGATCCGGGACCCGAGCGGCATACGCCTGGTCGGCCTTGGCGGCGATGACGTCCAGGACCCGGCGGATGTCGGCGGGCCAGTCACGGCCGGCGTCCCGCTCCATCTGCATGTCCAGCGAGTGGATGGCCTGCGCCGCGAGGTGCAGCTCGATCTCGTTGCGGACCTCGGCGTCCGTCAACGACTCCACGGTGCGGTCCGCGGCAATCTCCGCGAACGCGATACCGAGGGCCGTCGACAGCTGCTCGCGGGTCAACGCCATCGCCACCCGCACCACGGCCACGGCCGGCTGCAGGTCGTCGACGCCGCCGAACACTTCGGTCGGGCCGAACGTGGGCAGCTGCGAGACGGCAGGATTCTCCGACGCCAGGAAGCGGGACACCTCGGGGAAGTGGCGCTCGACGAAGCGGCGGGCATTCTCGTCGTCGCTGCTCATACGATCCACCGCCTGCGCTGCGCCTTGGCGGCCAGTCGGCGGGCGTCCCTCTTGGAGAGCCGCTCCGGCGACGTGTGGTCGCGGGTGGTGTCGACGTTGTCGTTGCGGCGCGGCATCAGACCTGACCCCCGCGAACCTGGTGCAACGCCTCGGCGGGACCCTCATTGAAGGTGCGGGCCTGGCGGGCGAGGTGGCGCAGCTGCGCGGCGAACGCGATCAGCTCGTCGGCCGTCTGCTCGGCCATCTCCGGGGTGTGGAACACGTCTACGGACTCGTCGTCGATGCGGACGGTCGCGGCGCGCATCCGCGGGTCCGGGTTGGTCGGGTCCAGGTACAGACGGGCGGACAGGGCCAGCAGCGCTTCGGCAGGCGCGTGCATGGAGTCGGTGTCCCAGCGGGCACCGTCGCTACCCCAGTGGTCGAGATCGACAGCGTGCTGCGTCCAGTTGTCGACGTGGTTCTCGCTGCAGAAGTCGGGGCACTCGGCCCACACGGTTGCCTGGTTGCCGGGCTTGCCGAACGCGGCGGGGGCCAGCTTCCATCCGGGCTTGGTCTCGATGGCCGGGGTGGTGGGCACTAGAATGTTCTGCATGGTCGTTCTCCCTAGGTTGTAGCGGGTTCGGCCCCAGGCCCCGGCAGGTGCTCGCTACACCTGCCGGGGCCGTCCTCTTGTGCGGGGGCCGCGAAGCGAAGGCCTGGTCTGGGGCCGCTCAGCTGGCAGCGGGGAGGTGCGCGGACGCGTCGTCGATGGCGTCGCCAAGGGCTCGCAGCTGGCCGACGAAGGTGCGGGCCGAGGTCCGGTCGCGCATCTCGCGGCGGAAGTTCAGGCTGGTCATGTTGTAGGCGAAGGCCACGATGTGGCGCGGCCCGTCGGCAGGGGCCACCAACTCCGCAGGCAGGGCGACGTCCTCGCCCTCGAACCGCACCTCGCCGAGAGACGCCACGCAGATACCGTCGTCGTAGTGCCAGGTGCCGTCACAGCCGGGAATCCGGCAGCCCTCGGCAATGACCGGGGAGGCAGGCCGTGCAGGCTCGGGGATCTCGACGGTGCCGGTGAGGTCGAACGACCAGTCGACGTAAGCGGCGTTCAGGATGTCGCGCGCCTGCTGAATCTCCGTCTGGCCGCGCTCCGCATTGAGGAGCGTCTGCACCTGCGGGTCGTCCCAGGGCAGGCCCTGTACGGCGGCGCGGGCGGCCTGGTCGACCTCTCCGACCATCGCGCGGTCGTACTGCTCGTAGTGCCGCTGCCACGTGTCGAGGTCGGCGAGCTGCGCCTTGACGAACTCGGAGACGGCTTCGGTGCTGCTGGCGCGCTCGATGGTGCGGAGCGACTCGCCGTTCAGGTCGGCGAACTGTGCGGGGTAGTGCCCGGCTTCCTTGACGTACACCTCGGCCGGGGCCGGCTCGGCCGCTGCGGGCAGGACGTACTCGGCCGTCCGCTTGTAGGTGGTGAACGCCTCGTCAAGGGTCTCGGTCTCGGTGGGCAGGTAGCCGTTGACGCGGCGCCACTTGCCGTTGACATTCGACCAGGCCCTGCGGGGCTCGACGCCGTGACCGGTGCGGTAGATCTTCGCGGCGGTGCGGCCGAAGGCGGATCCGTACCGGTCGGCAAACTCCTGATCGACGCCGCGGCCGGTGAGATAGCGGCGGATCAGCAGCATGCCGGCCGAGATCGTGGAGTAGAGGACGCCGAGGTCAACAGCCGAAGCGGCCTTGATGTGACGCTGGCGGGACGTGAGAGCATGGCTCACAGCGGTTCTCCCTGGTGAAGACAGGTAGTCCGTCAGGCCTCCGGCTGGTGTTACCAGCACCACCGGGGGCCGTTCTTGTGTGCACAAACCTAGGGCCGTTGTGCACACAAAGCAAGGGGGTTCGCTAAGAATCTTGTACACACAAATAGCGCGCCCTGGCCTTGCTGCTTGTGACCACAAGTGGATATCCTCGCGGACATGACCCCCGAGGCAGAAGAGGCTGAGTACGACGCGCCGCGGCACGTCAGAATCCCCGACGGTGAATGGATCCCTTTCGAGGCGGCAACCCGTGCCATCCATCCCCAGGGGCGCAGCCCCCGCGCGAAGGTGCTGCGAGAATTCATGCGCTGGTACATGCGCCGGCCAGGCGCCAAGCTGCCGGATCGTCCGCCCGCTGGCGCCTGGTCCGCGGCGTCCGGCGACTGAATTCCGGGCCTCCATCGAGTGCCGCCCCTCGCTTGGGTTGAGTGCGATCACTCCGAGGGAAGCGCGGGCGTTGCATGTGACGACAGGCTGAATGCCGCTCACTCATAGATCACTCATACGCACAGGAGGAAGAGGCTCCGATGTCCACCCAGCTGCAGGACGACGCGTTCATCGCCGAGTTGAAGCGCTGGAGGGACGTCCGCGGCCTCTCCCAGACCGCCCTGGCGAAACGGGTGGGCTACACCCCGTCGTACATCTCGAAGGTGGAAGGCGGGACACAGCGGCCGTCAGCCGAGTTCGCGACGGCCGCAGACCGGGAACTGCGGGCGGGAGGCGCCCTCTCGCGGGCATACAGCAGCCTGGAGCCCCGCACTCCCGCCGCGCACACGTCCGCCCCGGAGAACACCTCCGGGGACACGCACTCGGCCAACCTGCTCGTCGAACACGAGGACACGACGCTGCACTACGACGGGCACGTCTACCGGGCCACGCAGCGGCGCCGCCTCTACAACGACAGCCCGGACCCCGTCACCCGGTACCTGATCCGGATCTCCGTCGACCGCTACCCGGGCAACCCGGAACGGTCGAACCAGCACTACCGCCACAACCCGCTCACATGGGAAGAGATCAACCTCAGCGCGTCCATCGGCAGCGAGCCGCTCACCTGGCGCGTCAAGCACGACCGCGACGCGTTCAAAGAGCTCTGGCTCCTGCTTGAGAACGAGAACGGCCAGTACCCGCTGTACCCCGGCGAGTCCGCATGGCTGGAGTACAGCTACACCGTCGGAGACGACAAGTGGGGTTCGTGGTTCCAGCGCGCTGTACGCCTGCCCACGCAGCGCATGAGCGTCCGCCTCGACTTTCCGGCCGGCCTCGACCCGGTCGTGTGGGGCACAGAGACGACGATGACCGCCGAAGCGCTCCCCTTCCGTACCGCAATACGCCGTTCCGACGAGGACGGCCGTCGGGTCTACTCGTGGACGACGGACGATCCGCCCCTGCATGCCCGCTACCGCCTGGAGTGGAAGTTCCGCGCCCGCACCCACACCGAGGAGACCCCGCACGCCATGGAGACCGTGTTGAGCGCCAGCGACCGGATGCGCGAAGCCGGCATCGTCCAGGACGGCGATCCGATCCTGACGAAGACGGCCCGCCTCTTCGACCTGCCCGCTGAAGCGGAGGACGCCCGCCGGGTCGTCGCCGAGCTGGTCTCCGCCTGCGAGCGCGCGGCAACCGTCCACGTGTTCGGCAAGGGCATGGGCATGGCGGCCCCGCAGGTCGGCATCGACCGGGCCGCCGCGATCGTCCGCACCCCCGACGGCGAATCGATCACCCTGTTCAATCCGCGGATCGTCGAGGAGTCCCCGGACAGCGACGAGCAGTACGAGGGCTGCCTGAGTTTCTTCGATGTCCGCGGCAAGGTCCCCCGCCCGCTCGCCATCAGCGTCGAGCATCAGGACATCGACGGCACCGAGCGGATCACCATCTTCGAGCACGGCCTGGCCCGCCTCGCCGCGCATGAGGTCGACCACCTGCACGGCAAGCTGTACCGCTCGCGCATGCGGGAGGGCATCGAGCCCATCCCCGTCGCCGAATACCGCGGTACGGGCCACAGCTGGCAGTACGGCCGCTAGTCATCCGGCCATTGCCCAGCGCTGTGCGCGGGGGGCGGACGGAGTGGAGCGCGCGAGGGGTTGCGCCTCAGACCTCGCCAGTAACGCACGCAGCCTCTCCACTTGCACGGGTCCGTCTGTTCGTAGGCGGGCCCGTGCTTCCGCAGGGCTCGGTGGAGATCAGCAAAACCTTCTTCGGAGCTGCGGGCCTTGACGGCTTCCCATTCATCAGCGACGGGCCAGCGGGTCACCTGGGTCTGCATGGCTGCGAGCCATTCCTGCCACGTCGCATCGGAGATCATGCCGCGGTGCCGGGTGTGCACCTCGTCGTCGCACATGCGCAGGTAGAGCAGCGCAAGCCGGCTGACGTTGATTTCGCCGCCTTGTTGGTCGTCGACAATCTGGACGGGATGCGTGTCAATCTGCAGCTGACTCGCTGGCTTCGCCGGCCCCGTTCCTCGCAATGCCTCCACCGGAGCCTGATCCTGCAGCTCCCAGTACCGGGTGAGGTAGAACTGTTCGATCTCTCTGATGTGCTGGCGCCGTCCTTCGAGCCCACCGTGGGCGAGGGACGCGAGCAGCGCAATGACAGAGATCACCAGAGCTGTGATTGAAAGGCTGTTCTCCATGGCACACCTCGTCGAACTCCCCGAGACCCTTCCATGGTCCTCCCGGTCAGCCCGCGCTTCCACCCGGGAGAGCACGCGATGCGGATCTTCGGTGGGCGCATCACGGCCAGCGATCGGCGAGTACCGCGGGGCCGGCAAGCCGTGAACGACCCAGGAGTCTCTGTGGCGCTCGCGGTGGTGGTGGAGGCCGGTCGGGTGCTGCTGGCCCGCCGTGCGGTCGCTGAGGGCTCCCTGTCGTGGGCGTTCCCGGGCGGCAAGGTCGAGCCCGGGGAGCAACCGGAGCAGGCCGCGGCACGGGAGGCACTCGAAGAGACCGGGGTGGTCGTCGAGCCGGCGGAAATCCTCGGCGAGCGGACGCACCCCGACACCGGCCGGCAGGTGCTGTACGTGGCCTGCCGGCTCGTCTCAGGCGAGGCTCGGGCAGCCAGCACCCGTGAGGTCGCCGAGGTGACATGGGCGGACCGGGAAGCGCTACGCCGCCTCGTGCCGCGCGGAGTGTTCCCGGCCGTGCAGGCACACCTCGACAGGGCCCTGACCTAGCAAGCCCTGAAACGAAAAGCGAAACGAAAAGAAGCGGCCCCCAGGGATCCTCACACCTCGGGGGCCGCTTCATGCCCGCGCCTCCAGGCGAAGGGCTATCGGGCGCGGCCCCTGGCACCTCCGGACCAGGGCCTGCCCGCGTCTGTCAGACGCCGGCCATCACGGTGCGGTTCAGCATGTCGTCGATGGCGAGGGCCTTGAGGACGCTGGCGCGGCTCGCCTCTTCCTTGACCGACGCGTTGTAGTGCAGGTGCCTGTCGCCGCCGTTGTTGACGGTGCTGGCGTTCCGGATGCGGGCCGCACTCGCCACCGCGGACGCACGCACCGCGCCGGCCATGCGCCCTGCGGCAGCCTTCGCCCGCGGCACGGTCTCCTCCACCCCCTTCGCGTAGCCGAGACCGGTGAACCGGCCGAGGGCTCGCAGGATCTGCGACGGAGACTTGATTTTGAGTTCAACCTTGATGGTCTTCTGGATCGCCTTCGCGATCTTCGCCATCTGGGCTTCGATGAGCTTCTGCGTCGAGGCGAGACCGGTGAGGTAGCCCTTGCCGGAGTTGGCGCCGGCGTCGTACATCGCATCCGCGGCATCGAGGCCGAACTGGCTGGTGGCCTTGGTGATGGCGGTCTGGGTGAGGTTGATGTCCTTGAGCTGTGCGGGTGTCGCGTCGACGAGGGCCTGCGCGTAGGCGGCGCCGTTGTCCGGCCCTGCCGTGATGATCTGCTGGAGGAGCGTCTTGGACAGGCCGCGCTGGTTGAGGATCTGCAGGTTCTTCCCGAACGCCTTGAGCTGCCCGAGGCGCACGTTGAGGCCGGACTGAATGCCGGTGACGTCGAAGGTGTTGCCGCCGTTGGGTAGCCCGGTCAGAGACGTGAACTGGACTGCCTGGCCGGTGGCCTCCGTGGCGAACGCCTTCGCTGCGGTGATCTTCGCCGCGATGGCGTCGCGCTGCTTCGACAGAGCCTGTAGCGCCTTGTTCTGCTTGCTGATTGCCGCGAGCAGCTTGTTGTCGAGGGTCGTCTTGACGCCCTTGAAAGCGTTCTTCACCGCGGCGGCGACCTTCGTCATCGCCGCATTGATGGCTGCGGCGGTCCCGGTCAGGGCCTTGAGGAAGCTGCTGCCCACCGAGGCGGCGACCGGCCCCGTGTCGATGCGCTTGCCACCGACCTTGATGATGCCGCCCGACGCATACCCGCCCGACCGGCCCCGGTTGATGCGCAGCCCGCCGAAGATGCCGCCCATCGCATAGCCGCCAGGCCGGTTGTAGGCGCGCCCCAGGCTGCCGTAGGTCTTCAGCGCGTACCGCATCGACGCGTACAGGTTCGCCGTCGGATCGACCGAGACCCCGTACATCTTCGGGCCGGTGTTCCTGTACTTCCCCGCATACGCGGCGAACGTCCCCTTGATGACCTGCATGAGGCCGACCGACGGATGGCCGGCCTTCCAGTTCGAGTCCCACCGGTTGACGGCCGTCGGGTTGCCGCCCGACTCCTGGTTCATGCGGCGCAGCGTCGTCGACACGAGGCTCATCGACTGGTTGAGCTGGCCGAGCGTCTGCTGGACGACGCCGGTCCACCGCTTGACCCCGGAGCCGCCGTCACCGCTGCTCGTCAGGTACGGCTTCGGGTCGACCGGAGTGCCGTTCTTCCGGGCCTCCAAGTGGAGGTGCGGGCCCGTCACATTGCCGGTGGCGCCCACCGAGCCGACCCTGGCGCCCTTGGTGATGCCCTCGCCCGCCCTGGCCACCATGGCGGACATGTGCGCGTACAGCGACGACAGGCCGCCACCGTGGCTGATCGTCACATGCTTGCCGTAGGGCCCGCCGGAGACCGCGGACTTCACCGTGCCGTTGTCGACCGCCACCACCTTCGTGCCGGTCCTCGCCGGGAAGTCCAGCCCCGTGTGGCGGCCAGAGCTCCACATCGACCCGCGCTTGCCGAACGGCGTCCCGTAGGCCGCATTCACCGGCTTCATCCACTGGCCGGACGACTCGACGACGTCCTTCCCGCGAATCCAGTCGATGGCCTTGTTGATGGCGAGGATCGGCGCAGCGGCGATCATCCCGTTGTACGTGCTCTTGCTGCCGCCGAGCGTCTTCCTGATCCCGGACTTGACGGGCTTGAACGCCGCCTGCGCCAGATCGGCCAGCCCGCCGCGGACAACATCCGCACCCTTGCCCAGCGCCTTGCCGACACCGTTCTTGATGCCCGACCCGATGTCGCCGAGGATGCCGCCCCCGGCGAACCCGCGGAACCCGGAGAGGCTGCGGCCCGCCATGGCGGCCTCGTTGACGGCGTGGAGGCGTGCCCGCTCATACGGATCCCGCATGGCCTCCGATACGTACACGCCCTCACCGCGGCGCATCGGCACGAGCTGGTCGTCGCCCTGACGGAACGTCGACCAGCCCGGCAGAACCCCACCCCGGGCGAAGCCCTTCGGGAGGGTCATCTTGTCGAGGTTGTCGATGCCCGGCAGCTTGGCCGCCGTGCGATTCCAGACGGGGCGAATTCCATCGTTATATACCGTATTCACCCAGAATTTGATGGGTGCCGAAACGAGCTTCTGAAGGCCCTTCCAGACCCGCCCAATCCCGTCCCGGATCGAGGTGAACATGTCCTTCAACCGGTCTCCGAACGCGGACACGCCTTCGCGGACGGCCTTCGTGGCGCCGGAGGCGATGGAGCGAACCCGGTTCCAGAAGGACTGCCAGATCGCAGTGGCGCCATCCTTCAAGCCGCGGAAGAAGCCGACGACACTGTCGCGGATGCCTCGGACGATGTCGCGCAGCCAGCGGCCCAGCCGCTTGAACCATTCGACGGTGCCGTTGACGATGTCCGGGATGATGCTGTGGCCGAGGAGCTTGTTCCACACCCACATGAAGCCGTTGTAGATCGCCTTCACGCCGGCGCTCAGGTAGTCGACGAAGCGTGTGATTCCCTTGATCACACCTTCCATGATCGGCACGAGGAAGCCGATCGCCACGGCGAGGGTGCCGGTGAACAGCTGCGCCAGGCCGACGATCAGCGGCATGAGCGGGGTGATGACCTGCAATGCCAGGGTGATCAGCGAGAGGGCGAGCTGCGTCAGCGAAGGGATCAACGGCAGCAGCACCAGCAGCAGTTGCGGGAACAGCGGCACGATCTGCGCCAGCAACTGCCCGAACATTCCGAAGGCGGGCACCAGCGCCTGCACGATCGGCACGAGTGCGGTCACCAGGACGCCGATGACCGGCACCAGTGTCTTGCCGAGAGACTCCGCCATCGGGGCGAGCGCGGTCACGACGGCCGCGATCAGTTCACCGATCGGCGCGAGGAGCGGCAGCAGCAGGACGGCCACATCCGCGACCACGCCGATCACGTTGGCGAGGACCGGCAGCAGCGCTTCGATGATCGGCATCAGGGCGACACCGAGCGTCTCGAAGATCTTTGCGACGACCGGCCCCAGCTGGCCGGCTAGCTGCACGATCACGGGGGCGATGGCGGCGAGGAGTGGCAGCAGGGCCTGCAGGGCTGCACCCAGGGCCCCTGCGAGGAGCTTGGCCACCGCGTTGAGCGCCGTGAAGATCGCCGTCAGTGCCTTCTGCATCTCGGGCATCTCGATGACGCGGCGGATTTCCTTGATGGCCGCGCCGATAACCCCGAAGAAGTCGCCGCCCGCCGCGCCCGCGGCTTTGAAGATCCCGGCGAAGATCCCGCCGATGTCGGCGAGGACCCCGCCGAACTGAACCGCCACGTCGAGGGCTGTCGAGATGGCTTCTTCGAGCTTGCCGTTCTCCAGGCCCTTGGACAGTTTCGCCATGACCCGGTCCATGGCGGATCCGGCGCCCTTGGTGATGCGGTCGAAGGCGGGCTGTGCGGCGATGCTGAGCTGGGCGAAGCCGGTGACGAGCTGGCCGGGGACCTTGTTGAGGTTGCCGAGGCTGGAGCGGATGCCGTCGAAGACCTGTCCGAGCTGGCCGGTCTTCTGCAGGTTGGATACGGCGTCGAGGGCGCTCTTGCCCATCAGGTTGAGTTCGCCTGCAGTGCCGACCAGCCCGCTGCGGACGGTGGGCAGGATCTGGCCGCCGACCTGCTGCAGGCGGGTGCCGAGCCCGGCAAAGAGCCGGTCCTGTACGTCGAGGCGCATGGCCCGCCAGGCGGGTGCCATGTCCTGGAGGATGCCGACGAAGTGGCGGGCGTTCGGGCTGAGCTTCGACAGGGCGTCGTCGACTTTGGTGGTCTGTACGGCCACCGTCTGGTGGGCTTCGGCGACTTGCCGGGCGGCGTCGGAGACCGCACGGTGCGCGTCCGCGACGGACCGCTCCTGCTCGGCCACCTGCTCGCCAGCCTGCCGGATCCGGTCCTTGGCCTGCACGACCGCGTCGGAGCCTTCGATGCCAGCCTGGTTGGCGGCTTTCGTGTCGGCGGTGAGCCGCTTCTGCTGGCGGCCCTGCTCTGCGGCTGCCGCGCGCGCCCGCTCTAGGGCGAGGTCAGCCTGGCGGATCTGCAGCTGGGTGGCAGCCGGGTCGGATCGGACGGTGGCGAGGTCGAGTTCGGCCTGTTCGACATCGAGCGCGGCCTGCTTCTGGTCGAGGGCGCCTTGCCTGACCTGTGCGTTCATGTCGGCCAGGTCGCGGGCTGCCTGACGGCGTGCGACAGACAGTTCGTCCTGGATGCGGCGGGCGTCGCGCTGCGCCGCACTGAGGCTGCGTTCGGCGTCGGTGACGCCGCGCTGCGCGTTGGCCAGGGAGCGTTGCGCGTTCTCGACCTGCTTCGTCGACGTCGCGGCTGTTTTCGCCTCGCCGGCGACGGGCTTGAAGGCTGCCTTGACGGCGTCGCCGACGCCGGTCATGCCGACCTTCAGGGCGGCGAAGCCTCCGAGGAGGAGTCCGAGTGCGGGTGCAGCCGTCGCCGCCAGCGGACCCATCTGGGCTATCGCAGATCCGAGAGAGGCGATGGAGGGCAGGGCGGTGAGGGCTGCGGCGCCGATTGCCAGGATGCGGCTCGTGAGGGACGACAGGCCGCGCCCTCCGCCTCCCCCGCCGCCGAGCGCGCCGAGGCTCGCGGTGAGCGCGGCCAGGCCGGTGGTGCGGACGCGGACGTTGACGTTGCGGTCGCGGGTCAGGAAGTTCAGCGCGGCGTTCGCCGCGGTCGTGTCGGCGCGGGCTTGCACGGTGACCATGCGGCGGCGCACCAGGTTCGCGAGATCGTTCGCCGCGACGCGGGTGTCGACGTCGGCGCCGATACGGACCCGCCGGTTACGGATCAGGTTCTGGATCTCGTTCGCGGCGACCCGAGTGTCGACGGAGGCGCGGATGTTGACGACGCGGTCGGCAGTCAGCCGGTCGAGCTTCGCCTTCGCCGTGTTGTAGGCGGCCTGCTGGACTTTGGGCAGGATGTCGACGGTCCGCTGCCCGAGGATCCCTTGCAGGCGCTGCTTGGCCCCGGCCTCATCGAGGTCGACGGTCACCTTGAGGGTGCGGTCAGCGGTGAGCTTGACGACAGCCGCGGTGGCCGCCTTGTCGTCGAGCTGCGCCGTGATCTTCACCGTGCGGTCCGCGGCGAGCTGATCGAGCTTCTGCTTCGCGGTGCCCGCATCCAGGTCGAGACTGATCTTGACGGTGCGAGGGGCTGTCAGCTTGTCGAGCTTGGCGGTGGCCGCCGCGGTGTCGAGGTCGAGGCCGACCTTCACGACCGGCTTGAAGCCGGCGAGCCGCTTGCGGGCCGCACTGGCGATCTCCCTGCCGAGGACGTCACCGGCCAGGCGCCCCGGTTCCCGCATCGCCTTGGGCAGCTCGACCTTCATCAGGGCGCCGAACACGGACGTGTCCGGGACCAGCGATACCCGCGTGCGTCCGACGACTGTCGCCTCGGCCATGTCCTGTGCTCCCGCCCTGGTAGGCGGCGCCCGCGTCCTGTCCGCCTCGAAGGAGACACGGGCACCTGACAGGTGATTCTATGCCCTAGGGCATGAATTAGCCTACGATTCAAAGCCGAGAGAGGCGGTGTGGGATGGAATCGCAGGCGCCCATACGGGTTCGGCGCACACCCCCCGAGGCGCTCGGCCCCATGCTGCGGACAGCGAGGGAGCGGGCAGGGCTCAGCCAGAGCGAGGCCGCCCGCCGGGCAGGGATCGGCCAGAGCTACGCGTGGCTGCTCGAAGCGGGGCAGCGGGTGCCGTCCATGGCGGTCGCCGAAGCCCTCGCCAACGTCCTGCAGTTGACGCTCGCCGAGTGCCACACCCTGTTCGGCTGTGCGGTCGACGACGCGGGGCGGTCACATCCCGCCCGCGCCACGGCATGACGAAAGGGTCCGCTCTAAGTGCGGACCCTTTCTGACTTACTTCCTGTCAGGAAGCCTGTCGCTACAGGCCCATGACTGGGTTGTCCTCCCACGGGTCGCCCTCGTCGAAGTAGCGGGCGAGGGACGTCGAGTTGTCCGCCCATCCGCCCTGCCGCGCCACGCGGACCATCGGGGCCCCGCCGCGCTGCGCCGCGGTAGCGAAGCCTCGCCGCAGAGAGTGGCCCCGCCAGCGCCCCTCGAAGCCGGCCGCGTCCGCCAGACGCTCTATGACGTCGGAGGCGGCATCAGGGGTGAGTCGGCCGGAGGGGTCACCGATCGGCTTGCCGCGACGCATCATCGGCGGGGCGATTCGGCCGTGCCGGTCGATGCGCACGAACAGCGGCCCCTCGGTACGGCCCGCCTCCCGCATGGCGGCGAGCAGGGACCGCAGCGCACGCACGGGGCAGGTCGCCGGGCTCTTGCCGTAGGGCACCGCCGACTCCGTGAACTTCTTCATCTTCACCCGGTAGATCGACACCAGATAGCCCTCGTCGCACTCGACGGGCTCGCCGATGTCGACGCCGACCAGCTCCGAGGACCGAGTTGCCGCCGAGTAGCCGAGCAGCAGCATCGCCGCGTCGCGCTTGCCGATGAGCGTGTCCCGGTCGAGGGTGTCGATCATCTTCCGCAAGGCGGGCGGCAGGGCGGCCTTCGCCTGGCGCTGCTTCCCGCCGGGCTTCTTGTCGATGGCGAGCTGGTGCCTGTAGCCGGCGATGACCGTGCGGGCGCCTTTCGTCTCCGGTCGCGGCGCATCCAACTCGGCGTGCATGGTGCTGATCGCCGACAGCATCCGCTCAAGAGAACTGGGCGCGGACGGGCGTCCGGTGCGGGGGCGCGGCGTGCGCGTCAGGTGGGTGACGTACTCGATCAGCAAGGTCTGTGTCGCGGGTACCGGCTGCTCGCTGCGCTCGGCGCACCAGCGGATGAACGCTTCGCGGTCTTCGCGGTACGCCTTCCGTGTCGAGTCGGCGCGGCCGGCGGCGAGTGCGGCTTGCGCTTCGGGTGACAGCTGGCGGACGGCTGGTGCGCTCGGCTGTTCGCGGCGCTCGATGTCGGTCATGAACTCCCCCTCGGATCACGACCATTCTAACTCCAGAGAATAAAGATTATCTGGAGTCATACCTATTCCCTAGGAGATAGATCGACTACGGCCGTCAAAGGCGTTGTCAGTGCCGCCGCGTACCGTCGAGTCATCAACTGTTCATGCCTGCTGGCTGCTTGCACACAGCGAAGGGCCCCACCGGTGCAGCGACCGGTGGGGCCCTTCGACGTTGACGGGACTACTCCCCTACCAGTTCGCCGAGTTCCTCGGCCGTGATCTCGATCTGCTCAAGCTCTGCCTCAAGCTTGCGCAGCCGCAGCCGGGCCGCGCGCAATGACCGCTTCACGGCAGCAGGGTCATCACCGCGCGTCTCGGTCGTCTGCACCAGGCGCCCGACCATCTGCGCCAGGCCCTCGGCTTCACGGTTGGCAGGGTGATCGGCCGCACGCCGCTGATCGTCTGGCAGAGCCAGGGCTCGGAAGTCTTCGTCGAGCTTGTAGTAGTCCCGGCCGCGCTGCTGCGCGCTCCCACCATCCTCATCCGCGACCGCAGCAGGCATATCCTCGGCTGGCGCAACCCCCTGCCCCCACAGCCACGCCGTCCGGGACTGGACACGCTTCCGGTCCGTGAGCTGCACAGCCCCTTCACCCCACTCGGGAGGCAGGAGCAGCGTCAAGGGCGAGACATTGAGAACAAGGGCCAGCGCTGCGAGGTCGTCCGCGTCGACGCGCCGACGCCCCTTCTCAATGCGCGTGATGCCCGTAGCGGGAATCGGCTGACCCGTCGCCTCCAGGGCTGCCGCTAGGGCCGTGGTCGATAGCCCTCGCGCCTCGCGGACCCTCTTGAGGTTGCTCTTTACGTAACGGCTGACCGGGCCCCAACCTTCGGACCCGCCCCCCTCTTGGTCTGCGATCGCTGCCATTTGCGCAGCATCTCATGACAGACCTTGCGGCGCTATCGCCACTCTCGTACACTCCCAGACATGCAGCGATCGCTGCGAATCTTGGAGGCTTCAATGTCACAATCCGCAGCAACTGCGGACGATCGTGAGGAGCTCCTGACTCCTATTGAGGTGAGTCGCCTCACGAAGCTCACGCTCTCAACACTCAAGGACAAGCGCTGGCGCGGCACCGGGCCGAAGTACCGCAAGCTCTCCCCGGGGCGGGCGGGACGGGTTCGCTACAGGCGAGGCGACGTTCTCGACTGGCTGCGCGGCGACGAAGACTCCGGTCAAGAACTGGCCGCCTGATGGCCGCCGAGGAAACCCCCGGCCAGTGGGTCGAAGACGGCACGCTCTGGTTCCGGATGCTGCCCGACGAGTCCGTCGAAGCATTCGTGAAGCGCTGCGCCGCAGGCCGCGGGCCGCTCACCGACACCGAGAAAGTCCAGCTCCGGGACATCTTCGCGCCGGTCCTCGACCAGCCGGCCGACGCCGCATAGCAAGCAGCCCCCGCCAGGGTCGGCGTTCCCGCGCCGGACCCGACAGGGGCCACATGTCCAGACACGCAGAAGCCCCGGGCTACATCGCTCGGCCAGAGCGCCCAGGGCTTCAACGAAAGGACCCACTCAGTATGACGCACAAGCCCGACGTCGCAACCGTCGTCCGCCTCGCCCTCTCCGAGTCCAAAGGGGCCATCCCCGGTGGATGGCGCGAGGACACCGGCGGCCGAGCCGTCCAGACCGCCGACTGGGGAACCCTCTGCCCCGGCTGCGACAAGATCCCCGCCAAGGGCGAGAAGATCACCCGCATCTTCCACGCCTGGTGGCACGCCAACTGTGGCGCCGCCTACCTCCGCAGCACAGCAGCAGACGAAGCCTGGCTCGCCCTCGCCCACCAGCTCGAACGTTCGCCCTCCAAGTTCACCAACCCGGAAACCAAGGCGATCACCCGCAACCTCCTTCGCATCGCCGGACGGGCCTTCACCATCCCCGACGAGGGATACGGCGACAGCGTCCACGGCCGGCGAGTGCGGGAGAACACGGCAGGCGGCGAAGCCTCCCGGTTCGCCGAGGTCATCGGCGGCTACAACGACGACGACCTTCGGGCCGCAGTCCGCGAAGCCGAACAGCTCAACCCCGACGTAGCTCCCTCGCTCATCGGCCTTCGCGCCTGGGCGCAACTCGACGCCGAGCAGCAGGCCCGACACCTGCCCGAACTGCTCGCCGCCTACGTCGAGATGCAGCGCGTCGCGGACGCCCTGTAGCACCCCCGCCGGGCCTCACCCGGGGCCCGGCGCTCCCTCGCGAGACGGCAGATGAAGCCCCCGCCCCGCCTCGCTCCCGTCGCGAAGGAGCCCCGATGCCCAGCACGCAGATCGATCACCGCGAAGCCGTCCTAGCTCAACTGGCAGCCGAGCGGCATCGCAAGGAGACGTTGATCAGCATTGTGCGCGCCGTCCTCGGCGAGCAGCCGTCGCCCAACACCGTCCGCTCGGCGGCGCGCCGCCTCAACGTCCTCGTCCTGCACATCTCGGAGGAGATCGCGGAGGGATTCGAGGCAAGCGACAGCACGTCATGACCATCCGACCCCGGCCGCACCCGCCCTGTCCGAGAGAAGACCAACCGTGGGAATCCGCACCACCGAAGCGCCCAACCGCCGTGGGGCGGTGACCGGCTGATGGGGTTCCAGGTGTACCGCGACGTCAAGCTGTACGCCCCGGGCGGGCTGACTCACCGGGAGAAGCTGACCGCACTCGTGTTGGCCGATGACGCCAACGAGCAGACGCGACTGACCTACAAGAGCGTCGTCGACCCCGACCTCATGCGGCAGGCGTTGATCCGCAACGAGCGCGACATGCGCAAGGTGCTGGCCCGGCTGCAGGACATGAAAGTCATCGAGCATGCCGGGGGCGGCTTCAAGGGCAAGGTCGCCAAGTTCAGGTTCCTGCACATGGACCCCGCCGGCTGCCCTGGCCGCCCTGGCTGCCAGTGCCCGCAGGCAATGGAGGTTCAAAACGAACCGCCTTTGACAGGCGGTCCGAATCGGACCTCCACTCCCTCAGGCGCAGAGGTACAGGAGGTCCAAAAAGAACCGGCTATGGACCCCAAAGGCGGTTCTTTTAGGCACCAAAGGCGGTCCGAATCGGACCTCCCTACTCCTCCTACTCCCTTTACTACCTCTCCTCTCTCTGTGGCCGAGCGCCTCGTGACTGCTGCTGCCGTCGTAACTGACGAGGAGAGAGAGACCTTCATCAACTGGATCAACCAGACCTATGCGCCCCGCGGGCCCGCCTGGTGGCGAGCAGTCGCCAAGGAAGGCGACTTCCCCGACATCGCCGCCAAGTGGCGCGCCAACCAGGCCGCGCCGGAGCGCAACGGCGAGACCACCGACCCCTGCACCAAGTGCCCCGGCGCCGAGGGCTGGATCGATAACCCCGAGGGCGGCGTCCGTCGCTGCCCCGAGTGCAACCCAGGAGTAGCCGCATGACCGACGAGCAAGACGAAACCGATCAGCCGCCACCGCACGACATGCAGGCTGAAAAGGCGGTCCTCGGCGGCATGCTGCTGTCGTCGCGGGCCATCGACGAAGTCGAACAGATCCTCCGCGGCCCCGAAGACTTCTACAGCGGCACCCACGCCACCGTGTTCAGCGACATCCTCAGCCTGTACGCGACCGGCGCCCGCGTCGACCCCATCAGCCTCACCGCACACATGCGCACCACCGGCAACCTCGTGCGTATCGGCGGCCCCGCCCACCTGCACGCCCTCGTACAGGCCGTCCCCACCTCCGCGAACGCTCAGTACTACGCCGAGATCGTCCGCGACTGCGCCACCCGGGCCGGACTCGGCGTCGCCGCCGACGAGCTCAAAGCCCAGTCCCGGGATGCCAGCCAGACCCCCGCGGAGATCCTCGACTCCGCCATGGGCACCCTGCAGAACCTCGCCGTCGGGTCCACCGAAGAGATGACCCTGCACGCCTCCGACCACTTCCTGAAGCTGGTCGAACACCTTGAGAACCCCGACAGCGACCCAATCCTGCCCACGCCCTGGCCCGAACTCGACAAGGTTGTGCGCATCCGCGCCGGCCAGCTGGTCATCGTCGGCGCCCGCCCCGGAGGCGGCAAGTCCCTGTACGGCTCCAACCTCGCCGCGCACGCCGCCCTGCACCACAACATCCCCACCGTCATCTTCTCGATGGAGATGTCCGGCGAGATGGTCGAGTCCCGCATCGCCGCCGACCAGGCGAAGGTCTCGCTGACCGTCATGGAGACCAAGTCGCTCACCGACGGGGACTGGGCGAGGCTCGCCAACCATGCGCAGGTGATCGGCCAAGCCCCGCTGATCATCGACGACACGTCCCGTCTCACCCTCGGCCGGCTGCGGGCACGGCTGCGCTGGATGGAGTCCACGTTCAACCGGCCCGTCGGCCTGGTCGTCATCGACTACATCCAGCAGGTCCAGTGTGATCCGGCCTGGGGTAAACAGCGTTGGGAGCAGCTGGGCACCCTGTCCCGCGAACTAAAGATCATGGCGGGCGAGTTCAAGGTGCCCGTCCTCGCACTGACGCAGCTCAACCGCGGGCCCGAGCAGCGCACCGACAAGAAGCCGACCATGGGTGATCTGCGCGAGTCCGGATCGTTCGAGAACGACGCCGACATCGTCATGCTGCTGCACCGCGAGCCGGTCATTCCGGCCTCCGGCATGTCCGAAGCGAAGGTCCGCACCGGCGAGGTCGACGTCATCGTCGCCAAGAACCGGCAGGGCCAGAACGAAGTCGCCGTGCCGCTCGCCTTCCAGGGTCGTTTCGCCCGCCTCAGCCATATGGGCAGCTGATGGGCCGCACCGTCGAACGGATGGAGACCGACATGGACGACACCGAAAAGCCCCCCAGCCCTCGCCGGCTCACCGCCTTCGCGCTCGCCACCCTCGGCCTGGAAACCGTGCGGCGCGGCACGATCCGGGCGATGCTGCCGAAGGGTGTGCGGAAGCGGCGCGGCCCGGTAGCCATCGAGCGCTGGCACCTCGGCGACAGGACCGGCATCGTCAAGAACAAGACGTCGATGGCGTTCGGCCAGGCCCTCAAGGAACTCGAAAGCCACGGCTGGCTGGAGCGAGCTGCGGAAGTCGTTGTCGTCCGCGACCGCCAGGCCCTGCTCGCATACGCGATGGAATACGAGCCGGCCGTCACCCGGGACATGCTCAACGTCAAGGGCGCGATCACGGCAGCCCGGGACGACCTCCGCCGGGTTCGCGGCACCGCCAACCGGGACCAACTCGCCCAGCGCCACGACGAGATCCGAACCTTGCTCTACCTCCTGCACGCGCCCACGGCCGGCCCCCAGACGGCCCGCCGCAGCACCTTCACCTCGATCTAGGAGACTCCGAGATGCCCAACCACCCCTCAGTGATCGCCCGCCCCGATGGCGACGGATTCGCCGGCCGGTACGTCCACAACGACGGGCACCCGCACACCCGACTGCCGCTCCTCCGGGAGCTGTACGCCGGACCCTTCCGCGGCGACCTCGAAGCCCTGCAGCACTTCCTGATCGACGACCACCCCGCCGGCTGGTCCCAGCTCGGCCACACCCCCGCCGTCGACACGGGCTGGGACAACAGCCGTAGCGGCATCGGCTATAGCCACTTCGTCTGTTTCTGCCACGGTGACCGCCACGACGCCCCCCTGCTGTGCACGCAGGCCGACACCGACGCGGGCACGGCGGACTGGGTGTACGTCCTCAAGCCGGACGGCATCGAGGTCCTTCACGATGTCAGCGAAGAAGGCGACGCAGCCTGGCGGTTGGCGATCCTCTCGCCGTGGGCAGAAGTGGCCGGCACACCTGAGCCGTGGACGTTCGAGGAAATCATGGAGGTCGACGCTGGTCTGTCGCCCATGTACCGGGCCGTCGTCCAGGTCGAGCAGCAGAACCCCGCCGAGTTCCCCATCATCATCGGGTTGAAGGCGTGGGCCCTGCTCGACGGGGAGCAGCAGCGCGACAGCTTCAAAAGTCTCGTGCAGGCCTACGTCGACGTCGTCCAGCATCAACGCGACGGCCGAGCCATCCGCTGACCCGCCTGATCCAACTCCCGGACGGGCGAACCTCGCCGGACGTACCTTCACACCACAGACCAACATCAACCGCCCAGGAGAGACATGGAGATCCCGTCAATCGAGACCCGCTACGCAGACCATCGCTTCCGCTCCCGCCTCGAAGCCCGCTGGGCCGTCTTCTTCGACACCCTCGGCATCCCATGGCAGTACGAACCCCAAGGCTTCGAACTCATACCGCTGCCCGCCGGCCTCCTCAAGAAGATGAAAGACGAGTGGCTCCGAGAGCCCGAAGAAGACGACCGCGGACACCTCGGCAACTACCTTCCGGACTTCTACCTGCCCAAGCAGGAAGCCTGGTTCGAGGTAAAAGGTGTAACGCCGAAGGGCCGTGAATGGGAACGTCTGTGCCGCTTCATGCTGCTCACCGAGCAGCGGGTATTCATCGCCGCCGGCAGCATCCCCGACACCCGAACCTTCGAAGAGACCGGCCACCCCTACGACGAGAACAACTTCGACATCCTCACCTACGGCGATCACCACTACGCGTGGACCCGCTGCCGCTGGTGCGGCTTCTACGACATCACCTTCGACGCCCGGTCCGCCCGCACTCGCTGCGGCTGCCACCACAAGCACTATGCCGAAGCGCCTTGCTGCAACGGCGACAAGTGCTACCGCGGCAACGAGCCCGAGATCATCGCCGCCTACGCCGCAGCCCGCTCAGCTCGCTTCGAGCACGGCCAGAGCGGTGCGTAACCACCAGCCCATGCACCACTAAGGAGACCCCACCTCATGGCCCTCGACTACCGGTTCCGAACCGTCGACTTCCGCCCCGCGCCGGAGGGCTGGCGGATCGCCTGGCTCACTCAAGGCCGTCTCGACATCGCCCCCATGCCTGGCTGGATCATCCGCGAAGAATTCGAGTTCGACAGTTCCACCAGTGAGGACGGCCGCAGCACGGGAGCCCGTGACATCGCCGCCGCCCGCGTCGAGGACTGGGGCGTCGAGCCCATCGAAGCCACCGACAGCGGATTCTGGTTCATCCTCGGGCCCGGCGAACCCCGGCCCACCGAAGACGAGGTTACGGCGGAGATCGCCCACAGGAAGACGAAGCAGCCAGACAAGAACGCCTGACAGCACGACGGCGGGGCCCGTCCGTAGCAGGCCCCGCCTAGTCCCTAATCGTCTCAGCCCCCGCCCAGGAGCACGGAGACGGCCATGGCCGACAGCGGCCAGCAGCTCATCGAAGCGGCCCTCGCAGCAGTTGAGGACCGCGTGACAGCCCAGATAGAGCAGGCCCGGCAGCGCCGCGAACGCGACCGGCAGCAGCGCGCCCAACGCCTCGCCGCGCGGAGAGCCGGCCTCGCCAAACGGCATGCACAGAAGCTCCGGAACCTGCGTAGCCCAGAAGGCCACGCAGCTCCCGGCGCGAACGCAATCGTGACCGTAACGGTCACAGCTGAAGCAGGCAGCCAGCAGCCTCCTGAGCAGCGGTCTCGGTACACCCCTTACGCGCGCGAGGCGCGGTCGTGATCTTCGCGCTGTCGGCAATCTCGGAACGCAAGGAGGCTCCCCATGGGGGCAAATGATCCGATCCCGGACGAGGTCCGCGGCGAGGTGCTGCGCCTGGCCCGCGAGGGTATGGCCCGTAACGAGATCGCCCGGCTGACGGGGGTGTCGACGGCGTCGGTGTCCCGGATCTGTCAGGGCGAGGAGGGCCTGTTCGACCGGTCGCGGACTGCGGCGGCAACGCAGGCACGAGTGATCGACCTGAAGGCGGCCCGGCTGAGTGCGGCGACGGGGCTGCTGGGGGATGTGGAGGTGGCGCGCGGCTGGCTGCACACGGCGGAGGATGCCCGCGCCCTGTCGGATGCGGCGAAGGCCGTGCACTACCTGGCGGCTTCGCATGTGCGGCTGGCGACGGTCGACCGGCACGGCGACGCGGACACGGACGCCGCGAAGTCGATGCTCGGCAGGTTGGCGTTGGCGATCGGTGCGGCGGTTGCGGATGAGCCGGCGGACGGGGAGGGCGGCGGCGATGGCAACGCCTGACGAGGGCTTCGATCCGGCTGCTGCGGCGATCCAGGCGCGCACGTTCGCGGTCCTGCTGGTGGCGTTGGACGGGCGGGCCGCGGACATTGAGCCGCTGTTGGAGGATCTGTCGGTGGATACTCTCGGGGATGTGGTGCATGGCCTGGCGAGCATGGCGTTGCTGGGGATGATGCCGCGTGGCAAGAGCCGGGAGCCGGGAGAGCGGGCCGCGTTGGGCGTGCATCTGCGGTCGCTGCTGTTGGAGAGGCAGTCTCGTGCCGAGGGCTGATCTGCCTGCGGGTGCGCGCGGACTGGTCCGGGAGGACGGCAGTGTCGTCGTCCCTCCATGCCTGGCGGGCGAGGTGCTTCGCATTCTGCTGCGCGACCTGGGGGCCCGTGTGCGGGCGGACGGCGGGAAGTTGTCCACAGGCGTGCGTGACCTTCTGTGGACACTGCATTACGCCGCCCAGGCCGAGGATGAGAAAGGATCGGAGCCAGTCCCGACCCCCGCCGGTTCCGTCCCCGGAACTTCCGTTGCGGGTGCGTCCAGTGTGGAGATCGGCGCAAGTGAGCTGGCCGAACGGATGGGCTGCTCACCGGAGTACGCGCGCAGGTTGGCGAGGTCTGGTCGGGTGCCGGCTCGCCGGGTTGGCCGTACATGGCTGATCGCCACGGACGAGACGGAGGCAGCATGACGGATCTTGCGGCGGCGCAGGAGCAGCTTGAGGACGCGCGGAAGCGGAAGGAAGAGGCCGACGGCCTGATCGAGGCACTGGAGCAGCGGGTCCTCGACGGCGAGGAGAACGCCGTGGTCGTCGGCCTCGGCGAGGAGTACGGCCTGCAGCGTCTCGCCGAGCTGGAGCAGCAGCGCGCCGAGCGCCGCGTGGAGGCCGCGGAGCAGGCCAAGCGGACGCAGACACTGAAGGATGCCCAGGAGGACGCCACGGACGCGCTGGCGGCCGTGTCTGCTGAGGTGCTGGCCGACTCCTACGCGAAGGCCCTGGCCGCGGTCGCCGACCTGGCGGCACTGTGCCGCACCCGGGAGGCCACGATCGCCGAGCACTCCGGCATCCTGCGTGCGGCCGGCGACACGCAGCTGCTCGTCGACACGGGCGACTCCCGGCGCATGATCGACGTGGCGGGCGAGCACTTCGAGTCGGGCCGCTACGAGGTGACGGCGCTGCTGGCCCGTGTGGCGGGCGCCGTGATGGCGACGAGCGGTGAGCGCAATTACAAGCCGCTGTTTCCGCGGCCCAACGGCCTGCATCCGGTCGAGCGGCTGCTCGCCGCGGTGGCCGGCGAGGACCGGGCATCGACCGATGTCGGCTGGGCGTCGACGAAGTTCGCGGCCCGCATGGTCGCCACCGCCCGGACTAGGAACGGGGAGGCGGTCTGATGCTCGGTGGCAGGAGGCAGGCGCAGCGGGACCCCGTGGACGCGGACGGAAAAACGATCCCGCAGTGGGGTGAGGATGTGTCGAGGACGCTGGCGCCTGCCGATCTGGTGGCGGCCTACGAGGCAGGGCACTTCGACAACTACATGCTCGGTGAGGACGTCGAGTCGGCGGATGTCCCGCAGTGGCCGGAGCAGCACACGGCCGAGGAGGTGGCGCAGATGAGCACCGAGGAGAGGGTTGCCGCTCTCGACGCGGGCCGGCTCGTGGACTACATGGCGGCGCCCGTCGGCCAGCCTGCCGGGGGTGTGGAGCTGTGAGCGAGGAGATCGATGCACTGGAGCTCCGCCGGCTGCTGCTGGCGGTTGGTCTGGCGTCTGTGCAGGGTGGCGGCGAGCGGGTGGCGCCGCTGCTTGAGGGTCTGGACGGGCAGTCGGCGTCGGCTCTGCTGATCGGTTTGGCAGGCTCGTGGGTGAACGCGTTGGAACTGCTGCTCGCCGAGCAGGGCCACGCCGATCCGAAGGCGGCCGTGCTGGAGTTGCTGCAGGAGGAAGCCCTCGAAGTCGCGGGCGAGTAGCCCCCACGGGATACGAAGGGGCCCGCCTGTACGCCAGGCGGGCCCCTTCCGGCATGTCCGGGGTTAGGTCGCTGGGTGGCGCGCGGCCTGGCGGCGGCGGATGTGCGGGCCTGCCAGGCGCAGGATGTTGTTCGCAGCGATGCGAAGGCGCTCAAGGTCTTCGGGGCTGGTCTCGCGTGCGTTCGGGTCGATGTCGGCGAGCGGCTCGGCCTGGTCGATGATGTTGTTGAGGAGCTGCCGCAGTTCGCCGGTGCGGGCGTCCTGCCAGTCCTCGTCTTGCCGATCCATGCGGAGCTGCCCCTTGAGCCGGTCTATCTCTCGCTGCTGGTCGACGATGATCTGCATGTTGCCGGCCGCGTCGAAGAGGCTGGTTCGCAGGCAGCGTTCGGAGCAGTAGACCGTCTCAACTTCGGTGGGTCGGTTGGCGCCGGGCGCCTTGATCTGGCCTTGCTCGTGCACTCGGAGCCAGCCGCGCTTGCATCTCTGGCCGCAGCGCCTGCATTTCCGTTCGGTGATCTCGGGCATTGAGCGCCTTCCGTCGGTCCTGCCTCGAAAGGGTATGGGGAGGGTCCGACAATCGGAGGCTACTCAGCACCGTTACGGCTGTCGTTAGAGGTGCGTTGCCGGTACGCCTTCTGCCTGCACTTCGGGGAGCAGTACCGGGAGTCGGACCGTCCGGTGGTGATCTGCTCGCCGCAGGTCTCGCACGGCTGATCGCTGCCTTGGTTACCGCGGGCGGCGTTACGGCTATCCGATAGAGATGTCAGACAGGCCGCCGAGCAGGTCATGCGTTTCAGGAGCGGGTCTGCGTTGCGGATGAAGTGCAGTCCGCAGTGCTCGCACGGGGTGGGCGGCATCAGGTCGCCGCGTCCGACGACGCGGGTCCACCTGACGTGATCGACATACCACTGGGCGACGGGGGTTTCGCCGCGGCCGTGGCATTCCTGGCAGATGTGGATCCGCTCGGGGTGCCAGCTGCGCTGCTTCGGGTACTTGACCGACCCCTGGACGAGATAGACCGCGTCGAGATCGGTGGCGCCGCACACGCGGCAGACTCCTCTATGCATAGCCGTAACGATACTGCCGGACGGGAGACACTTCTACGGGTAGCCGTAACGTAAAGGGGTTCGGCCCTACCGAAACCCTTACCCCCCAACCGCGTAAGGGATGCGGTGTGCGGCCCCTCACGCATCGAGGTCGCGGCCGTGCCATCCGACGTCGACCGATCCCGCATCGAAGCCGGGCCCCCGGCGGACGGACCGGTTGATCCGCACCCGAACCTTCAGCGCCTCGATCGCCCGCCGCTTCTGCTGCACCGTCAGCTTCGGCCACTTCTCATACACCTGCTGCCCGATGAGCCCGTCCAGCGCTGTTAGGTCGACCGGCTGCAGGCGCCTGGCCTCGGCCCGCGCCTCATCGATCTGGCCGGCCAGCTTGCGGGTGATGCGGCGCAGTTGCTCGCGGGTGATGATCCCGTCTGCGAAGTCGTCGGCGGCCTCGCCCTGGCGCAGCCGCAGCGCTTCCGCGCGCTCGATCGCGGCCAGGGCCGCAGACTGGTCGCCGCGGAAGACGTCGGCGGCCTGCGGGTCGGCCAGCACCTCTACGACGATCGCCTCCACATGCCGGTCGAGGGCCTCCTCGTTGCGGCCTACGCAGCCCCGCTCCTGGCACACGTAGGTCGGCTGGCGGGTGCCCCGCTTGGCATTGCCCCGCAACGACACGCAGATCGGACCCCGGCATTCGCCGCAGATGCACACCTCGCCCCACGACAGCAGGTGCACCCGCTGCGCCGGCTTGTCGCGGCTGCCGGCCCGCTGCGCAAACAGGTCCGTGATGCGGGCGTGCTGCTCAGCCGTGACGAGTGCAGGCCAGGCCGCCGGATACTCGGTGCCGTTGTGGGTGCGTATGGCGACGTTGGCGGCCCGCGTCGCGACCTTCCGCACGCTGGACTTGCTCCACCGGCTGCCGTCTGCCGCCTGACCGACTGCCCGCAGCTTCCGCTTCTGGCCGGCCCCCGGGGCAGGGATCCCGGCAGCGTTGAGGCTGGTGGTGAGCGACAGGACCGACTCGCCGCCGAGGAGTCGCTTGACGATGTCCCGGACGATGCCGGCCTGCTCCGGGTGCTCGACGTCGTGGAAGCCGCTGACCTTGCCGTCGTCGTCGTGCTCGTACACGCGCTTCCAGCCGTAGGCGACGGGGCCGTTGGCGCGGCCTTCCTCAGCGCGTTCCCTGGCGGCACGCTGGACGCGCTCGGACTTCACCTCGGACTCGGCAGTGTCGGACTCCCCCAGGTTCGCGAGCTGCGACCGGTCGGATGCCTTGGCCATGGCGAAATAACCGCCACTTTCGAAGGCCACGAATGCCTTCACCTGCCGGAGGTCTTCGATGGCCTGGGCGCGCTCGACGCGGCGGCGCCACAACCTCGACGGGTGATAGGCGGCGACGATGACCCGCACGCCAGGCTGCGCTGCGGCGGCGAGCGCTGCGGCCATCAGCTGGTCGTAGCCGGGCCGCTCCTCGCCCGTATGGGCGGACAGGTCATTGTCGGTCCACTCGCCCGCGATCTCGCCGCCGAGCTCCTCGGCCCACGCGTACAGATCCTTCATCTGCCGCTTGACGCCCCGCTTCTGATCTCGGGGATCCTCGCTGATGCGGGCGTACAGGAAGACGAGGATGCGCAGTTGGATGACGTTCAGGGCCATAGCCTAGTATTACCCTCTGAGCGCCTTCCGTATTCCCTGGCGGTGTGGGCAACACACGTAAGGATCCGGAGGCCTTCGCCAGTCTGATCCACGATGTCGAGACGAAGATCTTCGCCACGCTGCCGGACGAGACCTGGGTCTACCCGGGGCACGGTGACGACACGACGCTGGGCACGGAGCGGCCCCAGCTGCCGGAGTGGCGCGCGCGGGGCTGGTGAACCTGGGTGGTGAACCTGTCCGTGCCGTGAGCGGGACGGTGATTGCCGCAACGGGACCGCAACGGTCCGGGGCCGGCCGGGAGTTGCTGGGGCGTCCGATGCCGGATGCGGGACCGGCGACCACGCGCGCCATCGCGCGCCCCGTGTGAACAGAGCGCTCACGCCGGTGCCCCGCGCGCGCTCCCCGCGCTTGCGGGCACGCTGTCCACTGGTAACTGTCCCGCACAGGATGACGGCTCCTGCGTGGACGGGCCGCCGGCCTTTCGATCCCTACCCTCGGCCGGCGGCTCCGCCCGGTAGCGGTGGCCGACGTCCGGCGGCCACCGCCCCGGGCACCGCGTCGGAGGCCGCCTCGTGTGCCAGGCCGAACCGGGCACCACGACTGCCGACCACCGCCCGCCCGTGACTGTCAGGCCTCCGTCTGCCCCGCCCCCGCCAGCGCCGCGACCCGGTCCACCCCGAACACGTACCCCTGCACACCGCAGCCCGCGATGACTCCGTCGGCGCGGAGGGAGACGTACGAATGGTGGCGGAACTCCTCGCGCTTGTGGATGTTGGAGATGTGGACCTCCAACACAGGCAGTCCGTCACAGGTGTTGAGCGCGTCCAGGATCGCGACAGAGGTGTGCGAGTAGGCGCCCGGGTTGATCACGATCCCTGAGTGCCCGAGGCGTGCCTCATGGATCCAGTCGACCAGTTCGCCCTCGTGGTTGGACTGCCGGAAGTCGACCGTTCCGCCGTGCGCGGCCGCCGCCTTGGCGCACAACGCCTCGACGTCGGCGAGGGTGTCGGAACCATAGATCTCCGGCTGCCGCTGGCCCAGGAGGTTCAGGTTGGGGCCGTTGAGAATCATGATGGGGGCGTTGGCGAGGGTGCGGGGCACCGTTCCTCCGGTCCGATCGGATGGGTCGGCCCGCTCAGGACCGCTGCTCGGACCCGGTCTATCACGGTGTGTGGACACCGGACGGCCCCTCCCCCTCCTGCCCTCCCTGCCCTCCCTGGCATGACGACTCCCGTGCGCCCGCTCGCATCACAATGATGTGCTGAGGCCGCCTGGGCCTCCATGCGCCCCCGTAACCCATGGTGACCGTGGGTAGTTGACAGCGCATGCACCGTGCACGCACAGTAAAGCCCCCTTCGATGCTGCGACTCGCGGCCGCCGCACTCGCCGGGACGGCCATCGAGTTCTACGACTTCTTCGTCTACGGGACGGCGGCCGCGCTCGTCCTCGGCCCGCTGTTCTTCCCCACGTTCTCGCCGGTGGCGGGGACGCTGGCGGCCTTCGCGACCTTCGGGGTCGGGTTCGTGGCGCGGCCCCTGGGTTCGGTCCTGTTCGGGCACATCGGGGACCGGCACGGACGGCGGCCCGTGCTCGTCGCCTCCCTGCTGCTGACGGGCACCGCGACCGTCGCGGTCGGCTGCGTACCGACGTACGACTCGATCGGTACGGCCGCTCCCGTGCTGCTCCTCGTGCTGCGTTTCCTGCAGGGGCTCGGGCTCGGCGGGGAGTGGGGCGGGGCCGTGCTGCTGACCGCGGAGCACGCGCCCGCCGACCGGCGGGGACTGTGGTCGAGTTTCCCCCAGGTCGGGCCGGCACTGGGGTTCGTTCTCGCCAACGGCGTGATGCTCGCACTGTCGGCGACGCTCACGGAGGCGCAGTTCGCGTCGTGGGGGTGGCGGGTGCCGTTCTGGGCGGCGGGCGTGCTCGCCGCCGCCGGGCTGTGGCTGCGCTCCTCCCTCGACGAGAGCCCGCGGTTCCTCGAACTGCGGGAGCACGCGCGCGTGCCGCTCGCCGAAGTGGTCCGCGGCCACTGGCGTCTCGTACTGCTGACGGCCGGGGCGCTCTCGGTCGGATACGCGCTGTTCTATGCGGTGACGACCTGGTCCCTCGCCTACGCGACCGAGCGGCTCGGGGTGAGCCGTACCGTCATGCTGGCCTGCATCATGGCGGCTGTCCTGGTGAAGGGTGCGCTCACTCCGGTGGCGGCCGTGCTGAGCGACCGTTACGGGCGGCGGCCCCTGTGTCTGGCGGGCTGCACGGGCGCCGCGGTGTGGATGTTCCCGATGATCGCGCTGCTGTCGACGGGCGAACCGCTGCTGATGTTCCTCGGGTTCCTGGTGGCGCTGATCGCGTTCGTGACGATGTTCGCCGTGATCGGCGCGTATCTGCCGGAGCTGTACGAGCCGCGGGTGCGCTGCACGGGTGCGGCGGTGGGCTACAACCTGGGCGGGGTGCTCGGGGGCGCGCTCACCCCGATCGTGGCGACGGCGATCGCCGACCAGAGCGGGCGAGTGCCCTGGGGCGTGGCCGCCTATCTGACGGGCCTCGCGCTGCTCAGCCTCGGGTGCTTCGCGCTGCTTCCGGAAACACGGCCCGTGCGGATGGTGGCAGCGGAGCCCGCCACGGGCTGAGGGGGATCACACCGCGCGTGAACGCTTGCGCGAGCGTTCACGCGGCTACGGATTGATCGCGAGTTCCAGATACGCCGCGAACAGCACCAGATGAACGCCGCCCTGCAGCGGGGTGGCCCGGCCAGGGACCACCGTGAGCGAGCTGACCACCACGGTCAGTGCGAGCAGCACCATGTGGGTGGCACCCAGGCCGAGGACGAGCGGGCCGGAGAGCCAGATGGACGCCACAGCCACGGCCGGGATGGTCAGGCCGATGCTCGCCATCGCCGAGCCGAGGGCGAGGTTCAGGCTGGTCTGCACACGGTCGCGGCGGGCGGAGCGCAGTGCGGCGATCGTCTCGGGCAGCAGGACGAGCAGGGCGATGATCACACCGACCACGGAGTGCGGCATGCCGGCCGCCTCCACTCCGGACTCGATGGTGGGCGACACGCCCTTGGCCAGACCGACCACACCGACCAGGGCCAGGCCGAGGAGTCCCAGGCTGGTCATCGCGGTCCTGGAGGAGGGGATGTCGGCGTGGTCGTCCGCGTCGATCACCGCGCCCTGCCGGGTGACCGGCAGGAAGTAGTCGCGGTGCCGCACCGTCTGCGTCGCCACGAACATGCCGTACAGGACAAGTGAGGAGAGGGCGGCGAAGGTGAGCTGGGCGGTGGAGAACTCCGGCCCCGGCTTGCTGGTGGTGAAGGTCGGCAGTACGAGACTGAGCGTCGCCAGTGTCGCCACGGTCGCCAGGGCGGCGCCGGTGCCCTCCGCGTTGAAGACGGCCAGGCCGTGCCGCAGTGAGGCGACGAGCAGGCTCAGGCCGAGAATGCCGTTGCAGGTGATCATCACGGCCGCGAAGACGGTGTCGCGGGCCAGTGTGGCGCCTTTGTCGCCACCGTCCGCCATGAGAGTGACGATCAGCGCCACCTCGATGATCGTGACGGCGACGGCGAGGACCAGTGACCCGAAGGGTTCACCGACCCGGTGTGCGACCACCTCGGCGTGGTGGACCGCGGCCAGCACGGCACAGGCCAGTACCAGCGTCACCAGGGCGACGACCGCGCCGGGCAGATCACGACCCCAGGTGAGGACCAACAGGACGATCGAGATCACGGGCACGACGGTCGTCCACCGCGTCAGAAGTGACCGAAGCCGAACGATCATGCAGCGATCGTCGCAGCCCCACGCGGGCCCCGCACTCCGGCGGGACCGCGCCCGCGGACCAGGTCTCGCATCTCAGCACACAGGCCAGCACCGGGAGCGGTGGTCGGCAATCCGCCGAGTGCCGCTCCCGGTGCTGGTTGTTCCTGCGTCCGACGCGGTCAGACGTCGATGCTGTCCTTCTCGGAGCCGTCGGCCTTACGGGCCTCTTCGGCCGCCTGCTTCTTGGAGGCCATCAGGCTGGTGATCGTGGTGATCACCAGGACGCCGCAGATCACGCCGAGGGAGACCGGGATGGAGATCTCCGGAACATGGACGCCGGACTCGTGCAGCGCGTGCAGCACCAGCTTGACGCCGATGAATCCGAGGATGACCGACAGGCCGTAACTGAGGTGGACCAGCTTCCTGAGCAGTCCGCCGATCAGGAAGTACAGCTGCCGCAGACCCATCAGCGCGAACGCGTTGGCCGTGAAGACGATGTACGGGTCCTGCGTCAGGCCGAAGATCGCAGGGATCGAGTCGAGCGCGAAGAGCACGTCGGTGGTGCCGATCGCGAGCATGACGACCAGCATCGGGGTCATGACCCGCTTGCCGTTCTGCTGGATCCACAGCTTGGTGCCGTGGTAGCGGTCGGCGACACCGAAGCGGCGCTCGACCGCCTTGAGCAGCCGGTTCTCCTCGAACTCCTCGTCCTCGTCGTCGGCGCGGGCTTCCTGGATCAGCTTCCACGCGGTGTAGATGAGGAACGCGCCGAAGATGTAGAAGACCCACGCGAAGCTCGCGAGGATCGCGGCACCCGCGGCGATGAAGATCGCACGCAGGACGAGGGCGATCAGCACACCGATGAGCAGCACACGCTGCTGGTACTGCGTGGGCACCGAGAACTTCGCCATGATCAGGACGAAGACGAAGAGATTGTCGACACTCAGCGACTTCTCGGTGATGAAGCCGGCGAAGAACTCTCCGGCGGGCTGGCCACCGGAGAACAGGAGCAGTCCGAGACCGAAGAGTGCGGCCAGGACGATCCAGACGACTGTCCAGATTCCGGCTTCCTTGATTGATACGTCGTGCGGCTTGCGGCCGATGAAGAAATCGACCGCGATGAGGGCCGCGAGGCCCACGATCGTGAGGACCCAAAGGGTCACGGAAACATCCACTGCGCCTCCGGCAGTACGTAACGGCAAGTGTCAGCGTCGTCGCTGCCGGAGGTCTCTTCCACCCGATGCTCCGGGGCGCGTGATGCGCTTGGTGCACTCGGGCCGACGCCCCGGGATCTGGAGAGATCCGTATTGACGGGTACGCCGCAGTAGGTAGGGAGTACTCCCCTCCGCACCTGCGACTGTACCCCAATCACCAAGGAAAGGTAAAGAGAATGGTAAAAGGAGGGCCAAGTACGCTGGTCAGGGGAGTTGACTAACTCTTGAAGAAACCGGGCCGACCCTCAACGGTCCCAGGAACGACGAGCGGCCGCGACTTGGGCGAGGACGTGCTGGAGCACCTCGCTGCCCGGCGGAACCCGCGAGGGGTCGTAGGTCCACGTGTGCCCGACCCACGGGTCGGCAAGGTGGTCGTCGGGCACCGGTGTGAGCCGGAGCAGCGACCGCCACAGCGGGTCGAGCAACGGCCCGTAGGCGTCGGCGTCCTCCCGGTCGGCGACCAGCATGAGGTGCACGCCGACGGCCGGGCCCTCGTCCGCGAGGTAGCGCAGCTGGGTCACCGCACGGTCGTCGAATCCATGCGGGAAGTCGTTGACGATCAGCAGCTGCTCGGCCGGGTCGAGATCGGGCGGCAGCGAGTCGGCCGCACCGCCCCGGATGGCCATCTGCACCAGATCGACGCGCTGTGTCAGCCGGGACAGCACGTCGTTCACCCCCGCGGCGCCGACGGCGGGCGGGCCGGCGAGTACCCCGGTGCTCACGAGCGGCATGAGGGCCGCGGCCGCCGAGCCCGCCGCATCGATGACGTGCACGGTGTATTCGCCCGCCGGATAGACGGCGAGCAGCCGGGCCGCGTGAGTCACGGCCGTGTCCATGGCGAGGCGGCGCAGTTCGGCGGAGTCCGCGATCGAACCGTCGAAGGAGCCGGTGCGGCCGCTGTCGATCCACAGACCGCGCTCCAGTGGCAGCCGCACCAGCATGGGGATGCTCAGGCCGGCGCTCTCGGGCAGATGCAGATCGCCCAGGCGCAGAGCCATGGGGATCTCCATCGGCACCCGGTAGCCGTGCCAGGCGGGGTTGTCCCAGCGCGCGAACGCGGGCGGCAGCGCGGGCTCGACGACCTCGGCCTCGGCGGTGAGCTGGGCGAGGTCGCGGTCGAGTGCCTGCCTGGCCCGGTCGATCAACTCGGCGTGCTTGGCGCGGGCCGCCTCGCGGGCGGCGTCACCCTGCCCGCCGATCCGGCTGCGCGGGTCGGACAGGACCTTGTCGAGCTCCTGCTCCATGCGCGACTCGGCGAAGTCGACCGCGCTGCGGTACGCGGCGGCGGTGCGGGCCAGGTCCTCGAACATGCCCCACACCTGGTTGTACAGGCGCTCCTCCATGGACCAGCCGGTCGCGTCGCCCGCCACGGGCTGAGCGGGCTGCCCCGGCTGGGCCGGGGGCGCGGTCGGCGGGGGCGCAGGCGGCGCGGCCGCCTGGCGGCCCGGGTGGCTGTAGTCGACGGGGCCGCCGGCTCCGGGCCCACCGGGCTGCGTGACGGCGGACGGGTCCGTCGGTGCGGACGCCGCGGGGCGCCCGGGCTGCGGCCCTCCGGGGCCGGGGCCTGGGCCTGGCGCCGTGGATCCCTGCCCGCCGGAGTGCCCGTGCTGCGGTGATACCTGGTCGGGCGCGCTTTGGGACGTCGATCCGCTCTGGTCCTGGCCCCGCGTGGGTGCGGGGGCGTGCCGCGGGTGGTCGCCCTCGGCCGTGCGCGGCGGCGGGGCGGCCACCGAGCGCGCCAGGCCCTGGACGACCGCTTCGTTGATGCCGCCCGCGAGCTGGTGGGCCTGGGGCAGGCCCTGGTCGGCGAGAAGCTCGGCGAGGCCGCCCGCGTATCCCTGGCCCACGGCGCGTACCTTCCAGGCGCCCTGCCTGCGGTAGAGCTCGAGTGCGACGACGGCCGACTCGGCGTCGAGCCCCGTGACCGTGTAGCTGGCGACCTCGGAGCCGTCGAGTCCGGTGACCGCGACGAAGGGTGCGGCAACGGCGCCGAACCGGACCGGACCACCCACTCCGGAGGGCAGGGCGAGCAGCACACTGACCCGGTGCACGGTCCCCGGCAGGGCGTCCAGGTCGCACGCGAGCCGGTGATCGGCCGCCGCCTGCTTGGACACCTCTATGCCGGGCAGAGTGGGTGAGCCCGGATGTGCCACCCACTCGACACCCTGCACCTTGCCCTGCTCGTCGCTGAGCGTGGCCCCGGCCACGATCGGCTTGCCGGCCGACACCCGGATCTCAAGTCGGGCCTGGGAGAGCGGGTGGTTCTGCCCCCGGACCAGCTCAGCCGTCATCGCCTTCGTTCCCCCTGTGTACTTCGAGATACTTCGCGCGCCGGGCGCGGTGCTGTCTACAGGTGCGGCAGGATCGCCGGCATCAGATCCTGGAAGGTACGGCCGTTGGCCGGCGTACCCAGGGCGGTCATCTGCCAGCCCGCGCCGGCGCGGTGGACCTTCGCCATGATCTGCGCGGTGTACTGCCCGCCGCCGGCCAGGGTGTAGCGGGCGAGCTCCTGGCCGTTGGTCTCGTCGACCAGACGGCAGAACGCGTCCTGCACCTCCTGGAACGTCTGGCCCGTGAACGAGTTCACGGTGAAGACGATCTGGTCGATGTGGACCGGGATGCGCGCGAGGTCGACGAGGATCGCTTCGTCGTCGCCGCCCTGGCCCACACCGCCGACGAGGTTGTCACCGGTGTGCCGCACGGAGCCGTCGTCGCTGACGAGGTGACGGAAGAACACCACGTCGACCGGCTGCTTGTCCGCGAACAGCACGGCGGACGCGTCGAGGTCGATCTCGCGGGTACGGGTACCGAACAGGCCACGTCGCGGGGCTGCCTGCCAGCCGAGCCCCATGCGCACCGCGGTCAGCGTGCCTCCGTCGTTCTTCTGCAGACTGATGGCCTGACCCTTGGTCATGTTGACCGTCACGCGCTGTTCCCCTCTCGAACCGACTGTCCCCTGTTGCCGCAGAATCCTGCGGTTGACCAGCAACCCTACGCAGGGCCACTGACAGCGCCGAAGACTGGTGCACACTTTGTGTCGGTCTTGCAACACAGCGACGCGGCCCGGGGTCAGGCGATACCGGCTTCCTTCATCTGCCGCAGCTCCTTCTTCATCTCCGAGACCTCGTCACGCAGCCGTGCGGCGATCTCGAACTGCAGGTCCGCGGCGGCCACGCGCATCCGTGCCGTCATCTCCTCGATCTGCTCCGCGAGTTCCGCCGCGGGACGGTCGGTCGGCACGGTTTCCTTGCCCTTGCCCTTGGCGGACCTGGTTGCCTTGTCCGCCTTCGACCCCAGTGCGGGCACGGGTGCCTTCGCACTCTTGCCGTCCTTCGACTGGCGATAGCCGGAGCCGAGCAGCTGCTCCGTGTCGACGTCCTCGCGGGCGATCTGCGCCACGATGTCGTTGATCTTCTTACGGAGGGGCTGCGGGTCGATGCCCCGCTCCGTGTTGTACGCGACCTGCTTCTCCCGGCGGCGGTTGGTCTCGTCGATGGCCTTCTCCATCGCCGGGGTGACCGTGTCGGCGTACATGTGGACCTGGCCGGACACATTGCGTGCCGCGCGGCCGATGGTCTGGATCAGGGAGGTGCCCGAGCGCAGGAAGCCCTGCTTGTCCGCGTCGAGAATCGACACCAGGGAGACCTCGGGCAGGTCGAGGCCCTCCCTGAGGAGATTGATGCCGACGAGGACGTCGAACTCACCGGAGCGCAGCTCACGCAGCAGTTCGACCCGGCGCAGGGTGTCGACGTCACTGTGCAGGTAGCGGACCTGGATGCCCATTTCGAGGAAGTAGTCGGTGAGGTCCTCGGCCATCTTCTTGGTGAGCGTGGTGACCAGGACGCGCTCGTCCTTCTCGGTGCGCTTGCGGATCTCGTGCACCAGGTCGTCGATCTGTCCCTCGGTGGGCTTGACCACGACCTCGGGGTCGATGAGGCCGGTGGGGCGGATGATCTGCTCGACGAAGCCGTCCCCGCGCGAGAGCTCGTACTTGCCCGGTGTCGCCGACAGATAGACGGCCTGGCCGATGCGCTCCTGGAACTCCTCCCACTTCAGGGGACGGTTGTCCAGTGCGGAGGGCAGCCGGAAGCCGTGGTCGACGAGGGTGCGCTTGCGGGAGGCGTCGCCCTCGTACATGGCACCGATCTGGGGCACCGTGACGTGCGACTCGTCGATGACGAGCAGGAAGTCGTCCGGGAAGTAGTCGAGCAGCGTGTTCGGCGGGGAGCCGGTCTCGCGGCCGTCGAAGTGCATCGAGTAGTTCTCGACACCGGAGCAGGAGCCGATCTGGCGGAGCATCTCCAGGTCGTACGTCGTGCGCATGCGCAGTCGCTGGGCCTCCAGGAGCTTGCCCTGCTTCTCCAGCTCGGTCAGCCGCTCGCCCAGCTCCTTCTCGATGTCGTTGGCGGCACGCTCCAGGCGCTCGGGCCCCGCGACGTAGTGGGTGGCCGGGAAGATGTACAGCTGCTGGTCGTCGCTGATGATCTCGCCGGTGAGCGGGTGCAGCGTGGAGAGGGCCTCGATCTCGTCACCGAACATCTCGATGCGGACGGCCAGCTCCTCGTAGACCGGGAAGATCTCGATGGTGTCGCCGCGGACGCGGAAGGTGCCTCGACTGAAGGCCACGTCGTTGCGCGTGTACTGGATGTCCACGAAGCGGCGGAGCAGGTCGTCACGGTCGATCTCGTCGCCGACCTTGAGGTTGACCATGCGGTCCACGTACTCCTGCGGCGTGCCCAGGCCGTAGATGCAGGAGACCGAGGCGACCACGACGACGTCGCGGCGGGTGAGCAGCGAGTTGGTCGCGGAGTGCCGCAGGCGCTCCACCTCCTCATTGATCGAGGAGTCCTTCTCGATGTAGGTGTCCGACTGGGGGACGTAGGCCTCGGGCTGGTAGTAGTCGTAGTACGAGACGAAGTACTCGACCGCGTTGTTCGGCAGCAGTTCGCGGAATTCGTTCGCCAGCTGGGCGGCCAGCGTCTTGTTCGGCGCCATCACGAGGGTGGGGCGCTGAAGCTTCTCGATCATCCACGCGGTGGTCGCGGACTTGCCGGTGCCGGTCGCGCCGAGAAGGACGACATCCTTCTCACCTGCGAGGATACGCCGCTCAAGGTCGGCGATGGCAGCGGGCTGGTCGCCGCTGGGCTGGTAGGAACTGACGACCTCGAAAGGCGCCACCGTGCGTTCGATCTTGGATACGGGCCGCATGGAGTCAACCGTACGACCCCGCACTGACAACGGGCCCGCATCACCGGTTCTGCGGGGTGCGGGAGCCCTCGTGGTGTCGGGAGCGCGGGCCGGGCACGTGTCGGCGACCGGTGTGCTGGACCGTGTGGGCCGGGATGCCGGGCTTCTGCTCGGCGGGGCTCCAGTCGGGCTTGCCCATGACCATCAGCGGGTCGAACATCACGACGACGCCGGCCAGCAGCAGGAAGGCCAGGGGGCCGATCATCAGGGGCGCCAGCAGGCTCGCGGGCGAGTCCCCGGACGGAATGCTGGTGGCGCCGTGCAGATGGACGCTGAGAGCGGCCATCCCCATGTAGTGCATGCCGCTGACGGCGAGGCCCATGACGAGGCTCGCACCCACGCTCCACAGGAAGCCGCGGACCTGTGCCGCCGCCCATAGGGCCGCGATCGCGGCGGCGACGGCTATGACGACCGAGGCGGCGACGGTGAAGGTGTTGTACTCGAGCTTCCCGTTCAGACGCATTCCGGCCATACCCAGATAGTGCATCGAAGCGACGCCCAGACCGGTGATGGTGCCCCCTGTGAACAGGGCTGTTCCGGAGGCGCCCCGGTATCCGACGATGAAGATCCCGATGCCGACCATGACGATCGCGACGCCGAGGCTCGCGAAGGTCATCAGCCTGTCGTAGTGGATCGGGGTCTCCTTCACGGAGAACCCCATCATCGCGATGAAGTGCATGGTCCAGATGCCGGAGCCGATCGCCGCCGAGCCGAGCGCGAGCCAGCCGGGGCGCCAGGAACGGGTGACGAGCATCGACCTCGTGGTGCAGCGCAGGCCGAGTGCTCCACCGAGGCAGGCCATCAGGTACGCCACCACCGGCGTGACGAGTCCGTAGCTGAATCCGTCGACCGTGCCCTGCATGCGCGGTTGCCCTTCCGCCCTGTTACATCCCGGAATTCCGTGAAATGCCCCCGTCCCGGCATCGCCGCGGTGACCAGGGTTGTCGCAGAGAGTATGACTCCCACCGGAACGCTCGAACGATTTTCCGGCAAAGAATCACCGTCTTGCCCCAGTTGTGCGGCACGCGTGATCGAACTTGAGCAACTCCATTCAATTTGTGGCCATCCTGTACCCCCCTATTGTTGACCCCCTGCTGTCACTCTGGGACCGTCCGTGATCGCAGACGCAAGGAGTCCGCATGCAAGCGCGCGCTGCCGCCGCCACGACCACCGCGCTCCTGGGAGCCGCCGTCGTTCTCCCCATCCCCACCGCTCACGCAGACGTGAGGGACGACCAGCCTCTGGTCGTCGCTCATCGCGGAGCTTCGGCCCAAGCCCCCGAGAACACGCTCGCCGCCATCGACAAGGCGGCCCGCCTCGGATTCCGCTGGGTCGAGAACGACGTCCAGCGCACCAAGGACGGCCGACTCGTCGTGATCCACGACGACAGCCTGGCCCGCACGACCGATGTCGAGGAGGTCTTCCCCGAACGGGCTCCCTGGAAGGTGAACGACTTCACCGCCGCGGAGATCGCGCGCCTGGACGCGGGCAGCTGGTTCAGCCCGCGTTACAAGGGGGCGCGCGTACCGACGCTGAAGCAGTACATGAACCGGGTCTCGCACAACCACCAGAAGCTCGTCCTCGAGATCAAGAACCCCGCACTGTACCCGGGCATCGAACGGGAGACCCTCAAAGTCCTCAGCAACGAAGGCTGGCTGGGCCCGGCCCACGTGCGGAACAAGCTGGTGATCCAGAGCTTCGCCGCGGACAGTATCCGTACCGTGCACGCACTGCGGCCCGACATCAAGACCGGCTTCCTGGGCACTCCGTCGGTCGCGGAGCTGCCCGCGTACGCGCAGTTCGCCGACCAGATCAACTCGTCGCACACGACGATCTCCCTCGGTTATGTCGCCGCGATCCACGCGCTCGAAGGACCGCACGGCAAACCCCTGGAGATCCTCACCTGGACCGTCGACACCGCGGAAGCCACCCGGCGTGTCGCGGGCTTCGGTGTGGACGGCGTCATCACGAACAAGCCGGACGTGGTGCGGAAGGCTCTGCACGAAGGCTGAGCGGTCCTGGTCTACAGACCGTCGCCGGTGGCGCGGACGCTCGCACGCGTCCGCGCCACCGGCGTTGTCAGTGGTCCGCCGTACCGTGGAGCGCATGAACAGCCATGGGCAGAACGAGCAGCGGGTGGCGTGGGCTGTCGTCGACAGCGGCATCGGTCCGCTGCTGCTGGCGGCGACCGGTGAGGGCCTGGTCAGCGTCGCCTTCCACGCCACGGACGCGGTGCGCGACAAGACGCTCGAGCGGCTCGGGTCCCGGTTCGGCACCGAGCCCCTCGAAGCACCGCAGTTCCCGCTGCTGGCCGAGGCGATACGTCAGTTCTCGGCGTACTTCGCGGGTGAGCGCCAGGACTTCGAACTGCCGCTGGACTGGTCCCTGATCTCCGGATTCAACCGCCAGGTGCTGCGCGAGCTGGCGTCCGGCGTTCCGTACGGGGCGGTGGTGGGCTACGGCGACCTGGCGCGGCGGGTCGGCCGACCGGGGGCAGCACAGGCGGTGGGGACGGCCATGGGAGCCAATCCGCTGCCGGTCGTCGTGCCGTGCCACCGCGTCGTGGAGAGCGACGGTGGCATCGGCGGGTTCGGGGGCGGCCTGGAGACCAAGCGAAAGCTGCTGGCGCTGGAGGGCGTGCTGCCCGAGCCGCTGTTCTGAACAACTCCTTACTCTCAAGGGCACGGGAGTGTCCTGGATTCAGCCGGATTCAGGGCGAGGGGACGCGAGAACGAGGGGGAGACTGCGCTATGACCACGGCCGACTTCACTCGTGTGCACGTGTCCGGCCCGGGGCGGTCCGTAGATCCGGGCGGCGCGTTCGCCGGCGGTTTCCTCGCTCGGGCGTGTTCGCGGTGACCGCCGTCGAGCGGCCGGTCGCCGTGCCTTTCGACGTGGCCGGACTGCCGGCGCTGCGCCGCCGGACGTTCGCCGTGCTCATCGCCAGTCAGATCCTCGGCGGGCTCGGCGTGGCCACGGGTATCGCGCTCGCCGTGGTCCTGGCCCAGGAAGTCGCCGGTACCGAATCGCTCGCCGGGCTCGCGCCCACCGCGACCGTCACCGGGACGGCGGTGCTTTCCGTGCCGCTGGCCGCGCTGATGACCGCGCGCGGCCGTCGGCCGGGTCTCGTCCTGGCCTACCTCATCGGAGCGTTGGGGGCGGGGGTCGTCGTGGTCGGGGCGGCCGTGGGCAGCTTCCCCCTGCTGCTGGCCGGCATGGCGGGTTTCGGCGCGGCCTCGTCGGCGAACCTGCAGGCACGGTTCGCGGCCGCCGATCTGGCCGAGCCGAAACGGCGGGCCCGAGCCATCTCGAACGTCGTTTGGGCCACGACGATCGGCGCGGTCCTCGGCCCCAACATCGCCGCACCCGCGGGCCGCAGTGTTTCCGGGATCGGCATACCGGAGGCGGCCGGCCCCTTCCTTTGGGCGGCCGGGGTCTTTCTCATATCGGCGCTGCTGGTCGCGGTGCTGCTGCGGCCCGATCCGCTGCTCACCGCCCGCGCGCTGGCGCCGGTCGAGGAGCAGTCCCCCGCAGCGCGCTCCATCAGAGCGGGGGCGGCGGCCGTCCGGGCGTCCCCGCGTGCGCGGCTGGCACTGGTGACGGTGGCCGTGTCGCACACGGCGATGGTGTCGGTCATGTCGATGACACCGTTGGACCTCGGCCATCACGGTGCGGGCATCGATCTGATCGGGCTGGTCATCAGCATCCACATCGCGGGGATGTACGCGTTCTCACCCCTGATGGGCCGGCTGGCCGACCGGTTCGGGCGGCTCTCGGTGATCGGTCTGGCCGTGGCACTGCTGGCCTGCGCCGCGCTCCTCGCGGGTACCGCCGGCGCCGACCACGGACAGACCGCCGCCGGACTCTTCCTGCTGGGCCTCGGCTGGTCCGCGGGTCTCGTCTCCGGCTCCGCGCTCCTGACCGACTCCGTACCCCAGCCCGCGCGTGCTGCCGCGCAGGGGCTCTCCGACCTGACCATGAACACATCGGCGGGGCTCGGCGGGGCCGCCGCGGGCCTCGTCGTCGCGCAGGCGAGCTACGGCTGGCTGAACCTCGTCGCCGCCTGTCTGCTGCTGCCGCTCGGCGCGCTGACGCTGTTCACCCGGGTCAGGCGCTCCCGGCCGTGACGTGCCCACCGGGGCCCGCGCGAAGGCTGGCCGGAACGGTGCGGCGGTAGCAGACTCCGCCATGCGCACAGCCACTGGCATCCGAAGGCACGGGGGCCGAAGGGACGGCGATCACGCATGAGTGGGAACAGGGCAGTCGCATACCTCAAGCCGGGCGCGGTGGAAGTCAGGACCATCGACTACCCGACGCTGGAGTTGCCGGACGGGCCGGGGGTGGCCTCGGCGAACATCGGCCGCAAGTGCCGCCACGGCGTCATCCTGAAAGTACTCGCCAGCAACATCTGCGGCAGCGATCAGCACATGGTCCGCGGCCGTACGAGCGCACCCGAGGGGCTCGTCCTCGGGCACGAAATCACCGGAGAGGTCCTCGAGCGGGGCCCGGACGTCGAGTTCGTCGAAGTCGGGGACATCGTCTCGGTGCCCTTCAACATCGCCTGCGGGCGGTGCCGCAACTGCAAGGACCGTAAGACGGGCATCTGCCTGAACGTCAATCCGGCCCGTCCCGGAGCGGCTTACGGCTATGTCGACATGGGCGGCTGGATCGGTGGCCAGGCGGAGTACACCATGATCCCGTATGCGGACTTCAACCTGCTGCGGTTCCCGGACCGGGACCAGGCACGCGAGAAGCTGCTCGACCTGACCATGCTCTCGGACATCTTCCCGACGGGCTTCCACGGGGCGGTGACAGCGGGTGCCGAGGTCGGCTCGACGGTGTACGTGGCCGGTGCGGGGCCGGTGGGTCTCGCCGCCGCGGCGTCGGCGCAGTTGCTCGGCGCGGCCGTCGTCATCGTCGGTGACCTCAATGCCGAACGTCTCGCACAGGCCCGGAGTTTCGGCTGCGAGACGGTCGACGTCAGCCAGGGCGACGTGGGCGAGCAGATCGAGCAGCTCCTGGGCGAGCCGGAAGTGGACGCGGCCGTCGACGCGGTCGGCTTCGAGGCGCGGGCCCACGGCCCCGACGCCCCGGAGGCACCCGCCACGGTTCTCAACTCGTTGATGGGTCTTACCCGCGCGGGCGGCTCGCTGGGCATACCGGGCCTGTACGTCACGGACGATCCCGGCGGGGTCGACCAGGACGCGCGGACCGGGACACTCAAGGTGCGGCTCGGTCTGGGGTGGGCGAAGAGCCACCGCTTCACGACAGGCCAGTGTCCGGTGATGCAGTATCACCGGGGGCTGATGAAGGCCATCCTCCACGAGCGGGTACACATCGCCAGGGCCGTCAACGCGACGGTGATCGGCCTGGAGGACGCACCGCGCGGCTACGCCGAGTTCGACCAGGGCGCCAGCCGTAAGTACGTCCTCGATCCGCATGGAGCGCTGAACGGGATACGGCCCCTCTGAGAAGCCGGGCCGAGCGAAAAGGGGTGTCCACGCGCGCGTGGACACCCCTTTCCCAGGCTCCCGGGCCGGCCGGCACCCGTGGTGGCGGTGTCTGAGAACTACTCGTAGTGCCGGGCCTCGAAGATGTTTCCGTCCGGGTCCCGGAAGTAGAAGCTCCGCCTGGCCTTCCCCCGGGCGCCGAAGGCGTCGTACGTGAAGTCCGAGAGAGGCACGGCGCGTTCCTCCAGGCGGGCACGGAGCGCGTCGAATTCCTCGGCCCCGAGCGAGAGGCATACGTGGTTGACCGGGTGGCCCGCGCTGTCGGCGGCGCCGGGGACCATATCCATGCCCGCGGCCAACGTCAGGGGTGCGAGGTCGAAGATCGTCTCCTCGTTGAGGCGTACGGAGGGGAACGACGCCTTTCCCGCGGCGAACTCGGTGACCCTGATGGGTTCGAGGCCCACTGCCTTCTCGTAGAAATCGGCCGAGGCGACGGGGTCGCGTACCCAGAGGACGACGTGGTCAAGACGTGCCGAGTTGTCGGTCATGACCTCAGGCTGCTGCCCTCTTTGCGGGAGGCGCAAGGGTTTGGCCTGGCGTGTCGCCCGCCAGGGATGAGGGGAGAACCGACAGACAGGAGGCGCGCGTGCTGGTGGTGTCCGAAGAGGTTCGCGAGGCGCTCGCCACGGGGCGGCCCGTGGTGGCGCTGGAATCCACGATCATCGCGCACGGGCTGCCCCGTCCGCGCAATCTCCAGGTCGCGCTGGAACTGGAGGACGTCGTACGCCAGGAGGGCGCCGTTCCCGCGACGATCGCCGTGCTCGACGGGCAGCCGCATGTGGGCCTCGGCAAAGGGCAGGTGGAGCGGGTCGCCAACGAGGACGGCATCCGCAAGCTGGGACATCGCGATCTGCCGCTGGCTGTCGCCGCCGGCGTCAGCGGGGCGACCACGGTGTCGGCGACGGCACTGCTGGCCGAGCAGGCGGGTGTACGGGTGTTCGCGACGGGCGGCCTCGGGGGCGTACACCGGCAGTGGACGGCGACGCAGGACGAGTCCGCCGACCTGGGGCTCCTCGCGCGCACCCGGATCACGGTGGTGTGCGCGGGGGTGAAGTCGATCCTGGACGTGCCGGCGACCCTGCAACGCCTGGAGACGCTGGGCGTCGCGGTCGCCGGATACGGCACGGCGCACTTCCCCGGCTTCTATCTGTCGGACTCGGGGCACCCGGTGGACTGGACGCTGGAGTCGCCGGGCGAGGTCGCGGCTGTCATGCGCGCGCAGGACGCTCTGGACGGACCGGAGTCGGCACTGATCGTCGCCAATCCCGTGCCCGAGGCACAGCAGCTGGATCCCGCCCTGCACGCGCGTGTGCTCGCCGACGCGCTGCAGGCGTGCGAGGCGCAGGGCGTGAGCGGCCAGGCGGTCACGCCGTTCCTGCTCGACCACCTGGTACGCCACACCGACGGCGCGTCACTGGACGCCAATCTGGCGGCGGTACGCGGCAACGTACGGCTCGCGGGGCGGATCGCGGCGGCCTGGGCACAGGCATGACACGGGCGAGCGTCCCCGGCGGGGCTCTCCTGGTCGTCGGTGACGTCATCACGGATGTCGTCGCGCGCCATCGCGGGCCGCTCGCTCCAGGCACCGACACGGCCGCCACCGTCCGGAGCGTGCCGGGCGGCGCGGGCGCCAATGTCGCGTGCTGGGCGGCCCGTCAGGGTGGACCGGAGGTGCGGTTCCTCGGCCGGGTGGGCGCGGACTCGGCCGCCTGGCACGAGCGGGAACTGGTGGCTTCCGGAGTGCGCCCCCTCCTGGTCGCCGACCCGCGGGCGCCGACAGGGACGGTGATCTGCCTGGTGGACACGGACGCCGCGGCGGAACGCACCTTCCTCACGGACAGCGGTGCGTCCCTTCGCCTGGACGCCGACGACTGGACGCCGGAACTGCTCGACGGTGTCGCCTGGCTGCATCTGTCGGGCTATCTGTTCTTCTCCGAGCCCTCCCGGGCCCTGGTGGCGATGGCGGTGGAGTCGGCACGCGCGCGTGGAGTGCCCGTGAGTGTGGATCCCGCCTCGACGGGGTTTCTCGCCGAGCTGGGCGTGGACCGGTTCCTCTCGCTCGCCCAGGAGGCCGACGTCCTCCTGCCGAGCCGGGACGAAGCCCGCCTGCTGACAGGTCTGTCCGATACGGCGGACGCGGCGGCCGAGTTGAGCCGCCACATTCCCCTGGTGGTGGTCAAGCAGGGCGATGCCGGAGCCCTCGTCGCCAAGGCGGGCGCGATCCGGGCCCGGGTGCCGGCACAACCGGCAGCACCCGTCGACACCACGGGTGCCGGCGACGCCTTCACCGGAGCCTTCCTGGCCGCGCTGCTCGCCGGCGGCCGACCGGAGGAGGCGGCCGCCGAGGGGTGCCGAGCCGGGGCCCGGGCAGTGGAGCAGGTGGGCGGGAGGCCGGAGAGAAGGACCTAGCCCGGCCGGGCACTACACCTTGCGTCCCCACGCCGAGATCAGCGGTGCCGTGACGAGGCCCATCCCGCCCGCGGCCACGTTCGCCAGGTGGCGGTCGATGTCCTGGCCGGTGACGAGGTCCGTCGCGACGAGCTGTTCGCGGGCCTGCCCGACCGTCTCGGACTCGAGCGCCCCGCAGGCGGGCGAGGTGAGCTGGAAGTACGCTTCGGCCTCGACCTGGCGCAGTCCGGCCTCACGGAGCAGCCGGGGAAGCTGTCGCCCGTACGCGAGTTCGGTACCACGTTCGGCGAGCACGTCGCGCATCGCATGGCGCACCCGGTTGGCCAGTTGCTGCTCGGGGCCACCCTCGTCCGGGCAGGCCAGCGGCTGCAGTGTGGGATCGGCGTCCTCGACCAGAAGCCGTCCGCCGGGCCGCAGCGCCCTGACCATCGTGCGCAACGCGCGCTCCCTGTCCGGCACATGAGCGAGGACGAGCCGGGCGTGCACGAGGTCGAAGCCCTCCCCCGGCGGCTCGTCGGCGCCCACGTCGTGGACGCGCAGTTGAATCGGCGGGCGGACGGCCAGGGACGCCCAGGAGGTGTCGAGGTCGGTCGCGAGGACCCTGCCGGTGGGCCCGACCTTCTTGGCGAGCCAGGACACCACTGACATGCCGCCCGCGCCCACTTCCCAGCAGCGCCAGCCGGAACCGATGCCGGACCGTTCGATGTGCCGGAACGTCGTGGGGTCGAAGAGAGCGGCGAGGGCGTCGAATCCCTGCCCCGCCTCGGACTGGCGGTTGTCGAGGAGGTATCCATCGGTTCGCGTCATGCGCCGATCATCCCATTTGTCTGGCTTTTCCTTGGCTGTCGACGCTCCCGGCCCGAGCGCGTCGCGCTGGACGAATACGCGCCACCAAGACCGCGCTCTCACCCGATTCACACCGGTCCGCACCCGATCCGAACCCGGTTCGCCGCTCGGTCCGCACTCGGCTGGACGGGCGGTTCCGGAGCGGAATGCTCCGTTCCCCCAGGCTTGGCCGGCCGCCCGGAGGATCCTGGCAGACTGGCCGCGGCAAGGCGCAGAGTGCGGCGCGAGGAGATCCACGCGAGGAGATGCCAGATGTCCATGGCAGGGAACCTGCGGAAGGTCACGGGCCTGAGCAGGGTCGGCGGCCTCCGCAAGGTGGCACGACTGACACGACGGCGCGCCCGTGTCGATCTGAGCCATCCCGCCCGGTCACCGCTGGGCTCCGCGGTGGTGAACTGCGTGGCGTACGAGGAAGGGAACAGGGTCCCCGCCGGCCGCGATCTGGCCGAGACGGTGGAGCGGGTTCGCAAGGCCGACGGCGGTTTCGTCTGGCTCGGACTGCACGAACCGACCGAGGCGGAGTTCGCGGGCATCGCCGAACTCTTCGACCTGCACCCGCTGGCGGTCGAGGACGCGGTGGACGCCCACCAGCGCCCGAAGCTGGAGCGGTACGGCGAAACGCTGTTCGCGGTGTTCAAGACGGTCTGCTACGTCGAACACTCCGAACTGACATCGACCAGCGAGGTGGTGAACACCGGCGAGATCATGGTGTTCGTCGGCCGGGACTTCGTGGTGACCGTGCGGCACGGGCGGCACGGTTCGCTGGGTCCTCTGCGTGAAGAACTCGAGGCCGACCCCCAGCAGCTCACCAAGGGACCGGCCGCCGTACTGCACGCGATCGCGGACCACGTGGTGGACGACTATCTGAACGTCACGGCCTCCGTGCAGGAGGATATCGACGAGGTCGAGACGGCCGTGTTCGCGGCGGACGGCGCGCGGGCCGACCCCGGGCACATCTACCAGCTCAAGCGTGAACTCCTTGAGCTGAAGCGGGCGGTGGTCCCGCTGAGCCGGCCCATCACGGATCTCGCCACACGGCCGATACGGGTGATCGACCCGGAGATACAGGCCTACTTCCGGGACGTCTCCGACCACCTGCTGCGGGCGGCCGAGCAGATAGCCGCGTTCGACGAACTGCTCAACTCGATCCTGCAGGCCCATCTGGCCCAGGTGAGCGTGGCTCAGAACGAGGACATGCGGAAGATCACGGCGTGGGCGGCGCTGATCGCCGTGCCCACGATGGTCTGCGGTGTCTACGGCATGAACTTCGACCACATGCCGGAGCTGCACTGGAGACTCGGGTACCCCTTGGCGGTCGGCGTGATCGCCGTCGCGTGCTTCACCCTCTACCGGGGCTTCAAGCGGAACGGCTGGCTGTAGCGCCGCGGTGCCGGGGAGGCCGCGGTGCCGGGGAGCTGGCGACAGCGGGCTCCGGACGTCGGGTCAGCCTGTCCACGCCGGATGGCGCGGGTCGTCCGCCCGCACCAGGACATCGGCCGTGTCGCCAGGAGCCGTCTCACTCTCGTACCGCTCGTACGCGGGGAGCGTCCAGTGCTCGTCCTCGGGTGTACGGCGGCGCAGGGCGGCCGGTGAGAGGCGTACATGGACGGTGAGGTCGAACGGGAACCAGTGGTGCAGAAGCAGCGGCCCGTGCAACAACAGCATGCCGCCGGGAGGGAGTCGCGTGTACGGGCTGCGGGTGGCGCGGTCGGTGGCCGGGTCCCGGAGGTCGGGCAGGACACGGCCGTCACCGCCGGGTTCCAGCGGGCCGAAGACCTCCCGCCACAGGGCGCCGGTGTCGAACCAGCCGTCGTAGTACGTCTCCACGTCCTGGCGGCCGTACTCGAACCGAAGGGAGGCGGGCCTCAGATAGCCCTCCGTGCCGACGACCAGGGCGGGGCGGCCACGTGGGCGAAGGGCTTCGGCGACGCGTCCGGCCAGGTCGCCCGGGCGGGCGGCCGGGGCCCCGTCGAAGGCGATGCGCGGCCAGGGGCTGCCGTCGGCCGGCCGCAGGTCGAGCGCGCGCTCGGCGATGAGGTCGCCGAGCCGGTCCCAGGTGATCGCTTCGAGTCGCACACGGCCCATGATGCCGCGCGGGCGCACACGGACGACGGCCGCGTCCGCACGGCCGTTGCAACGGCCCCGTGTTCATCGCCGCTCGACAGCCGCGTCCTCATGGCCGGCTCGACGACACTCGACATGACACCCGACGACACCGGGCGAGCGGGACGGGCGCACCGCGCCGGCGAGAGGAGAAAGGACGCGCGAGTCGGCGTACATGCGGGTGTCGCCCGGGAATGAAACGCTCATGGCGACCCTGGCAACCACCCCGCCCCGCACCGGGCCGCTCGTCGTCCAGCCGTTGAAGCGGCGGCACTGTGGCGAGTGTCGGGGCGGACCGCTCTCGCTGCTGGTGATGGAGGAGGGGGTTCCACGGTGTCTGGACTGTGCCGACCTCGGACATCTGGTGTTCCTGCCTCGGGGTGACACGGCGTTGACGCGGAGGTCGCGGGAGGGGAGCGGCTTGTCGGCGGTCGTGGTGCGGTTCAACCGGCGGCGGGGCCGGTACGAGAGGCAGGGGGTGCTCGTCGAGGAGGCGGCGCTCGCCCGGGCCGAGGAGCGGTGCCTTGCTGACGCGGAGGCGCGGCAGCGGCGCCGGGCGCGGGACGCGCGGCGCCGGGCCGCGGAGGATGTGCGCTTCACGGACGCGTTCGCGCGGGAGATCCGGCGACGGTTTCCCGGCTGTCCGGCCGACCGGGCGTACGCGATCGCCGTGCACGCCTCGGTGCGCGGCAGCGGGCGGGTGGGCCGCAGCGCCGCCGGGCGTGCGCTGTCCGATGCCGCGGTGGTCGCGGCCGTGCGCGCGGCGGTCCGGCACACGGACACGCCCTACGACCAGTTCCTGATGAGCGGTGTCACGCGCCACGAGGCCCGCCGTCGGATCGCCCCCGCGGTCGAGGCGACGCTCGCGGGCTGGTGCGCGGGCGATCGGACCGGGGGTGGACGGACCGGGGGTGGACGGGTCGAAAGCGGCGGCCCGGGCACGGCGCGGGAGGCCGGCTGATCCGAGACCGGGCCGGCCCGCCCCTCCCCACCCCTCCCTCACCCGTTCGCCACCCCTGAGGCGCCGATCCGAGAGGCCGCCCTCGAACACTGAACGCTGCCTTGAGACGCCCGGACATGCGGTGGCGCCTCTCAGCCATGGTCACTCTCCTCGTATGGCTTTTCACTTGCGGTGACAGGGAGCGCCATACAGGATCCTGGGGTTCGGGCCGGGGTGGTCCGGCTCCGCGGTTCCTGGAACGGTGCGCGAGTTGTTGACAAGAAGTGCTGCTTACGCGGGAGTTGCCATGATCGAGGGACCGTACTTCGTGCTCACCGTGGTGGGCGTGCTCGGCACCGGACTGGTGGCCGGGGTCTTCTGCGCGTTCTCGACGTTCGTGATGAGAGGCCTGGCCGCACTGCCTCCGGCGCAGGGTGTCGCGGCGATGCAGGCGATCAACGTGACCGCGCTGATGCCGGCCTTCATGTTCGTGTTCATCGGGTCGGCCGCGCTGTGTGCCGTGATCGCGGTGGTCACCTTCGTGCTGTGGCCCGACGAGGGCACGGTCGAACTGCTGCTGGGCAGCGCGCTGTATCTGTTCGGCTGCTTCGGGGTCACGATCGCGGCGAACGTTCCGCGCAACAACAGGCTGGCCGGGATGGAGCCCGGCACGCCGGAGGCCATCGCGTACTGGCCCACGTATGTGAGCGAGTGGTCGATGTGGAACCACGTCCGGATGATCGCCTCGGCCGCCGGAGCGATCTCGTACGTGCTGGCGCTGACCTGAGCCACCGCAGCCGCGTCCCCTGGGGCGGGCGCGGCTGCGGCGTCGTATCGTGACAGGAGGAGTCTGCCGAAGGCCCTACGGCCCGCCGCCCATGCCTGTCGCCCATTGCACATGGCCCATGGACCGTCACCCCACGCCATCGCCCGGATGGTGGTGTGGGAGACGGTGGCGGAGACCGTACAGGCCCCGTTCGCGTACGCGAGGGAGACGGCCATGGCCGATCCCAGTCCCGCCCCCGACCCCGATCCCGATCCCCGCGCCCATCCCGATCCCAAGGGTTTCCTCCACTCGTCCCGTGAGGAGTGGCCGCGTCGGCCCGTCGAGGACCGGGTCCGTGACTGGAACGAGGTGTACGTCCCCGGAGCTCTGCTGCCGATCGTCCGCACGCAGGCCGACCGGTGCATGGACTGCGGCATCCCCTTCTGCCACGATGCATGCCCGCTGGGCAACCTGATCCCCGACTGGAACGATCTGGTCGCGCGCGGCGACTGGCGCGGGGCGAGCGACCGGTTGCACGCGACGAACAATTTCCCCGAGTTCACCGGCCGGTTGTGCCCCGCTCCGTGCGAGACGGGCTGCGTCCTGGCGATCAACCAGCCCGCGGTCACGATCAAGAACGTCGAGGTCGCCATCGCCGACCGGGCCTGGGCCGACGGCCTCGCACCGCCGCGGCCGCCGGACCGCCTGTCGGGGCGCACCGTCGCGGTGATCGGCTCGGGGCCCACGGGGCTCGCGGCGGCACAGCAGCTGACCCGGGCCGGACACACCGTCGCCGTCTACGAGCGGGACGACCGGATCGGCGGGCTGATGCGGTACGGCATCCCCGAGTTCAAGATGGAGAAGCGGCACCTGGAGCGGCGGATCACGCAGATGCGGGCAGAGGGAACCAGGTTCCGTACATCGACCGCCGTCGGCCGGGACATCGGGGCGGCCGAGCTGCGAGCGCGCTACGACGCCGTCGTCCTTGCCGTGGGTGCCACGGCCTGGCGCGAGCTCCCGGTCGAAGGAAGTGAGTTGAGCGGCATCCATCAGGCGATGGAGTATCTGCCGTTGGCCAACCGGGTGTGCGAGGGGGATCTGGACGCGTCCCCGTTGTCCGCGGCGGGCAAGGACGTCGTGATCGTCGGCGGTGGCGACACGGGGGCGGACTGTCTGGGCACGGCGGTGCGCGAGGGCGCGAAGTCCGTGACCCAGCTGGACATCTACGCCCAGCCCGGCGCGGAGCGTGACGAGGACTCCGACCCGTGGCCGGTGTACCCGAAGATCTACCGGCTGTCCGCCGCGCACGAAGAGGCCCGGGATCTGGAGACCGCGCCCGCGGCTGACGCGGACGCCCGGCTCTTCGCGGCGTCCACGCTCCGCTTCACGGGCGATGCGGCCGGGCGGGTGCGTTCGCTGCACCTGGTCGAGGTCGACGCCGAGCGCCGCCCGCGCCCCAACACCGAGCGCGTACTCCCGGCCGACCTCGTGCTGCTGGCCCTCGGGTTCTCCGGTCCCGACCGCTCCGACGGTCTCGTCGGCCAACTCGGCCTGAGCCTCGACCCCCGCGGCACGATCACCCGCGACGCGGACTTCGCGACCAACGTGCCGGGGGTGTACGCCGCCGGGGACGCCGCGCGCGGCCAGTCCCTCATCGTGTGGGCGATCGCCGAGGGCCGGGCGGTGGCGGCAGCGGTGGACCGTCATCTGACGGGCGCCTCTCGGCTGCCTGCGCCGATCGGACCGCACGACCGCCCCATGACGGCGTAGCCGGCGTTCGCCCGGCCCCGCCTCTCTCCCCTACCCCTCCCCTACCCCGGTGATCCCGGTGTGCTGCTCCCACGACAGCTCTCAGCGTTGGTCCGTGCCCGCCGTCTTCGCCGTCGACAGGGCAACGCGGTTCCAGGTGTTGATCGCAAGGATCAGGGCCAGCACCTGGGCCAGTTCCCGGTCGTCGAAGTGCGCGGCGGCCTCGGCGTAGACGTCGTCCGGCACGCCGCCGTCGGCGACCAGCGTGACCGCATCCGTCAGCGCGAGGGCCGCCCGCTCCCTCTCGGTGAAGAAGTGCGGGGCCTCGCGCCACACCGCGACCATGTGCAGCCTGTCCTCGCTCTCGCCGGCCCTGCGGGCGTCGTTGGTGTGCATGTGGAGGCAGTACGCGCAGTGGTTGCGGTGCGAGGCGCATATCTGGATCAGTTCAACGAGAGCCGGATCGAGCCCCTCACGGGCCGCGGCGTCGAAGCCGATGAGGGCGCGGAAGACCTTGGGAGCGGACTTCCCGAAGTCGAGGCGAACGGGGCGAGCGGGGCGAACATTTTCGGCCACCCGCGAGGCCACCCCAGTGGCCTCGGTGACCCCAGCGGCCTCGGTCGCATCCCCAGTGCTACTGATCACCGCGAGCGTAGTGTGCGTGGCGTGCATCGTGTTTGTCGTCATGACCATGAATCTATGTGCCTCAAAGACCCCCGGTAGGGTGCATTTTCATGGCAGATTCATGGGTCAATTATGCGGAGCGCATCGGCGTCGACCTGCATCTGAAACTGTCCGGTCCGGGTGGCCGGCGCGCTGCCCTGATCCGCGCTCTGCGCGAGGCGATCCGCAGCGGGCGTCTCGCTCCGGGCACCCGCCTTCCCCCGTACCGCTCGCTCGCCGCCGACCTGGGCGTGGTGCGCAACACGGTGGCCGACGCGTACGCCGAGCTCGTCGCGGAGGGCTGGCTCACGGCGCGCCAGGGCTCGGGCACCCGGGTCGCCGAGCGAGCAGAACCGCTGGAGGCCAAGGCGCGCGTACCCAAGAAGACACCTCCACGCGCGCGTGGGCCGCGGCACGACCTGCGGCAGGGCACCCCGGACGCGTCGGCGTTCCCGCGCACCGCCTGGCTCGCCTCGTACCGGCGGGCTCTCCAGCGGGCCCCCGCCGAAGCGTTCGGGCCCGGCGATGCCGCGGGGCGACCCGAACTGCGGGAGGCGCTCACGGAGTACCTGGCACGCGCGCGTGGTGTCCGTACCGAGCCGGGACGGATCGTGATCTGTTCGGGTTTCGCGCACGCTCTGCGGCTGCTCTTCCCCACGATTCTGCGGGGCTCCCTGGCCGTCGAGTCGTACGGTCTCCCCTTCCATCGGGGGCTGCTGGCCGCGGCAGGAGTTCGGACCGTCCCGCTGGCCCTCGACGAGGACGGCGCCCAGGTCGGCGACCTCGGCAGGGAGCGGGCCGTGCTGCTCACGCCCGCGCACCAGTTCCCGACCGGCGGGCCGTTGCATCCCGCGCGGCGAGCCGCCGTGATCGACTGGGCACGCGCGCGTGGAGGGGTGATTCTGGAGGACGACTACGACGGGGAGTTCCGCTACGACCGCAAGCCTGTCGGGGCCTTGCAGGGCCTGGATCCGGAGCGGGTCATCCACATCGGTTCGGTCAGCAAGAGCCTGTCGCCCGCGCTGCGGCTGGGCTGGATGGTCCTTCCCGAGCGGTACGTCGAAGACGTGCTGGCGGCAAAGGGCGAGCGGGAGGCCTGGGCGAGCGTCCTGGACCAGTTGACGCTCGCGGACTTCGTCGAGTCGGGGTCGTACGACCGTCATGTACGGCGGATGCGGCAGCGGTACCGGAGGCGGCGGGACCGTTTGATCGAGGCGCTCGCCGTACAGGCACCGCATGTCGAGGTCACCGGGATCGCGGCCGGGCTCCACGCGGTGCTGCGGTTGCCGCCCGGCAGCGAGCAGTCCGCGGTGAAGGCCGCCGTGTGGCAGGGCCTCTCGCTGGACGGGCTCGCGGAGTTCCGGCACCCGGAGGCGGCCGGAGCGGCGCCGGACGGCCTTGTCGTGGGCTATGCCACGCCCTCGGAGCACGCCTACGGAGCCGCGCTGAACGCGTTGTGCGCCGCGCTGCCGCCTCCGTGAGTCTCCTTGCAACTCCGTGGATCCCCGCACGTCCCCCTGTTGGCGGTCGGTCCTGGAGGGTGCTCCAGGACGACGGTTGGCGAACGTCACGAAGACGGTGCGTGCGACGGGAGGAACGGGGCGCGCACCACGATGTCGGCGCGGAGCTGGAGCCCCCGGTCCCGGCCCCGACCCCCAGGAACCGCCCCTGGCAGGTCAGTTCACGTCCGTGCTGGACGTGCGGGGCCGGCACGACTTCCGTGCGGCCGTACGCACCGTGGTCGACCTGCGTGCCGAGGACCCGTCCGCCGCCCAGCTCGCCGGACCGCACAGGGCGGGCCTGGACGTCGTACGGCTGCCCGTACGGGACGGACAGATCCCGACGCCGCACCAGGTACGGCGCTTCCTGGGCGTCGTCGGTGCGCCCCCGGGGCCGGTGTTCGTGCACTGCGGGGCGGGTGTGAGCGGTACGGGGACGATGGCTGCGGCATACCCCGTGCATGCCGGGCAGGAATCCCCGTCGGATGCGGTCCGCCGCAACCTCGCGGTCGGACCGCCGTCCATCGAGCAGATCCACTACGCGCTGAGCCTCGGCCCGAGCCGGGCGGAGCAGCCGCCGTTACCGGTGGTGGCGGTCAGCCGGCTCGTGGACGCGCCACGGCGCATGTGGTCCTGGTTCTGAATCGGCGTTCTCGCGGCGACGTTCTTGCAGTGGCGTTCCGACAACGGCGTTCTCGACACTGGTCGGTGGCCTCAGGAGAGCAGGAAGTCCGCCTCCCCCGCCTTGGCGCCCTGGATGAACGCGGTCATCTCGCCGGGGGTGTAGATGAGAGCTGGACCGTCCGGGTCGGCCGACTGACGCACCGCGATCCGGCCGTCGGCGAGCTTCATCGCCTCCAGGCAGTTGCCGCCGTTGCCCCCGCTCCACGGCTTGTGCCAGCCCTCGCTGCCCAGTTCCCTGGCGGGCATGCCGTTGTAGATCCGCGCGAGGCGTATCCGGGACTTGATGCGATCCATTCACAGCTCCTTGCGGAGATCCAGCAGGATCTCCTTCGTGCGATGTGCCGTGGCGGCCTGCGCCGCCATGCGGTCCATGACCTCGAGGTGGGTTGCCACCTCGGTGCGCGCGTCCAGATAGACGGCACCGGTCAGGTACTCGCTGTAGACCATGTCCGGCAGTTCGGGCATGGCAAAGCGGAACAGCACGAACGGCCCGTACGTGCCCGCGTGCGGCCCCGAGGAGAAGGGGGCGATCTGCAGTGTCACGTTGGGCAGTTTCGTGGCCTCCAGCAGCCTGTCGAGCTGGCCGCGCATGACCTCGGGGCCGCCGACCGGGCGGCGCAGGGCGGTCTCGTCCATCACGGCCCAGAACCGGGGCGCGCCCTGGCGCGTCAGCAGTTCCTGCCGTTGCATACGCAGCGCCACATGGCGCTCTATGTCCTCGGGTCTTGTCTGGCCGATGGCGCCGGATTCCATGACGCCACGCGCGTACTCCTCGGTCTGCAGCACTCCGGGTACGAAGTGGGGTTCGTAGGAGCGGATGAGGGAGGCCGCTCCCTCCAGGCTCACGTACATCGAGAACCAGCCCGGCAGGATGTCGTGGAACCGCTGCCACCAGCCCGGCTGGTTCGCCTCCTCGGCGAGCGCGACGAACGCTTCGGCCTCGCCGTCGGAGACGCCGTACGACTTCAGCAGGAGCTGGAGGTACGGAATCTTGAGTGATACTTCGGCCATCTCCATACGCCGGACGGTGGCGGCGGTGACCCGCAGAATGCGCGCCGCCTCCTCACGCTTGAGCCCCGCGCGTTCCCGCAGGTCCAGCAGACGCCGCCCGAGGACGACCTGCCCGACCGTCGGCGCGGACCGCGGCTCACTCACGTCCACCTCCACTTTGGTCCGGACAGCCGGGGCGGCGCCCGTTCGGGCCCTGTACGGGTACCCAACTGACGCCGCGCCACATGCTGTTGCGAGCAGTGTGCCATGGCCATACCGCCCAGAACACTGCACTCTGCAATTTTCAGAGTGACACTTGCCAAGTGTTCACGACGGGGAGATAGTGGCAAGCGTGATTCCGTCCGCGCCGTTAGGAACAGACGCCGTCGAGGACCGGTTCCGTCTTGGTGCCACTGCCGGGGTACGCCCCGACACGGCAGCCGAGCGCCGGTTCCGCTTCGAGCTGGCCGCACACCCGGGCTCCGCAGCACAGGCCCGACACCTGACGCGCGCCCGGCTTTCGGGGTGGGCCGTCTGCGAGGACACCTGCGACACGGCAGAGCTCGTCGTCTCCGAACTGGTCACCAACGCCATCGTGCACACAGCGAGCCGCCATGTGGTGTGCGAGCTGCACGACGGCGAGGACCTGCTGCGGATAGCCGTCCGTGACGAGGGATGTGCGCCGGGTGAGCCCCACCCGTCGCCACAGCGCCCTGATGAGGAGCATGGGAGGGGACTGCTTCTCGTCGCGGCGATGTGCACTGCCTGGGGCGCCCAGGAAACCGGTCCCGGACTGCTGGTCTGGGCGGACCTGCCGCGCTCGGCGAACAACGGCGCCGAGCCGCGGTCGGACCTGGGTTGGAGTGCGAGGAGCCGGCCGGCCCCAGCCGGCTCCTCGCCGACCGGGATATGTATGCCCCCGGCCGGAACACTCCCGACCGGACACGAGCGGGTTTGAGCTGAACCGTTCCAGTGCCGAGCCGCCGGTCGGCCACCGGCCGGTGCGGATATCGGGAGAGGGGCTGAATGGGTGTGAGGGCTACCTCGGCCGGTGCGCCACGGACGCTGAGCCTGGACACGCTGGTCCGCATCGAACGCGGCCGGGCGACGTCGGGCCCGGCTGGGTCGCGGCGGCTGACCGTGCCGGAGGGCATGCGGGCCCCGCTGGGCTGCGACGCGGTGGCGATGCCCGCGAGAATCGGCCCGCTGGTGATGCCCCGGCTGCCGCGCGTCGGCTGCGTGTACGCCGACAGTACGCACTGGTGGTGGCTCGTGCCGTCCGACTCCGATGTCGCCCTGGAGTGGCCCGCGCCCGCGCACTACGCCACAGGGGCGCGCGTTCCCGCCTCGCCCAGCCTTCCCGGCCTGATCCACACACCTGACGGCACCCTTCCGTACACCCCGCCGATCCCCCTCTATCTGGCGCTGTGCCGGGTGACAGGGACGCCGCCGGCCTGGTCCCGGCCGATCAGCGCCTGAGCCGACCAGTACACGAGTCGACCAGTACACGCGTCGACCAGCGCCTGGGTCGATCAGCGCCCGAGTCGATCAGCACCTGGTCGTACGTTCGGTCCGCCACAGTTCTCTCCCGCCCCCGGGTGCGTGGAAGCACACGTTCCCGGGCATGGCACAGCGCGCGGCCACGAGCGCCCGGGCGCGCTCCGGTTACGCCGTACCGGAGCGGGCACGCGCCCTGCCCGACAGCGCCCCACACCGCGATAGTGGCCGTCCGTCCACGATCGGGGAGGTCAACGGTGAGGTCTGCTGAGTCATCGGGACCATCGAAGAGGACCACGTCGGCAAAGTCCCCAGAAGCCGCCCGGAAAGGGCCAGGTGCCACCCGGAAGGAGCCGGCCCCGGGGGCCACCGGCGGGAAAGCCGGTGCGGACGGGCCTGAACCCTCCGAGTCCGAGCGGCTTCTGTTCGGCGGCCCGCTGCGTTACGACATGGGCTGGTCACAGCACTCCAACGCGTTCATGGAGCTGAACTTCCGTGCCATGCTGACGCGGCTGCCCGCGCTGCTCGCGTCCAGTTTCCGGCTGGCGTGGCAGGCGGACCGCCAGGCCGCGCGCATCGTCCTGGCCGCGGAAGTGAGCCGCGGTCTGGCGCAGGCGGTGAGTCTGCTGGCGGTCAACAGCGTCCTGGGGCGCCTGATGGGCGGCGGCCCGGTCGCGGACCGGCTGCGGGACGCGGTGCCCGCACTTGTCGCGGTCGCCGTGGTGACGCTGCTCGCCGCACTGCTGCGCGCCGCCTCGACGTACGCCACCGGCCGCCTCGAACCGAAGGTGGAACGGGTCGCGACGGAGCTGTATCTGGAACGGGCCGCGACGGTCGAACTGTCGGCCATCGAGGACGAGGCGTTCCACAAGCTGCTGGACACCGCGCAGTACGGCGCCTCGTCCGCCCGGCGCATGATCGGGATCGCCACGCGCGTGGTGAACGCGATGATCTCGCTGATCGCGGCGGCCGGCGTCCTCACAGTGCTGCACCCGGAAGTCGCTGCTTAATCGTCGTGTCGCTTTACTCGCGGTACACCTTGGAGTGATTCCTCCAAGTCTGTTGCATTCAGGCCGTGTCGAATATCTAGGCTCCGCGCCATGCAACTGATCGGTTTCTCCGCCGCCGGCTGGGAGTCCTGGGATGTGGCTCGGCAGCCGCTCATCCGGGACCGGATGCCCGTACTCATCGACGACGACCTGAGATTCGAGGACGCTCCAGGAGCGCCCCGGCCGACGGTGTTCGTCAACCGCTGGCTGCGTGAGCTTCCGCTGAACGGTGCCCCAGCCACACGCACTTGGCAGAACAGCGCCAGCTGCCTCCGCGACTGGCTGACGTTCCTCCAGGTCCGGGGGGTCAGCCCCTTGGGTGACGGTCAGGACCTGCGCGCCACCTTGGGCATGTACGCCGAGTACCGGCTGGCCGGCGAGCTGACGGACCGCTGGGACCCCAGCACCTGGAACCTGAACATGGGGATCCTGTCGGGCTTCTACACATGGGCCCGTGACGAAGGCATCGCCGCCGCCGTGCCGTTCAGCTACCGGACAGGCCGACGCATGGCGGATGGGGTTCTGGTCGATGTGGAGCGGAACCTCGCCAAGCTGCGCACACCCAGGCCGCACACAACGATCAAGTACCTGGAACGGGACTTCGCGGAGTTGTTCGTGCGGGGGCTGGCAGGGCTCGGCCCGGATGGCGAGCCGGACCCGAGCTACCGCGGCCGGGAAGGGGCGCGTAACGCGGCGATGGGCCGACTGGTGCTGTCCAGCGGCCTGCGGCGGCAGGAGTTCACACACCTGACGGTCTACGAAGTGCCGCCTCTTCCGTCCCGCTCGCGAACACTGCCCGTGCTGTTTCCGCTGAGCCATGCGATCACCAAGGGGCAGAAGGCCCGCACAACGTGGATCAGCTATGAGGCGCTCGCCGAGGTGCACCAGTACATCGAGTTGGACCGGGCGGCGTCGGCCGAGGGCTTCACGTGGCGGCCGCCATCGAATCTGGGTGAGCCGCTGGTGGTGAAGGAGCCCGACTGGGAGGGCGCGTTCCTCAACGGGAAGCGGAGGTCGTGGCGGAAGTTGCGTCCGGCCGAGCGGCTGCGTCTGGTCGGTCCGGATGGCGGGTCGCCGCTGCTGGGCCTGCAGTCCTCGGGGAAGCCGTTCGTGGACTGGGCGACGGTCTTCCGTCGCACGTCGGCCCGTATCCGCGAGCGGTTCGAGCCGCGGTTTCCGACGGTGGCCCCGCACCGGCTGCGTCACTCGATGGCGATGGCGACCCTGGAGTGGCTGGTCACGGGCTACTACCAGCGGGCGGCTGCCCTCGCGGCGGACACCGGAGACGACGCCGCGATGGCTCTCTATCTGACCCGGAACGATCCGATGCTGATCCTGCGGGACTTGCTCGGCCACCAGAGCGTCCTGTCGACGGAGCTTTACATCGCTCGCTTGGACGTCACACGGATCTATCGCGACGCCTACAAGGACACGGCCGACGCACTGCATCCGGAGGCTGCCGCCGAAGCCGCGGCCGAGTTCGATGACGAGGAGGCCGGCGGATGCCCGCGTACGTGATGGACGAGCCGTTGGCGGTGCGCTTCGTGTTTCCCAACGGTCGTGAGTGGACGGCTGTTCTGGAGGGTCTGCCCAATCCCGGGCTGGCGCGTGATCTTGCTAAGGGGCTCGCGGCCAACGCGCATCCCTCTGGCGGTATCGGCGCGAAGAACACGGCGAAGGCGTACGCGGTGGCCCTCCGCAAGATGGTGAGTGCCTTGGCTGAGGCCGGGTTCACCGGGCGTGCCCCGGATCTGACGCGGGCCGCGCTGGTCCGCTACTGGATGGCCAGCACGTATACGCGTGAGCGCGAGACCCGCATGCTGTTGAAGGGCTTCGACGCGGTCACCGGAGCCCTGCGTCCGGAGGTGCGGACGTATCTCACAGGGAACCAGATCCAGGCGTATCGAGGCACCAGCCCGTACAAGGCGTACACCGATGGAGAGTGGGAGCGGCTGGAGACGTCGTGCCGGGCGGTGGTGGACGACAGTTGGGCCCGTCACCGGCGGGCTCTGGAGCTGGCCGCGCAGGGCGGCGAGCCGTCGGCGAGCGCGCACCACAGTCCGCAGGACATCGCCTGGCTGCTGTTGCGGGACGGCCCCTTTCCGGACCGGCCCGTGTACCGGGCGCGGACCCAGGGCACGAAGTCGACACAGTGGGACCTGCGCCGGGCAGTGCGGCAGGTACGCAGTGATCTGTTTCCGCATCCGGTCGTCCAAGTCGCCTACTCCGTCTTGTTCGGCATGTACTGCGGGGTCGTGCCGGACGGCATTGACGATCTGGGGTTGGACGGTCTCGAGTGGACCGGCGACGCCACGATGCTGATCACCTACATCAAGGGGCGTACTGCGCGGGAGAGTTCCAATCTTCCGGCTCGGGCGGTGCGGCTGCTGGAGCGGTGGCTGGCGTACTCGGCGCCGCTGCGGAACTTCACTGACGCCGAGATCCGTGGGCAGCTGTGGATCTCGTACACGCCGAAGTGGTACACGACGAGTGGGGAGTTCAGTCCGGTTGTCGGCCCTCCGTTGGGCACGGGCCGTCATCGTGATCTGGTGAAGCAGCTGGGCCTGGTGGACGATGCGGGGAAGCCGTTCGTGATCCATCGCGGCCGGATTCGTGCGACGTACCACGAACGATTGGCCCGGCGAGGGTGGACCGGACGGGCCACGATCGATCCGAACCACACCGCCCGCACCGAAGGCGATCACTACGTCACTCCGACCAGTCCTGCGCAGCTCGATGCGGTGGAGTCGATTATCGAGGACGGTCAGGCCGACATCCTGCGCAAGGCGCTGCCGCCGGTGGTGCTCTCTGCGGGGCAGGCAGCGCAGTTCGCCGAGGATTTTCCTGACGAGGTGAAGCGGCTCAAGCTGGATGCCACGGCGATTGCCGAGTTGGTGGGCGGCGAGCGCGATGTGTTCACCGCTGCGTGCGCCGATCAACTGGCCGGAGTCCACGGTCCGGCCGGGCAACCGTGTCCGGCCCGGCCGTGGGTGTGTCTTCTGTGCCCGCTGTCGGTGTTCTTACCACGTCACGCGGCGAACCTGCTGCGGCTGAACGCCTTCTTCGCGCGCCAGTTCCGGCAGATGCCTACGGAGAACTTCGTTCGGGTCTTCGGTCCGTACGCCGATCGTCTGACCAGCGAGATCCTGCCGAAGCTCTCCGTCGAGGCCAAGGCGAAGGGCGAACGCGAGGTGGAGGACGACGACACTGATCTCCCGCTGAGGCCCGAGGAGGCCACACTGTGACGCACCCTCCCGTACATGCACTTCTTTCCCGTCACCGTCGGCTGGCCTCGGTCTTCGCTCAGAGTGACGTGTGTGAGATCGCCGGGCTGCGACTCGTCGATGGTGCGACACGCCCGCGGTTCGAGCAGGACCGTTGGGTGTTCTCCGGCCTCGCGGACGCACACCGGATGATGTCCGACCACGAGCAGATCTGGGACTTCCCCCGGATCGTCAATCCGCTATGGAGAATCGTGGCCAAGGAGATCCTGCTGGCGATGCTGGCCCCGCAGTACGAGGCGGTGCTGGAGTGCGCGCATGCGCTGCGGGCCGCCCGTTCTCCCCGGACCTGCTTCAACTTCCTGCAGCGATACACCGAGTGGTTCAACTGGCTCACCGAGCAAGGGATCACGGCTCTGGAGGATGTCACGCAGGAGATGTGCGAACGGTACCTGGAGCACTACTCGTGGAGCGTCCCGGTCCCCGGGCGGCCAAGGCGACGTCTCGAACCGTACTCAACCGTGGCGCATGTCCGGATCCTCAAACTGATTGCCCAGTACGAGGAGTTGCTGTCCAGCGACAGCTACGAAACCGGGTTTGTCCCGTGGAGAGGGAAGACCGCCACCCAGGTCGTCGGCTACAAGTCGAAGGGGCCGAACCTCACACCGCCCGTGCCGGACTCCATGCTGCAGCCGCTGTTGGCCACCTGCCTGTACGTCGTCAATGAAGTGGGGCCGCATCTGGCAGACCTGATGGACACGGCGCGCACGTCCCGAGCGGACACGACGGTGTCAGGCAGCGTCACCCTGGCGCACCTTCCCGCTCTGCGGCAGGTCCTGGCCATCATGCGGGCCAATGGCGAACCCCTGCCCGCGGTTGATGATGTTCAGCTGCGGAAGCGCACCACGCTGGGACAGGAGGGTCCCCTGAAGCACCTGGGGTGGGAAGCACTCGCCCGCACCATCGACGCCCGCAGATTCGGAGACGACGCGCGTCGGCAAATGATCCCTGAACTGACCGCCCTGGCCGCCGAGGTCGGATTCCAGCCGCCGCTGGCCCGGCAGGCCGCAGCCATCCCGCGCTTGGGGGACGGCGAGCTGATCCCGTGGACATTGCCGTTGGCTGAGGGCGATCTCTTCTTCATGGTCGACCATGCGGTGACAGCCTGTCTGGCGGTGACCTGCGCCCTCAGCGGAATGCGGACCAGCGAACTGTTGGAGATCGAGGCAGGGTGCCGACTCCCTGCTGTGACAACGTCTGGGGGCGGCCGCCGGTTTCGGCTCGCCAGCCGCCTGATCAAAGGGCAGAAGTTCGGGGGAGTCCCCGACGAGTGGGTGGTCATCGAGCAGGTGGACCGAGCCGTGGCCCTCGCCGAACGCCTGGTGAACCGGCCTGCCGGTGAGGCGCTGTTCGGCACCATCGATCTGTCCGGCCGATTGAAGAACCTGCGTGGCTGGCTGGAGCGGACCGGCAACCGGGAGCGCTGGGGACTCCCGATCATCCCCCAAGGCCCGCTCAATGCCAGGATGCTGCGACGGACGCTGTCCCTGGCCATCGCGGAGCGGCCGGGGGGTCTGCTGGCGGCGAAGATCGCCCTCAAGCACATCTCCGTAGCCACCACGGAGGGCTATGCCGCTCGCCCCGGCGGATCCCAGCGACTGTTCCATGCCGAGATCGAAGAAGCCGAAGAAGCCCATCACGTGCAGCTGACGGTGGAGGCATTCCGCGATGTCCAAGCAGGCCGTATGCCCGCCGGTCCCGGTGCACGCGGCCTGATCGAGGCATTCCACCACGTGGATGCCCAGCTGAAGGACGCGGCCCGCACAGACCCGAAGATCCTCAAGGACGACCGTCACCTGGAGAATCTCCTGCGTAAACAGGCCAAGACGCTGCACGTCGGGCCTGCAAACTTCTGCTGGTTCCGTGACCCGTCGAAGGCCCTGTGCCTGCGCCTGGCCGGCACGCCGGATGCGGCGAAGCCACTGGTCGGCATGTGCGACTCGGCTCGCTGCCCGCAGGCCACCCACCACCCCTGCCACCGTCCTGTCTGGGCCGGACAGGCCACCGCCATCGATGTGTTCATCGAGAGCCCTCGGGTGGCCAAGGGCGAGAAAGCACGGCTGGTACCCGAGCGCGATCGCGCCCTGCGAGTCGTCGCCGAGATCGACGCCGCCCAGGCCGCGTCCGGTGGAGAGGAGTGACATGGCCCGGCTCACCTGGGATGACAAAGCTCGCAACGAGGCCGCAATCCGGGCTGCTATGGAACGGATCCTGAGCGGGAACCTGCCGCCCGGGGGAAAGGCGGACCTCAAGACCCTCGCCGCCCTGGCCGGGGTCACCCGCACCGGCTTCTACCCCAAACCCAACCGCGACGGCACCACCAGGCCCGGTGCCTACCAGCACCTCGCCGAGGAGTTCGAGCGGCGGCTCAGGGAACTTCAGGACGCTGGGGAAATCCTCGATCCCCGAGTCGCGCAGATCGAGCGGCTCAAGAAGGAGAACGCCGAACTGAAGAGACGCATCACCGACCGCAATGAGGAGCTGACGAAGCTGTCCGAGTTCAAGACCCTGGCGATCTCCCGGTTGGCCGCCCAGCACGACGAGATCATGCGATTGCGCGAGCAGGCCGCCAACGGCGAGAACGTCCGCCGACTCCCCGCTGTCGGCGACCGGACTGCCCCGTTCGGGTCGTGCAGCTGACCGCCGACTGCACCATCACCTCGCTCCTCACTGCCGTGTTCGGTAGCTGAGCAGCCACATGTCAACGCCATCATTGACGATCTTGTTGACCTCGGCGGGCGAGAGCTCGTGCATGCCATAGCTGGACTGATGCGCCGCCTCATGGGCGGTGAGCAGGACGAGTTGATGAGCAGCCAGTTCGACATCGGGCACATCAAGGACACCCTTACGAACCTGCTGCTCGATCTCCTGGGCGAGGGCCGCCTCGAACGGGGCACGCGGGCGCGCCCATTCTTCGGCGAGCTCGGGGTGGCGCACCTGCTCGGAGATGATGACGCGGCGTAGTGCGTTGAGGTCCTTTGCCAGGACCAGTTCCACCCAGAGACGTGCGGCCGCGCGTAGGTCGCGGTCCAGGTCGCCCGATTCCTTGAACTCGGTCGCGAACCGGGACTCGGACTCGCTCGTCGCGTCGCGCTGCGCCGCCTCGATGACCGCGGTGAACAGGCTCTTCTTGTCGCCGAAGTGGTTGTAAATCGTCTGCTTCGAGACTCCGGCCTCCGCTGCGATCGCATCGACGCTGGTGTCGGTGAAGCCGTTGCGCAGGAATACGTGTCTGGCCGCGTCGATGATCGCCCGCCGCTTTCCGGGTCGGCCTGGGCGGGCGCCGTGTGCTGAGGGCGCCGATCCCGCAGGAGCCTGATGTTGACGACTTGGACTCATGAGTCCAATACTATAGTCAATGACTTGGACTAGACGGTCTAGTCCAAAAAACTGGGAGCATCCATGCCCTCTCTCATCCAGCGCCGCGTGGCCTCCTCCTCGGAGGGTTCTCCACCCGCCGACGCGATCGTCCGCACCGAAGGGTTGAGCAAGACTTATCCAGACGGCACGGCCGCCGTGGACGGCCTCGACCTGTCGGTACGCCGGGGCGAGGTGTTCGCTCTCCTCGGCCCGAACGGAGCGGGCAAGTCCACCACGGTGGGCATGCTGACCACGGGCGTCGTACCAACAGCCGGCCGGGCCTGGGTGGCCGGCATCGACGTCGCGGACCGGCCCGCCGACGCTCGCCGGAACATCGGCGTGGTACCCCAGCGCAACACTCTCGACCGCAGCCTGACCGTGCGCGAGAACCTGATCTTCCACGGTCGGTTCTTCGGCATGCGCACCACCGATGCCCGCCGCGAAGCCGACCTCAGGCTTGAGCAGGTCGCGCTCGCGCACGTCGGAGGCAAGGCGGTGGACGGCCTGTCTGGAGGCATGGCACAGCGATTGATGATCGCGCGGGCGATCCTGCACCGGCCAGAGGTGCTCTTTCTCGACGAGCCGACCAGCGGCCTGGACCCCCAAAGCCGTCTCGCCCTGCACGAGATCGTGCGCGGGCTGCGCTCCGCCGGCCAAACGATCGTCCTGATCACCCACGACATGCAGGAGGCCGACCAGCTCGCCGACCGGGTGGCCATCATCGATCACGGACATCTGCTGGCCCTCGACACCCCGGAGGCGCTCAAACGCTTGGTCGACGCCGACACCGTCATTGCGGTGACCACCGATACAGGACCACCGGATCTCGCGGCGCTCCTGCGCAAGCAGGTACCCGGGGTCCGCGACGTGCACATCCTCAACGACTCCGTCCTGCTGACCGTCCACGGAGACCAGACGGTGCTCCCGGCCATCGCCGCCGCCGCCGCCGTCGCGGGCATCGGCCTGCGCGACGTCCGCATCGAAGAACCTTCCCTGGAGACCGTCTTCATCCGCCTCACCGGCAAGGAACTACGCGACTGATGGACACCACCACCGCTGCCTTCGACCCAGTTGCCACACCGATCCGCCCCTCCGCCACCGCGACGTGCCGCGCGGTCGGCGCCCTGCTCGCCCGCGACCTCACGGTCCTGCGCAAGCAACCGAGCAACTTCATCGCCCGCACCGTCGTGCAACCGCTGATGCTGCTGTTCGTGCTCGGCTACGTCACCCCGAAGATCACCCCGGGCCACGGCTCCGGCACCCAGGCGGCGGATGAGGCCACCACGCTCCTGGCGGGAATGCTCGCGATGGTCGTCCTCTTCCAGGGCATTTTCGCGGTCGCCATGCCACTGGTGCAGGAGTTCGGCTACACACGCGAGATCGACGACCGCGTCCTGTCCCCGATTCCCGTCGGCCTCGTCGCGTTCGCCAAGGTCCTCGCCGGTGCGCTCCAGGGTCTGCTGGCCGCAGTTGTCGTCTTCCCGCTCGCAGAGTTCGTCCCCTCGGCCCGGCCCGACCTCCACCTCCACTGGGCCGTGCTTCTGACCCTGGCGCCGATCGCGGCACTGATGTGCTCGAGTCTCGGCCTCTTCCTGGGCACCGCCCTCGATCCGCGCAGCGTCACCGCGCTATTCGCGATCATGCTGACACCGCTGCTCTACCTCGGCTGCACCCTCTACCCGTGGAGTACGCTCGACCAGATCCGCTGGGTCCAGGCGCTGTCCCTGGCCAATCCCCTGACCTACGTCAGCGAAGGCTTCCGCGCCTCGGTCACCCCCGCCCCGCACCTGAGCCTCTACGTCGTCTATCCAGCCCTCATCGGCTTCACAGCCCTGCTCCTCTGGCAAGGGATGCACCACTTCCAGCGCCGCGTCGTCACCTGACCTTGGCGACCAGGCCATACCTGGATGGCCGCCCCGGGAGAGCCCCCAGGCAGCCACGCTTCTGCGGCGAGCCTCGCGGCGCCTGGATCCTGGCGACAACCTGGGCCTGAGATGATTGGCATCAAGCAGCCAGAGCAGCGCGGCTTCCGACACTCCGACAACCGATGAAAGAGACACGATGCGCCGCCGTTACGCGACACGAGCTGAGGCATCAACCCACCGCTAATGGGACACGATCTGTGGGGGACACGGCGTCTGCAACGACTCACCCGGCGCTGCTGCCCCTGCTGATGACGATGACGCTGCCGAGTGCCTGGAGCGCACTGACCATCGCCCGGCGCCGTTACGCGTCGTGGCACGCCTGGGTGCAGCACGCCCGGGCCGGCCGGCTGATCAGCGGTCTGCTCACCGAGCCCGCCGCCGCGCCGGAGATCCGCGTCCACGGCGTCGGCCCGTTCCTGCTGCGGCACTTCCGCGCCATGTCGGAGGCCGCCGAGGCCGAACAGGCCCGTCTCGCCCGACTGGAAGCTCGAACCGGTCTGATCGCGGCCGCCTGGACCGGCCTCGCCACCATGGCGACGTACGCGACGCTCGGCGGACTGCTGCTGGCCGGAGCGATGGCGCTGTCCGTGGCGGGCACGGCGGTCATCGCGATCCGTACGGGCTCCGCGAATCTCGACACGCTCGTCCTGGAGGTCAACACCCTCCATGAGGAGGCCCTGTTCGTCGGGGACCTGCAGCGCCTGTACGTGGTGGCGGCCGAGCGGACGATCCCGGTCGGCGGCACGCCGCTGCCCGAACAGCCGCGCGAGATCCGCTTCGAGAACGTCACGTTCACCTATCCGGGCAGCGCGGCCCGGCCCGCGCTGTCGGACCTGACGCTCAGTGTGCCGCTCGGCAAGATCGTGGCGCTCGTCGGGGAGAACGGTTCCGGGAAGACCACCCTGGTCAAGCTGCTGTCCGGCCTGTACGCGCCACAGCGCGGCCGGATCCTGTGGGACGGCGTGGACGCGGCGACCGCCGACCGGCACCAGCTCGCCGAGCGGATCGCGATGGTGGCCCAGGACTTCAAGCGGTGGCCGTTCACGGCCCGGGTGAACGTCGCGATCGGCCGGGCCTCGGCGCCGCTCACCGACGAGCGGCTGGGCGAGTCCGTCAAGGAGGCCGGCGCGGAGGACGTGGTGGCGGACCTGCCGCGAGGGCTCGACACCCTGCTGGCCAGGATGTTCAGCGGCGGGCACGAGCTGTCGGGCGGCCAGTGGCAGCGGCTCGGCATCGCACGGGCGGCGTACCGGCGGGGCGCGATCCTGGTCGTGGACGAGCCGACGGCGGCGCTCGACGCGCGCGCCGAGCTGGAGGTCTTCGAGAAGATCCGGGCCCTGGCAGGTACCGGTCAGACGGTCATCCTCATCACGCACCGGCTGGCGTCGGTGCGCCACGCCGATCTGGTGCATGTTCTCGACCAGGGCTGTCTCGTCGAGTCCGGTACTCCGGACGAACTCCTCTCCACGGGTGGCGTCTACGCCGAGCTGTACGGGCTGCAGGCCGATCAGTTCGCGGTGAAGAAGCCGACGGTAGTAGAGCCGACGGCAAAGGTGCCGACGCCGAAGTTGCGTTGATGTACCCGACGGCCGGCCCGGCTCTGCCCGGCCCGGCTCACTCGACGAGTTCCCGTACGACGACCAGGAAGGTGTCCGTGGACAGGTCCATCACGACATCGACGTGCTGCCCCTCAAGGCGACGCGCGTGCGCGAACTCCTCCGCGGGCCAGGAACCACGCGGCCCGCCGGCGGGAAAACGCTCCAGCACCGTTCGACCGTTCAACATCCTGCACCTCCATGTAGCGCTGCTCTCTTGAGAGCCCTTGAAGAGTTAAACGCGCATCATGGGGTCAAGGTCTCGCGAAGTGACGTTACTGAGACGTAGTCGACACATGGTCACAACGGAACGTGGACCACCTCTCAAGCCGGCGCGGACGGCTCCCACGCTCTCGTGAGGCGGCCGCGTTCAGTCCTCGTACGGCTGCCGCGCCCAGTTTCGTGAGGCGCCGCGCTCAGTCCTCGTACTCGTCGTGGTACCGGATGCGTTCGCTGCCCGCGGGTGCGCCCAGCGCCGACGCGCGCCCCTCGGGCTGTTCCCACGCCTCCTGCCGACCGAGGGCCGTGAGGTCCAGGAAGCTCGTGGTGGAACCCAGTCCGTCGAGTCCGCGCTCGTACGTCGAGTACGTGTGGAAGATCTGCTCCCGGTCCCGCAGAAAGCAGCTCACTCCCGGCCTCTCGTAAGGCTCTCCAGACCCTTCGACCTGGCCACCCTCGCCACCGTCATCGCCCTTATTACCCTTATCGCCCTCATCGCCCCCGAACGACACCTGGAAGTCGTGGTTGAAGTCGTTGCCGTACGACGAGTACCAGGGCAGTGTCCACCCCATCCGCGCCTTGAAGGGCAGGATCTTCGTGTACGGCGCCCTGGAGACCAGTGCCAACTCGGTGCCCCGCGCGCGCAGATGCGCGAGGTGTCCGATCTGGTCGACGAACGCCGAGCAGCTGCGGCAACCCGCGTCCCACTCGGGCGCGAACATGAAGTGGTAGACAACCAGTTGCTGTCGGCCTTCGAAGAGGTCCACCAGCGTCGCCTTGCCGTCGCCGCCCTCGAAGACGTACTCCTTGTCGATCTCGACCATGGGCAGCCGTCGCCGGTCGGCGTTGAGCGCGTCCCGCGCCCGGGTCGCGGCCTTCTCCCTTGCCAGCAGTTCCTCGCGTACGGCACGCCATTCCTCGCGCGACACGATCGGCGGAAGCGTCATGGTTACTCCTTCGGTGCGGTGCCTTCTCAGAGGTGGACCGAAGGGAGGAGCGGAACTCATCGGTGGGCGCGAATCTACTTTTCGGGCACGGTGTCGTCCAGCGTCTCAGGTGTCGTAGTCCTGGATCCGCTTGCCGTGGCTCCGGTCGATCAGTGCGGGCATGCGCGCGTTGATCTCCCGTACGACTGCTGGGACATCGAGGGTCAGGAGTTCGCGGTCGCGCATGAGGATCCGTCCGTCGACGATCGTCGTGCGTACGTCACTGGAGCGGGCGCTGTGCACGAGAGTGGCCGCGAGATCGTGCACGGGCTGGGTGTGCGGTCCTGTCAGGTCGACCAGGATGATGTCGGCCCTGCGTCCCGGTGCGAGGCTGCCGATCCGTTCACCGAGCCCGACCGCACGGGCACTCTGCAGTGTCGCGTGATGCAGTGCCTGACGGGACGTCAGCCAGCCTGGGTCGGCCTCGGTGAACTTCTGTACCAGCGTGGTGAGCGCCATGGACTCCCATACGTCCAGGGAGTTGTTGGAGGCGGCCCCGTTCGTGGCGAGCCCCACGGGAATGCCGAGTTCGCGCAGGGCCCGTACCGGAGTGGTGGTGGGCGCCAGGCGAACTTGAGGTAGCCGCGGGGCGCGCTGGCCACGGCGATCCGACCGGTCGCGCGGGCGAGGACGGGCAGGTCGCGCTCCACGATGCCGGTGGCGTGCGCGATGAGCAGGTCGGTGTCGAGGAGGCCGGCGCCGGCCAGGATCTCGATCGGTGTACGGCCGTGGCGGGCGAGGTTGGCGTCTGTCTGAGCGCGGTTCGCGGAGGCGTGGATGTGCACGAGCAGTCCGTGTTCACGGGCCAGCCGGGCGGTTGCGGCGAGGTCGGCGTCGCCCACGGTGTACGGCGCGTGCGGAGCGAGCGAGGTGGTGATGCGGCCCTCGGCGGTGCCGCAGGGCGAAGTCGAGCGACTGCTCACTTCCCCTCCCTCGGCGTTCGCGCGTTCGCGCGTTCTCGGCATTCCTCAGGCGCCGCGCGGCCCGGCCTGGGAGGGGCCCGCTGGAGAGGGCCTGGCCGGGGAGGCCGCGAGCCCGGCGCGCTCCCGGCGGTCCACCAGTTCGTCGAGGAGGGTGGCGAGTCGCTCGGTGTGCCGCGGGGTGAGCCGTCCCGTGTCGTCGAGGTGCACGGCGTAGGCGGTGGTGGTGTCCACGAGGCGTTCGAGGGTGGCCGCGACGTCGTCGGTGCCTTCCGTGTGGCGGGCCAGGGTGGGCAGTTCGGCGGAGGAACGGTCGATCGCGGCGCGGGCCTCGGCCAGCGTCCGGTAGGCCTCGCGGCGCAGCGCCCAGCGGGCGGCCAGGTCGGCGCCGCCACCGTGCGCACCGCCGCCGTCGGCGCCGCTCAGGACGTGCGTGAGATAGGCGTGCGCGGCGTCGGTGGCGGCGGCCAGCCGGGCCCGTACGTTCCCGCCGCGCTGCCCCGGCGCCGGAAGGTGCCCGACGACCAGCACGATCGCGCAGGCCAGCAGCGTCTCGCCGATACGGCCCCAGGAGGCCTCCGGCTCACCGCCGACCATGACGAGGGCGAGCACGAGGACGGTGACGGTGGCCGTCTGCGCGGCGAAGTGCCGGGTGGCGACGGGGATGAGAGCTCCGCTGATCGCCACGAGCGCGATGAGCCCCTCGGGTCGGGGCAGCACGGCCGCGAACCCCGCGAAGACGAGGGCGCCGAGGACGGTACCGGCCGCCCGGTTCAGGACGCGCGAGACGAGCGGACCGAGGTCGGGCTTCACGAGGAACACGGCGGTCGCGGGAAGCCAGTACCAGTGCACGTGGTGCAGTGCCTGCGCGACGGCGACGCTCGCGCCGTAGCAAAGGGCGACGCGGAAGCCGTATTCGCGTCCTCCGGTGCCCGTGACGGTGCGCAGGAGCGCACTGACGCGCAGGGGCCGCAGATGCAGGCCCTTGCGCGCGGTCTGTTCGGCGCCGCGCCCGAGCGGGTGGCTGCCGGCGGCCCTCTGGGGGCCCGGGCCACCGCGGTCGAAGGCTTCGGCGGCGTGCAGCAGCGCGTCGTCGAGGGCCCGCAGTCCGGGGACGGTCCGGGCGGGCGCGGGCAGCGGCCCGCAGGGCTCCCCGGTCCGCACGGCGACGGCGAGACGCCGCGGCCCCTCCCCCGTGCGGGCGGGCAGGGCTTCCCCGGCCCAGGCCAGCGCGGTCGCGGCCTCGGCGAGCGGCAGCGCGGCGGCGTACTGCGCCCGCAGCCGCCGCTCGGCCGCGGAACTGGCGTACCGCCGCAGCCGCGGCCCCGCGAGCGTGTCCTGGGCGTGATCGAGTGCGGCGGTCAGGGCGGCCCGCCGGCTGCCGGCCTGCTCACCGCCCACAGCGGCGAGCAGCTCGGCGATCGCGTCGTACACGCCGGCGACCCCCGCCCGCTCCCCGTCGAAGCGAAAGTCGCTGGCCATCGCTCCGGGGGTGGGCAGCGCGAGCCGCAGCACGATCAGCCAGCCGGCGCCGGCGAGGAAGAACAGGGCCCGCTGCCACCCGGGCTCGGGCAACGGCATCCCGGCCCCGATGGCCGCGGCGACGAGCAGCTGGGTTCCGGCCCCGGACGCCACGGGCCCCACCGCGCTGACGGCCCCGGCGAGCAGCCCCAGCGCGGTGAGTACCAGGGTCAGCGGAACCGCCCCGAACCCCTCCCCGGCATACGTGCCGACGACGAGGCCCGCAGCCCCCGCGAGACCGGGCACTCCGATCCGGTGCACGGCCACGCGCCGGCTCCCCGGCCGGTCGTTGATCCCGGCGAACATGGCACCGAGGGCGGCCATGACACCGAGGGACTCCCGTCCCACGAGCACGGCCACGGCCAGCAAGGGCCCGGCGGCGAGAACCCCACGCAGCACGGCGTTCCACGGCACCGGCCCTCTTTGCGCCCGCAGCGCGTGCGTGAGCCAGAGCGGGAGGACAGTGCGGAACGGTCGCGGCACGGGCACGGGGCTCCTGTCGGGACGAGGGCGGTTGCGGGTGGCATGCCTTCGGGCGACGTCGGCCGGGCGGTGTGTACGGTCCTTGGTTTTCTACGATAGATCGCGGTCGGCGGGAAAACCGGGCACGGGCGTTTCCACGATGTGACGATTCCAGGGAAAGCCGGGTTCTTTATGAACGCAATCGCAAGCGCAAGCACGCTGGGGCGGGAGCACGCTGGAACCGGGAACAGGAACGGGAACGGGAACGGGGACCGGAACCGGAACCGGAACGAAAACGGGAGCGGAACGAAAACGGGAGCGGGCCCGGGGGCGTAGCCGGCCCCCGAGCCCTGTGATGCCACCCATGCGGCACGCCGGCACGCTTGAGAACCCAGGTCAGTTTCATGTCGCCGCGTCCTGCCTTTGGACCACCGCACATCGAGCTGTGCGGGCCGGACTTGAACCGGCATTTCGACGCCCGGAGCCTGGGTCCGGTCGATCCGGCGATCGGCGGCGAATGCTGAGTCTGGAGCAATAGTCTGAGATTGAGCACGGTCTGCCTCTGCCAGTTGGGCTACCGCGGCGCGAAGGCACCCTGTGCTCCTGCGCGAGGTGCACAGGTCGTACGGGTGCCGGGCTGGTGCCGCGAGGAGGACTCGAACCTCCACTGGAACCGCGCAGTCACGACAAGCTTCAGGTTCAGCTTGCGCTCCTCGCGCACCCCGGCCGCCAAGTGAGTGATGGCCGGGGAGATAGTGAGGCTACCCGAACAGGTAGCCGAACACGGCGTCCCCGACGCGCTCGTCGGTGACCTCCGCGCCATTCGCCTCTTCCCGGGCGAACTTGACGGCCTGCTGCAGCTTCTCGACACGGTCGAGCAGCTCGTTGACCCGCCGCGCGGGAAGGGCCCCGGAGAACTTCACGGTCGTCCAGTACCCGACGGGAATGTCCTCGTAGTACACCTCGACCTGGGCGGGGTGCTTCTCGGTTGCCTCGGCCTTGACGTGGTTCCGGGGGACCTTCTTCGTACGAAGCGTCCGCACCGGCTCGGTCTTCCACGCGTCGGTCGACGGGTCCTGGACCCACGACTCGGAGGCGTCGAGCACGGGCAGCTTCCGCACAAAGGTGTTGAGGTCGGTGAGCTGCTTCTCAAGGAAGAGCAGATAGGACACGGGCACGTCGGCCACGAGCACCCGCCCGTCGACCTTCACATCCGCGCGGGCCGAGCAGTTGGCCCAGTCCTTGGTGGCGGTCACGTCGAACAGCCGGGTCAGCGTGGCCGCGGTGTCCCGCAGCACGTTCTCGGCCTGCACCTGCACCCGGGTCGACTCGGGCGGCAACTGCTCGCCCTCCTCGTCCTTGGGCTGATAGCTACGCGAGATCCCGGCCAGCAGGGCGGGCTTCTGCAGCCCGTGATGAGCGGACGTCAGGTCCTGATGGGACTTGGACTTGACGCCCTTCTCCACTGCGATGATCTGATTGAGTTTCGCCACGTCGGTGACGGTAGCAGTGTTAACCGGCGCTTATCGAAGGGTTATTCGCAGACATGGTGCCGGTCGCTCCGAGCCGCGCCGCTTTCGAAGAACGCGTCACGTCTGCCGCCCGGGCTGCGAGGGCCACCGAACGCGGTACGAGGTACGGAGCGGGTTGCCGCACTCTTTCCACCGACCGGGCCCAGTGCGGCGTACGTCGTTTCGCACGACCACGCCTCCCGGGCCCGGTTGTCGGCGGACAGCGCTTCGGCGGCCCCGGAATCAGCTCCCGCTCGCCACGGCCTTCCGCAGAGCCGCCAGCTCTTTGTGCATCACTCCACCCGGGCATTCCGTCGCCATCCAGTCGCGGTGCCCGCTGATCTCGTACACCTCCTTCTTCTTGCCGTTGGTCGGGCTGGTGTACGTGACCTTGGCCTCCGGGTCGACCCCGTGCGTGCGGACCAGGGATCGGGCCAGGCTGACGAGGGCCTCACGGGCGGCGTCGGTCGGGCCCTGTTTCGCCAGGTTGCCGATGAGCGCGATGCCGAGGTTGCCCGCGTTGTAGCTGAGCACATGGAACGCGGTCACGAGTTTGCCGTTCTCGTCGTGGGCCGGGGTGGCGGTCTCCCCCGAGTAACGGCCCTCGTAGATCTTTCCCTTCTCGTCGATGAGGAAGTGGTAGCCGATGTCGCCCCAGTCATTGGTGACCGCGTGCACGTGGTACAGCGCGCGCACCGTGGCGGCCGGGTCCGCGTCGCCGTTGGCCGTGGCGGTGTGGTGGATCGTGAGGGTCTGGAACGGGTAGTACGTCTGCGGCGAGTTCTCCGTGCCGTCCGACCTGAAGCGGAGTTTCTCGTCCGCGCCCCAGGCCGCGCGCGTCAGATAGGGGACGCCGCGCACCCGTGTGGTGTCCTGCGGCACGGTGACCTCGCGCGCCGGGCCCTCGGTGGTGTCGATGGCCAGCGACCGTAGATCAGTGGCGCCGTCCGGGGCCTTCAGCTCATAACCCGAGGCCCGGTCCACGGGGATGAGCAGGGCGCCGCCGTTGCTGTCCGAACAGCCGGCGTCACCCAGGGACTGCCAGGCGCCCTTGTCGCCGTCGGCCCCGGTCAGCCGGATGCCGCCGCCGGTGGCCTCACGCGCGCCGCTCCAGCGCACGCCCACATAGCCGATGGGAAAGTCCGCCTCGACGGGTCCCTCGCCCGTGGCCGCCTTGGTGCGGGTCCTGGGGAACGTCTCGGTGGTCGTGCCGGGATCGGAGTCGGTGGTGTCCGCCCCGGCCGCCTGCCTTTCTGCTTCCGTTTCTGCTTCTGCCTCTGCCTCTGCCTCCGAGGTGGTGTTCGCCATCGCGACGGAAGTGAGCACAGCACCCGCCGCGACCGCGCCCGCGGCACCGATCAGCCCCCGCCGCGTGACATGTGACCGGGCATCATGAGAGAGGGGAGGAGTGGAGGAGGGGGAGGAAGTGGTGGGGGTGGCAGAGGTGGAGGAGTCGGTGGGGGGAACAGTCATGGGGGTTCCTTCGGTCTTTCTGGTCGTTTCCTGACGCTGCGGGGGCGTACGGCATGCATGCTGCATCCATGCTTGAAGACGCGAGGGGCCACAGGGCTGCGACGCACCGGCGCCGTTCGCGTCCGTCGATAAAACCCTCGGATGCGCTCTCCCGCCGCCCCCTGAACCCGATGCCGACACCGACACCAACGCCAAGGCCGGCTCAGGGTCCGGCTCCGGCCCGGCCCGGCCTAGAGTCGTTCCATGTTGATCGAGCACCGCGGGCAGCGGCCCGTCGTTCCGGCCTCCGCCTACGTCGCGCCGTCGGCCGTCCTGTGCGGCGCTGTCACCCTCGGTGAGCGCGCCCGTGTCCTGCACGGCGCCGTACTCACCGCGGAGGACGGGGAAGTATGGACCGGAGCGGACGTCGTCGTCATGGAGAACGCCCTCGTCCGGGGCCGGCTGCGGCACCCCGCGATCATCGGGAACGCCGTACTCATCGGCCCGCACGCGCACGTCAACGGTGCCCGCGTCGAGGACGAGGTCTTCGTGGCCACCGGAGCCTCCGCCTTCCCCGGATCCCTCGTGGGCGCCGGTTCGGAACTGCGGATCAACAGCGTGCTGCACGCGAACTCGGTCCTGCCGCCCGGCACGGTCGTACCCATCGGATGGATCGCGGCCGGCACCCCGCAGGCACGGCTCTTCTCACCCGACCAGCACGACGAACTGTGGAAGGTACAGCGAGAACTGGATTTCCCGGGCACGGTCTACGGCGTCCCCCGCGGCACCTCCATGCGGGACATCATGGCCCGGCAGGCCCACTACTTCGGCGCCCACCTCGACGACCGCCTCGTCGAAGACGGCCAGACCGAAACCGACGGCCACGGTCCCTCGACCGGCTGAAACCCCCTCAGTGCCTCGGTTCATCTCACTTGCGGGCATTGCGGGCATTACTCGCGAGCTCAAGCGCGTACGACGGCCACCACTGTCCGGCGCTCGGCCCGCCCCGGCAGGTGCCGTCCGACTCGCCCGGGCGCTTGACCCACAGGTAGGCGTCGATGAGCGGCGCACCCGTGACGGTGGTCGGCGCCACGCCCAGGGCCCGGCCCGGGGGGTTGCACCAGGAGTCCGTACCGGTGTAAGGGCCGTTGCCGTTGCGGCTGCTGTCGATCACGAAGGGCTTGTCGCCGAGGGTCGCGGACAGTTTGCTGCCGTACGCCGAGCTGACTGCGTCCGTCTGGAAGTTGGAGACGTTCAGGGCGAAGCCGTCGGCGCGGACGATGCCCGACTCCTTCAACGGCTCGACCAGCCGTGACATGTCCAGGTGCCAGGCGGAGTTGCCCCCGTCGAGATAGACGCGTGTGTTCGCCTGCCGCTTGAACCGGTCCACGGCGTACGCCAGCAGCTCGTACCGCTCCTCCGGCACGACCCGGTCGCAGCCCGCCACCGTCTGGGCCACGGCGTCCGGTTCGACGATCACATACGCGCTGCGGTCCCCGAGCCCCGCCGCGAACTCGTCGACCCACTCCCGGTATCGCGCCGCGCTCCGGGCTCCGCCGCCCGAGTGGGAGCCGCAGTCGCGGTGCGGAATGTAGTAGGCGACGAGTACCGCCGTCCGTCCTTCCCGTGCGGCGGCGGTGGTGCGGGCCTCCACGACGGCTCGCGGCCCGGGGCCGGCCAGCCACTCGGCCTGGGCACGGGTGGCGATCCGGTCCATCAGCAGGGCGTCGGCGGACCGTCCCGTACGACGCCATTCGGCTGCCTGCTGGGCGGCGCTGGACTCGGGATCGACCCAGAAGACGACCTCAGGAACTGCCGATCCGGCGTCATCGGAGGCGACGCCGAGGACGGCGCCGGCGGCCGCGCCCAGTGCGAGGAGCACGACGGCGAACGCCCGGACACGGGCACGGACCCAGACACAGGCACAGACCCCGGCGCGGGCACGGACCCCGGCACGGACACGGACACGGACACCGACAGTTGTGGTCACGACCGGCTCCGTTCCCGCCACCGCCGGCGGCAACGGCGGCGACTCGTCCGCGAGGCGCCGGCCCACGCGCCGGCGACTCTCTCCCGGAGTCTGGTTCACCCGCGATCCCCCGCCGTGCCCGCCGCATCCGAGGCCCCCGGAATCACTCCGACGGCGGCGCCCAGGTTCGCCGCTTCGGCAGCGGCTTCGCGTAACCGCCCGCGCGGCTCGTCGTGAGCCCCAGCGACACGAGTGACTCGGCGAGCTTCACCGCCGCCCCCACTCCGTCGACGACCGGCAGCCCCAGTTTCTCCCCCACGGCCCGCTGCAGACCGGTCATACCGGCGCACCCGAGCACCAGGACCTCGGCACCGGCGTCCCTGGCCCGTTCGGCCGCGGCGACGAAGGCCGCTTCCGTACGCTCCGGGTCGCCGAGGTCGAGAACACCGAGCCCCGTACCCACCACTACGGCGCAGTTCCGGGCGACCCCCGCCGTGTACAAGCTGTCCTCGATCTGCCCGGCCGAGCGCTCCAACGTGGTGACGACCCCGTACCGCCGTCCGAGCAGGCACGCGAGATGGGCGGCCGCCTCGGTGATGTCGACGACGGGTACGTCCACGAGTTCCCGTACGCCCTCGCGTCCATGCTCCCCGAAACCGGCCATGACGACGGCGTCGTACGGGCCCTCGTACGTCCGCAGGGTGTCGAGGACGGCGGCTGCCGACAGATAGCTGTCGAGCCAGCCCTCCGCGGACTCGGGACCCCACGCGGGGGTGAGTCCGAGCACGGTGGTGCCCGGGCCTGCCGCGGCCCGGGCACCTCGCACGATCTCCTCGGTCATCCCCTGCGTCGTGTTGCAGTTGGTGACGACGATCCGCACGCTCAGCCCTCCTGGGGAGCAGAAGCCGGCGCTGGGGACAGGGCTGGAGACGGGGCCTGCGACGCGGAAGCCGGAGACGGTTCGGTATCGGCATCGGCATCGGCATCGGCGGTCATGGTGGCGGCGCGCTCGGAGCGGCACAGCAGCGCGTACAGTCCGGCGGCCAGTGCCGTCCCGATGAACCAGGAGTACGGGGCCACGTCACTGAAGGTCTTCACCAGCGCGAGGACCGCCGAGACCGCCGCCGCGGGCAGGAACGCCCACAGGGCCTTGGGGTTGACTCCCTTGCGGTAGTAGTAACGCGATCCGGGCTCGGCGTCGAACAGCGCGTCGACGTCGATGCGGCCGTGCTTGACCCAGAAGTAGTCGAGCATGATCACGCCGAAGAGCGGGCCGAGGAAGGCGCCGAGACCACCGAGGAAGTAGTTGACGACGGTGGGGTTGGAGAAGAGGTTCCACGGGGTCACGACCAGCGCGGCGACCGTGCTGATCATCCCGCCGATCCTGAAGGTGATCTTCTGCGGCCAGACGTTGGCCAGGTCGTACGCGGGCGAGACGAAGTTGGCGACGATGTTGACACCCATCGTGGCGATGGCGAAGGTCAGCGCACCCAGGATCAGCACCCACTTGTTGCCGATCTCCGCGACGAGGTGGGCGGGGTCGGTGATGGCCTTGCCGAACACCTCGATGGAACCGGCCGTGACGATGACCGACACGATCACGAAGGCGGTCGAGTTGATCGGCAGGCCCCAGAAGTTGCCACGCTTGACGGTCCGGTAGCTGGGCGCGAAGCGCGAGAAGTCGCAGAAGTTGAGCATCAGCGTGCCGTACGTGGCGAGGATCAGCCCGATCGCGCCGAACCACTGCCGCCACTGCTCACCCACGGAGACCGGGTTCGGGGTCGAGGTGAGCGAGATGGTCCAGTCGGCCTTCGCGAGGATCCAGACGGCGAGGACGATCATCACGAGCCAGATCGCCGGGCCGCAGAAGTCCTGGAACTTCCGTACGGATTCCATGCCCTGGCTGATGATCAGCGCTTGGACCAGCCACAACGAGACGAAGGACACCCAGCCGAGCGCGTCGAGGCCGAGGAACGAGCTGTGCGTCCAGGACTCCAGGCCGGGCCAGGCCGCGAGCAGCATGATGTTGACGGCGACGGAGGCCAGATACGTCTGTATGCCGTACCACATGATGGCGATGACGGCCCTGATCAGGGCCGGGATGTTGGCACCCCAGACACCGAAACTGATGCGGCTGATGACCGGAAAGGGCACGCCGTGGCTCTGCCCGATCTTTCCCATCCAGTTCATGCCGACGTAGATGAGCACGAAGCCGACGAGCAGGGACGTGAAGATCTGCCAGACGTTCATGCCGAGTACCAGCAGTCCGGCCGCGAACGTGTAGTTGCCGAGGTTGTGGACGTCGGACATCCACATGGCGAAGAGGTCGAAGACCTTCCAGTTGCGCTTGCCCGCGGGCGCGAGGTCTTCGTTGGTGAGCCGGGGATGGGGGACGAACGCTGGTGCGCCGGTGGCCGCGGCGGGATCGGCGAGGGACACGGGGCCTCCATGAGCGTGAGCGGGGCATGGCGGGGGCGAAGCAGGGGGGCGGGTTGCGGATGCGGGGGCAGGTGCGGGGCATGGCCTGGGCGAGGGACGGCTGGAGGGCAGAAGGACGGTTGGAGTGCAGGAGCACGCGAGCACGCGAGAACAGGGGTAGCCGCGTATTTTGGTATACCAAACCGTGGTCATAGTCCCGCCCTTGGCGACATCTGGCCATGTCCGTGCGGTTACAGCTCGGTAAAACAGTCCCTGGGTCGGCGAGGATGGACGCATGAAGACGGTGGAACCGCTGGGGGCGGTGCGCGAACGGGTGCTCGGCTCGCTGCGGCAGGAGATCATCGCCGGGCGGCTTCTGCCCGGCGACCGGTTGGTCGAGCGCGAGCTGGCCGAGCGGTTCGGGGTCTCCCGGGTGCCGGTCCGCGAGGCGATCCGGGCCCTGGTCACCGAGGGCTTCGTCCTCTTCGAGACCCCACGCCGTACGGTCGTACGCCGGCTGACCCCCGCGGACGTCGCGGAACTCTTCGAACTCCGCGAAGCCCTTGAGGTGTACGCCACCGGGCTGGCCGCTCAGCGCGCCACCCGCGCCGACCTGGCCGAACTCGAAGAACTCCTCGACCGCGCGGCAGACGCGACCGACACCGACGACGCGGAGGCGATCACCGACATCAACACCCGCTTCCACGACCGGATTCTGGTGATGGCCGGGAACAGCCTGCTGATCTCCGTGATGGAGCCGGTCGACGGCCGGCTGCGCTGGCTCACCCGCCAGAACGAGGAGTGGCCCCAGCTCCTCACCGAACACCGCGAGTTGTACACGGCCATCGCCTCCGGCGACCGGGAGCGGGCCCGCGCCCACGCCCTGGCCCACGTCCAGGCCAACTACCGCTCGACCGTGCGCCACCTGTTCGGCGACACGGGCGCCGGCATCGACACGGGCACCGATACCGGTGCCGATTTCGAAGGAGAAGCGTGACTGTCCGTACGGCGATCGGTGCCGCGAGGACCCGGCCCTGCACGCTCGTCGTCTGCCGCGGCTGCTGCTGCGGCGACGCGCGCAAGTACCCCGGCTACGACCACGACTGGCAACTGGAGCGGCTGCGCGCCGCCGCCGACGCCTCCGGCGGCCGCCTCGCGGTCCGTACGGCGGACTGCCTCGGGCCGTGCGACCAGGCCAACATCATCGTCGTACAGCCGTCGGGCGAAGGGCGGAAGCGGGGCGGCCGGGCCGTCTGGATCGGCTGGTCCATGGGCGATGACTGCACCGACGAGATACTGCGCTGGGCGGAGGCCGGCGGGCCCGGTGTCGCCGCTCCCCCGGCAACCCTTGAGCTGCAGTTCGTACAGTCGGCGGGCGAACGGGACCGGGCGCGCCGTTAGGGGGTTGCCGCCAGTGGCGCCACCAGCCGATCCGCGGGAGGGCGGTTTCGCACCCGCGGGCCGCCCGTGACTGATCGCGCAGTTCCCCGCGCCTCTTAAACGGTCGGCAGCCCCGCTGCCCGCGCCGCCGTGCTCAGCACGTCCCGCAGCATCTCCGGGGTCAGCCGGCCGGTGAAGGTGTTGCGCTGGCTGACGTGGAAGCACCCGAACAGCTCCAGCGGCCGGTCCGGCCCCTCCAGCGCGACCCGCGCTCCGTGCGCGAAGGCCGGCCGGGGCCGGGGAAGCTTCCACCCCGCCTCGGCGAACGCGGGCAGCGCGGCCTGCCAACCGAAGCCACCGAGCACGACGACCGCGCGGATGGTGGGCCCGAGCAGTCGCAGTTCGCTCACCAGCCAGGGGCGGCAGGTGTTCCGTTCCTCGGGCGTCGGTTTGTTGGCGGGCGGAGCACAGTGCACGGGCGAGGTGACGCGGACGCCGTACAGGGCCAGCCCGTCGTCAGCTCTCTCGGACGTGGGCTGCGAGGCGAGGCCCACGTCGTGCAGCGCCGCGTACAGCACGTCCCCGGACCGGTCCCCCGTGAACATCCGGCCGGTACGGTTGCCGCCGTGCGCCGCGGGAGCGAGCCCGACCACCAGCAGCGAGGCGTCCGGGGGCCCGAAGCCCGGCACCGGGCGGCCCCAGTACGTCCAGTCCGCGAAGGCGGCCCGCTTCGTCCGGGCCACCTCCTCCCGCCACTCGACCAGCCGCGGGCAGGCCCGGCATCCGGCGATCCGCTGGTCCAGCTCTGCCAGGCTGCGCTCCTGCTCCATGCCCCCACGGTATGCCCGGCCGGAAGCACTGCCGGGAGTCCTGCCGCGAGCCCGTCCCCTCGCGACGGAAAACGACTCCGGCCCCACACCCGCCGAGGACTAAGGTCGGACCATGGCTTCAGGGACTCAGAGGAACGCGGACAACGAGACGGCGCTTGAGGACGATGGGCCGCTCACGGACGGCTCCACCGACGTCCACGTCGGCGGCGGCGCCCCGAGCGACGCCCACGCCGCGGCCGTCGCGAAGGCGGCCGCGCCCGCGAGCGGCGAGACCGTGCGTGTCGACAGCTGGCTCTGGGCCGTCCGCCTCGTGAAGACCCGTCCCATGGGCGCCACCGCCTGCCGCGGCGGCCACGTCCGGGTGAACGGCGAGCGGGTCAAGCCCGCGTACGCCGTCCGCGTCGGTGACGAGGTCCGCCTGCGCCACGCCGACCGGGAACGGGTCGTCGTCGTGAAGCGCGTGATCCGCAAGCGGGTCGGGCCCCCGGTCGCCGCCGAGTGCTATGTCGACAACAGCCCGCCGCCCCCGCCCCGCGAGGCCGTCGCCCCCGCGGGTACCCGCGACCGAGGCGCGGGCCGCCCCACCAAGCGCGACCGTCGCGACCTGGAGCGCCTGCGGAGTCTCGGCTCACCCGGCGGCGGCCCGAAAGCTCCGTAGGGACGACGCACGGAACGGCGTCCGGCCGGGGCCTGGACCGCCCCGCCGGACGCCGTGCGAGCTGCACGCTGCGTACCACTCCCTGCTCACCGCGTGCTCGGCGCGTCCTCAGCGGCGGCGAACAAGCCTGAGCAGCTCGGCTGTCTGCCCCCGTCGTGCCCAGGCGATCAGTGCGAGCGGCACGATCAGGATGAGCGGGGTCGCCGCGTACTCCCCGTCGAACACGGTGACCTGTGTGATGAACGCACCCACCATCAGCGCGCTCAGCGACACTGCTGCCACCGAGGCCAGTACGGGGATCACCAGCGCTATACCGCCGGCCAGTTCGAGGAGTCCGATGGTGTACATCCCCGCGCTGCCCCAGCCGATCTTGTCGAACGACTCGACCGCCGATGAGTGCGCGATGAGCTTGGGCACCGCACTCGCGATCACGTAGAAGAGCGCGAGCAGCACCTGCAGCCCCTTCAGGGCGAGGCGGGCGCGGCGGCCACGAGCGGTCGCGGACTCGGCGACGACGGTGCCGGACGGGGCGGAGGCGGCGGGAACGGTGGTCTCGGACATGGGGTCCTCCTGCGGATCCTGTGTGAAGCGGCTCGCGTTGCTGTCACAGAGGGAGACCGGCCCTTCATCCAAAACTCATCGCTCCACGAGGACCAGAATGACAACCACGATGGTCACGACGACCACGATGGTCACGACACCGAAAACCATCGCGCCCACCGCAGCCGTCGCAGCTGCCGCACCCGCCGCACTCCGACTCGTCCCCACGCCCGGCCGGCCGCAGACGTCACGCCTCCACAGGCACCGCCCGCACCCAGACCCGGTCCTCCGTCAGATACGTGTCGACCCTCAATCCCGCCTCCCCCAGCGCCTCCTCGAACTGCTCCTTGCTGAGCGGCCGGGCGAGGAACGTCTGCGTCCATACGGCGTCCGGGAACTCGTACTCCGCCCGTACCGAGTTGACTCCTTCCCCGGCCGGCTCCGCGGACAGCATCCGAATCGTGAACCCGCTCGGATCGACCCGCTCGCGCGGCAGTTCGCTGTGGTAGTTCTCGCCCTCGCGCTGGATCAGCACACAGCCGCCGTCCGCGACATGGCTCCGGCACACGTTCAGCATGCCGCGCCGAACCTCGACGTCGCCGGCGTGCACGAGGAACGACGCGAGCATCACCACGTCGAACCTCTCCTTCAGGTCCAGCGTCTCGATGGAGCTGCGTATCGTGCGCGCCCCGCGCACCCGCTCCAGCATCTCGGCGGACTCGTCCACGGCCGTCACCGTGAAGGCCCGGTCCAGGAGCGAATGGGTGATACGGCCCACGCCGCAGCCCAGTTCGAGAATGGTCGCCCCCGCCTGTACGGCCGAGGCGATGATGTCCGGCTCGTCGTAGACGGGCAGCCGCGAGTAGAGCTCCACCGCGCAACCGTCCGGCGTGATGGCACCGGGTCCGGAGCCTTCGTATCCCTCGCGCATCTCGATCGTCATACCAGCCGAACGGCCCGTGTCCGCCGCCTCGTTCCCGCCCCTCGAACCTCACCCGTTCGAGTGAGCGTGATCCGGCCAGGGAACTGACGGCCGACTACAGTGCGAACCATCCCTGCCCGCCGTACCAGTGACCGCCCGCCCGCAGATGGTCCCCCACCGCCCGCTCGGCCCTGGTCCGCCGGGGGAGGTCCGCCACGGGCAGCTCGGGGTCGCCGAAGACGAATCCGACGGGGGCCTTGTCGTCCGCCTTCGTCTCCTCGTGGGCGACCTGAAACCGCTCCTGGAAGCGCACGATGTTGGACTCGGCGGGCAGATAGCGCTTCAACTGCGGGTCGAGCAGCCAGGAGTGGCAGACCGCCGCTTCGTAGTGCTCGTCCGGGTAGTGGCGTGCGAAGAACTCCCGTGCCAGGTCCAGCGACCGGTCACAGGCCTCGGGTGACAGGGGCCCCCGGAAGTCGGCGATGTGCAGGCTCAGACAGAGTTCACCGGGGCCTGTGCCGAGTCCCGCGTCCGCGGCCGCCCGCCCGGTGTGCCCGCCCAGCCGCGCGCGCTGGAACTGCAACCGCCCCAGCTGGTAAAGCTCCCCGTGGAAGGGCAGGGCGATCCACCACGGCACGAGCAGCCCGGTCGTGCCGGTCCGCCGCCGCTGCACGGCCAGATGCCGGCCCAGGTCGGCGAGGGTGCGCCGGGACACGTCCGCCGGGATGTCCCGCTGCCGGTGGTAGGCGCGCACATACGGCAGCGCGGCGATGAAGACGAACACATGGAAGGTGCGGCCCAGCGCCCCGGTGGCCGCCGGGAACACCGGCGGCTCCCAGCCCTTGCCGATCTCCCCCAGGTCACGTACAAACCGGTCGACGCACCGCCCGAGCAGCGTCATCGCCTCCGGGTCCGCCGTCAGCCGGGCGCGCAGGGCGACCAGTTCGTTGACGCACTCGTGCGGCACGGCCAGGTCGAGCAGTACGTCCGGCAGCGCGATCGCGTCAGGAAGAGCCGCTTCCGTGCAGGGTTCGCCCTCGCTCTCCAGGTCCCTCAGCCATCCGGCGAGCTTCACGTCCGCCCGCAGCTCCTCCACCAGCACAGCCGCTCCCCATTCGTCCGCCCCCAGGTGAACCCGCACCACGAAGAGTACGTACCCGAAGCGGAGCTGGGCTCAGGAGTCGAACCGCGCTGCAGCCAGGTACTCCGGCTGCGGGTCCAGCGCCGCGGCCAGCCGGAAGTGGCGCATGGCCTGGCCGGGCTGTCCGGAGCGCTCATAGGTGCGGGCGAGCGCGAAGTGCGCGAAGGCGTTGTCCGGCTCGCGCTCCAGCACGATGGTGAACTCCAGCTCGGCGGGCCGCAGCTGCGCCGCGGCGAAGAAGGCCCGCGCCCGCAGCAGTCGTGCCGCCGTGTTCTCCGGATACGCGGCGATGACGTTGTCGAGCAGTTTCACCGCGCCCCGGGGATCCCGCGCGGCGAGCAACTGCTCGGCGGCTCGGAAGTCGATGACATGCGTCTCCGGAGTACGTCCGGCGAATCCGCTGGTCTCGGGCACGGCAGAATCCTTCCCTCACTGGCCGGCGTCAACGCCTCCGAGGCGCCCACTATTCCGGGGTCGCCCGAGCCCGCCGCACCAGGTCCGCCCACACCTCCCGTACACACTGCCGCAGCGCTTCCAGTGGCACGTCGTTGTCGATGACGACGTCCGCGATCTCCCGGCGCTTCTCCCGGGTCGCCTGCGCCGCCATACGGGCGCGCGCGTCCACCTCGGTCATGCCGCGCAGCCTCACGAGCCGGTCGAGCTGGGTCTCCGGGCTCACGTCGACCACGATCACGAGGTCGTACAGTCTCGCCAGGCCGTTCTCCGCGAGCAGGGGCACATCGTGCACCACCACGGAGTCCGTCGAGGCGGCCTCTTCCAGCTCGCGCGAGCGGGCGCCCACCAAGGGGTGCACGATCGAGTTCAGCACGGCGAGCCGGTCCGCGTCCGCGAAGACGAGTCTGCCGAGCTTCGGCCGGTCGAGGGTGCCGTCCGCGGCGAGCACGTCCTCGCCGAAGGCCTCGACGACCGCCGTCAGCCCGGGAGTTCCCGGTGCGACGACCTCCCGCGCGATCCTGTCGGCGTCGATCAGTACGGCACCGTGCTCCACGAGCAGCCGCGACACCTCGCTCTTGCCTGCGCCGATCCCGCCGGTCAGTCCCACTTTAAGCATGCCCAGCAGCTTAGGGGGCTGCCGCAAAAACGCCCTTGCAGGGGCGCGGGGAACTGCGCGACCAGCCACAACGCACCCGCGGACGACATCGGCCCACAGCACTACCCGCGTAGCCGCTCCACGGAGTGGCGGCTACGCATCTCCCTCCCGCTCCGCGAGGAACCGCTCGAACTCGAGGCCGATCTCGTCCGCCGAAGGGATGTCCATCGGCTCCGCGAGCATGTTGCCCCGCGTCTCGGCGCCCGCGGCGGCGTCGTACTGGTGCTCAAGTCCCTGGACCAGCGCGACGAGCTCCTCGTCGCCCTCCTGGATCTGCCGGTCGATCTCGGTCTGCGTGCGGTGTGCCTCGGTGCGCAGCCCGTGGGTGATCGCCGGCAGGACCAGTCCGGTCGCGGCCGTGATCGACTCCATGACCGTCAGCGCGGCGTCCGGATACGGGGAGCGGGCGATGTAGTGCGGCACGTGCGCCGCGACACCCAGGACGTCGTGTCCGGCCTCTATGAGGCGGTACTCGACCAGCGACTCGGCGCTGCCCGGAACCTGGGCCTCGTCGAAGGGGCTGCGGTGGCCGGGGGCGAGGTCCGTCCGGTTGCCGTGCGGGGTGAGGCCCACGGGGCGGGTGTGCGGGACGCCCATGGGGATGCCGTGGAAGTTCACGGACAACCGCACTCCGAGGCGCTCCACGATCTGCTGGACGGCCGCGGCGAAGCGCTCCCACTCCACGTCCGGTTCGGGCCCGGAGAGCAGCAGGAAGGGCGCGCCGGTGGCGTCCTGTACGAGCCGCACGTCCAGGGTGGGCTCCTCGTAGTCGACCCAGCGATCGCGCTTGAACGTCAGCAGCGGGCGGCGGGCGCGGTAGTCCACGAGCCGGTCGTGGTCGAAACGGGCCACGACCTGGTGGGGCAACGAGTCGAGCAGCCGGTCGACGATCTGGTCGCCGGTCTCGCCCGCGTCGATGTATCCGTCGAAGTGGTAGAGCATGACAAGACCGGCCGACTCCTGGGCCAGCGCCACGTCTACGACGGCCAGGCCCTTCGGCTCCCATGCGTACAAACCCTGCGGATCAAGCACTGTGACCGCTCCTCCTCGTGTTCCTAATCGACAACACGGGTCAGGACACGAGCATTCCCGGTTCACACCGCTTCGCCGCCGCCTCTTACCGGCTTGGCTTCTCATGCCGGCCGTCGGGCAACGCACCGCGGGCCCGCACCCAAGTGGGTGCGGGCCCGCGGTTACCAGCTAGCTATCGCTGGCGGTGAGCTTTCAGCTCTGGCCGCCGGCGAGCTTCTCGCGCAGAGCCGCCAGGGCCTCGTCCGACGCCAGGGCGCCGGAGTTGTCGTCCGACTCCGAGGAGTACGAACCGCCACCGCCGCCACCGGCGCTGCTGCTGCCACCGCTGCCACCGGAGGCGGCCGGAGCCGCACCCGGGGTGGTGACACCCTCGGCCTCGGCCTGGGCGTCCGCCTCGCGGGACTTGATGACCTGAGCCTGGTGCTGCTCGAAGCGCGTCTGCGCCTCGGCGTACTGGGTCTCCCACACCTCACGCTGGGATTCGAAGCCCTCGAGCCAGTCGTTGGTCTCGGGGTCGAAGCCCTCGGGGTAGATGTAGTTGCCCTGGTCGTCGTACGACGCGGCCATGCCGTACAGCGTCGGGTCGAAGTCGACCGTGGCCGGGTCGGCACCGAAGGCCTCGTTGGCCTGCTTCAGCGAGAGGCTGATGCGACGGCGCTCGAGGTCGATGTCGATGACCTTGACGAAGATCTCGTCGTTGACCTGGACGACCTGCTCCGGGATCTCCACGTGGCGCTCGGCCAGCTCGGAGATGTGGACCAGACCCTCGATGCCCTCGTCCACGCGGACGAACGCACCGAACGGCACCAGCTTCGTGACCTTGCCGGGCACGACCTGGCCGATCTGGTGCGTGCGGGCGAACTGCTGCCACGGGTCTTCCTGCGTCGCCTTCAGCGACAGGGAGACACGCTCGCGGTCCATGTCGACGTCGAGGACCTCGACGGTGACTTCCTGGCCGACCTCGACAACCTCGGAGGGGTGGTCGATGTGCTTCCAGGAGAGCTCCGAGACGTGCACCAGGCCGTCGACGCCACCCAGGTCCACGAACGCACCGAAGTTGACGATCGAGGAAACGACGCCGGAGCGGACCTGACCCTTCTGCAGGGTGGTGAGGAACGTCTGGCGGACCTCGGACTGGGTCTGCTCCAGCCAGGCACGGCGGGACAGGACCACGTTGTTGCGGTTCTTGTCCAGCTCGATGATCTTGGCTTCGAGCTCCTTGCCCACGTAGGGCTGGAGGTCGCGAACACGGCGCATCTCGACGAGAGAAGCCGGCAGGAAGCCACGGAGGCCGATGTCGAGGATGAGTCCACCCTTGACGACCTCGATGACGGTGCCGGTGACGATGCCGTCCTCTTCCTTGATCTTCTCGATGGTGCCCCAGGCGCGCTCGTACTGGGCGCGCTTCTTCGAGAGGATCAGGCGGCCTTCCTTGTCCTCCTTCTGGAGAACAAGGGCTTCGATCTCGTCGCCGACCTTGACGACCTCGTTCGGGTCGACGTCGTGCTTGATCGAGAGCTCGCGGCTCGGGATGACACCTTCGGTCTTGTAACCGATGTCGAGCAGGACCTCGTCCCTGTCGACCTTCACGATGACGCCGTCGACGATGTCGCCGTCGTTGAAGTACTTGATCGTCTCGTCGATCGCGGCGAGGAAAGCTTCCTCGTTGCCGATGTCGTTGACCGCTACCTGCGGCGTGGTAGAGGTGGTCTCGGTGCTGCTCGTCATGTGGGAAAGGGCTCCGGTACGGACAGTGAGTCGTAGGTACTGCTTACGCCGGGAGCCCGTTTCGCTCTGTACAAGGCCGGACAGCCAAGGAAGCGCCAGATCCGGATGGTGTTCTGTGACAAACACCGCCGGTGGCGCCTCGACAACCGAGGGGTCATACATACAGATGCGAGCGTTGCCTGCTACGTCTGAGGAGCGCAGGCCCGCAGCGCAACTTGTAGCATACGGGGGCAGCCGGACAGGGTCAATGCGCGAAGACGCACACCCGGGGCGGATCCCCGCATACCCGGCACAGGACCCACGCGGCAGCAGCCGCACAACGGGCAACGCCACGAGGCCACGCGGCTTTTGTGGCGCCTCTTTCGTGACCGCCGCCGGAGCGGATCGCACGGAAGAACCCGCAGATCAATACGAGGGAGCCGATCATCCAAGAGCCCGAGCAGACCGAGCCCGAGCAGACCGAGTCCGGGCGGCACGAGCGGCACGAGCCCGAGCCGTACGAGTCCGAGGCGACCCGGCGGGCGGCGGGGGGCTCCGAGAGTTCCCGGGCCAACCGTGGCTGGTGGGACCGGAACGCGGACGACTACCAGGTCGAGCACGGCACGTTTCTCGGCGACGACCGTTTCGTGTGGAGCCCGGAGGGCCTCGACGAGATCGAGGCGGAGCTGCTCGGCCCGATGGAGGAGCTGAAGGGGAAGGACGTACTGGAGATCGGCGCGGGCGCCGCCCAGTGCTCGCGCTGGCTGGCCGCCCAGGGAGCCCGTCCGGTCGCCCTGGACCTCTCGCACCGGCAGCTCCAGCACGCCCTGCGGATCGGCGCCGACAGCGTCCGGCTCGTGGAGGCGGACGCCGCGGCGCTGCCCTTCGCGGACGGCTCCTTCGACCTGGCGTGCTCGGCGTACGGAGCGCTGCCGTTCGTCGCCGAACCCGTGAAGGTCCTCAAGGAGGTGCGCCGGGTCCTGCGTCCTGGCGGCCGGTTCGTCTTCTCCGTGACGCACCCGGTCCGCTGGGCCTTCCCCGACGAGCCGGGGCCCGAGGGGCTGAGCGTGGCCGCCTCCTACTTCGACCGCACGCCGTACGTCGAGCAGGACGAAGAGGGAAACGCGGTGTACGTCGAGCACCACAGGACGGTCGGCGACCGCGTCCGGGACGTGGTGGCGGGCGGTTTCCGGCTGGTCGACCTGGTCGAGCCCGAGTGGCCCGCCTGGAACACCCAGGAGTGGGGCGGCTGGTCCCCTCTGAGGGGAAACCTGATCCCGGGCACGGCGATCTTCGTGTGCGAGCGAAGCGAGATGGGGGCACCCCCGGCCGGAGGCTGGGGGAGAGACTGAGCGTGTGATCCGTACTGAGCATGTGACCCTGTGATCCGTCATGACGCCCTGGACCTCCTGCCCGTACGCGGCGCGCTGCCCGGCCTGAGGGATGCCTTGGAGGCGCACGGCGCCGCGGTGCTCGTCGCGCCGCCCGGCACGGGCAAGACGACCCTCGTGCCGCTGGTGCTCGCCGGGCTGGTCGGCGAGGGGCCCGTACGCCGGGTCGTGGTGGCCGAACCGCGGCGGATCGCGGCGCGGGCGGCCGCCCGGCGGATGGCGTGGCTGCTCGGCGAGAAGGTCGGGCAGAGCATCGGCTTCACCGTGCGCGGGGAGCGGGTGGTCGGGCCACGCGTACGCGTCGAGGTCGTCACGACCGGGGTGCTGCTGCAGCGGCTGCAACGGGACCAGGAGCTGACGGGCGTCGACGCGGTCGTGCTCGACGAGTGCCACGAGCGTCATCTGGACGCGGACACGGCGGCGGCGTTCCTGTTGGACGTCCGGGCCGCCCTGCGTCCCGAGCTGCGGCTGGTGGCCGCTTCGGCGACGACCGACGCCGAGGGCTGGGCACGGCTGCTGGGCGACGCGCCGGTGGTCGAGGCGGCGGGCGTCTCCCATCCCGTCGAGGTGGTGTGGGCGCCGTCCGTGCGCCCTGTACGGCCGCCCCATGGGATGCGGGTGGATCCGGTGCTGCTGACACATGTGGCGTCGGTGGTGCGCCGGGCACTGTCCGAGCGCGAAGGGGATGTCCTGTGCTTCCTCCCGGGGGTCGGCGAGATCACGCGGGTCGCCGGGCAGCTCGGCGGGCTCGGTGATGTCGAGGTGCTTCAGGTGCACGGGCGGGCGCCGACGGCCGTGCAGGACGCGGTGCTGTCCGGCGGTACGCGGCGCCGGGTGGTCCTCGCGACGTCGGTGGCCGAGTCGTCGCTGACGATTCCGGGAGTGCGGGTGATCGTGGACTCCGGTCTGGCGCGCGAGCCGAGGGTGGACCACGCCCGGGGCCTGAGCGCGTTGACGACCGTACGGGCCTCGCAGGCCGCCGGGAGGCAGCGGGCCGGGCGGGCCGGGCGCGAGGCTCCGGGGACGGTGTACCGGTGCTGGGCGGAGGCGGAGGACGGGCGGCTGGCGCGTTTCCCGGCGCCGGAGATCAAGGTGGCCGATCTGACGGCGTTCGCCCTGCAGGCGGCCTGCTGGGGCGATCCCGACGCCTCGGGTCTTGCGCTGCTGGATCCGCCGCCGGGAGGCGCCATGGCGGCCGCTCGGGGCGTTCTGGAGGCCATCGGCGCGGTCGGCTCCGCCGGGCGCCCGACCGACCGGGGCGTACGGATGGCGCGGCTCGGGCTGCATCCGCGGCTCGGGCGTGCGCTGCTGGACGCGGCGGCCGCCGTGGGCGCCGGCCGGGCGGCGGAAGTGGTGGCCCTGTTGAGCGAGGAGCCGCCGCGGGAGTACGGGGACGACCTCGCCGCCGCCCTGCGGGCCGCGCGCCGTGGGGGCGACGCGTACGCCGGGCGCTGGCGTACGGAGGTTCGGCGGCTGCGGGCCGCGGCGGCGCCCGCGGCTCGGCCCGACGGCTCGCCCGCTTCGCATCGGCCGTTCGACGGCCGCGGGTCCGTCGGGGCCGGGCGCGCCCCGGCGGAGCCTCGCATGTCACAGCCCGAGCCTCGCATGTCACAGCCCCCCGCCCCTGGCGGGGCACCCCTGGCGGGGGACGCCACCGACGACGGTGCCGTCGGGCTTGTCGCCGCTCTCGCCTTTCCCGAGCGTGTCGCCCGCAAGCAGGGAGGCTCCTTTCTCATGGTGTCCGGGACCCGGGCCGAGGCCGGTGAGGGCAGTGGGCTGCGGGACGCCTCCTGGGTCGCCGTCGCGGTCGCCGACCGGCCGCTGGGCGCGGGGCACGCGCGCGTGCGGCTCGGGGCCGTGGTCGACGAGGGGACCGCGCGCCAGGCGGCCGGAGCCCTGTACGGCGAGGGGGACGAGGTGCGCTGGGACGCCGGGGACGTCGTGGCGCGGCGGGTCGAGCGGTTGGGGGCCGTGGAGTTGACGGTGCGGCCGTTGCGGAACGCCGACCCCGGGCTCGTACGGGCGGCGCTGGTCGAGGGACTGAAGGAGGACGGGTTCGGGTTGCTGCGGTGGTCGCGGGACGCCGAGGTGCTGCGGCAGCGGCTCGGGTTTCTGTACCACCGGGTCGGGGCCCCCTGGCCCGACGTGTCGGACGACGCGCTCCACGCGCGCGTGGACGAGTGGCTTGAGCCCGAGCTGGGCCGGGCGCGACGGCGGGCCGATCTGGAGCGCATCCACGCCGGACAGGCGCTGGGCCGGCTGATGCCGTGGGCGTCCGGGGAGGCGGCCCGGTTCGAAGAGCTGGCGCCGGAGCGGATCGAGGTGCCGAGCGGGTCCAGGATCCGGATCGACTACGCGGATCCCGAGCGGCCGGTGCTCGCGGTGAAGCTGCAGGAGATGTTCGGGGCGCAGGAGTCGCCGACGGTCGCGGGGGTGCCCGTGCTGGTGCATCTGCTGTCGCCCGCGGGGCACCCGGCCGCCGTCACCTCGGACCTCACGTCCTTCTGGAAGGACGGCTACCGGGGCGTACGGGCGGAGCTGCGCGGGCGGTATCCGAAGCACCCCTGGCCCGAGGACCCGGCGACTGCGCGGCCGACCCGGCACACGAACGCCCGCCTCAGGCGCTGAGCGGCTCCGGTTCCCGGCTCTCCGTGGGCGCGGGGTCGCCGGGGCGGCGGCTGCGGGCCTCCAGGTACAGGGACAGCGCCAGGAGTCCGAGGCCCAGGACGAGGAAGCCCCAGGGCAGGTACGAGGACATCAGCGCGACGAGGAGCCGCTGGGACTTGACCAGGTCGACGGTCGAGCGGATGTAGTCCTCGCGCATCTTCACGTGTCCGGCGAAGGCGGTCACCTTGTCGCGGTCACCGAGGAGGGTGCCGCCCCGGAGCTCCTCCCGGTGGATCTCCTCTCCGTAGACGGGTGCGCCGGTGACGGGTTCGACCCAGAACTTGCGGACCGTGGTGTACCAGCGGGTCGTGCCCGTCTTGGCGACCGACTCCGGAGTGATGCCTTCGACGGGCATGGTCCTGGGGAAGGGCACTTTGGTCCAGGGGATGGTCTGCTCGAAGTAGTAGACGTCGACGCCCCGGAAGTTCCGGGTGCCCTCGTAGTGGATGGGTGCGGTGATCCGGGCCTGCGCGTCGAAGTACTCGTAGTCCCTCTTCTCCGTCATGAAGGGCCATTTGAACTCGATGCCCTCGCGTTTGACGGGGTCGCCGTCGACCATCTCGCCGGTGGCGTGGACGGGTTCCTGGGTGTGCGCGTCGAAGATGTACCGCTCGGGGATCCTGGAGACCATCTTGCCGTCGGGGCCCTGGACGTAGGAGAGGCCGTCCCAGACGACGACGTCGCGGTTCGCGGTCCTCTCGATCCTCTCGGAGGCCTCGACGTTGCCCTTGAGGGTCTGCACGATGGTGACTTTGTCGACCTTCTTGGCGGTCATCGTGCCGTAGTCGAGGAGGGTCGCGTCCTTCGCCTCCAGGACCATGTCCTGGTACTGGTCGGCGGGGACCTTGGCCACGCGCGGGAAGGCGTACCAGCGCAGCAGCGGGGACAGGGCCGCGAAGAACACGGCGAGGGCGAGCAGGATCAGGCTGGCCTTGCGGCGCATCTCGCGGCCCTCCCTGTGCATTACGGGCGTCATGGATGGCTATGGGTGGCTACGGGTGACTGGGGACGGTGGTGAGCAGCGGCTCGGGCGAGGTCTTGCCCGCCGGTGACCCCATGGCCGTGATCGCGAGGACCAGCGCGAACGCGAGGGCGAGACCGGTCGCGGCGGCGATCAGGGCACGCATGCGGGCCTCCCGGCACAGGCGGAGCGGTCATGGAACTGATACATCGTCAGGTCGGGCACCGTAGCAACGGGCGGGCGAGATGAGAACACGTTGCGCACACACAGCGGCGCCCCCTCGCCTGTCGGGCGAGGGGGCGCCGCTGGTCCGTCTTCGGGCCTTCGGGTCTTCGGGTCTTCGGGCCTTGGGGTCTCTGGTGCTGGGGGCTTGTGGACCTTGGGGCTTGTGGGCCTTGGGGTCTAGGAGGCCGCCACCACCTTCAGCTCGACGGTCAGCGTCGCGCCGCCGGTCGTGGTGATCCGCAGCAGGTACGTGCCGGCCGTGTCGTCCGCGAACAGCTTCGGCAGCTTCAACAGACCGTTCGCCCCCGTCTTGAGGCCCGCGAGGGTGCGTACGGTCTTGCCGTTCGCGTCCTTGAAGTACGGGCCCTTGCCGTTCTCGGTCGCGTCGTCCGCCGACTTGATGAGCGTGGCGGTCGCGGCGACACCGGCCGCCGCGGCGCCCTTGTAGGTGGCCTTCACCTCGACCCGGTCCGCGAACTCGCCGCCCGGGACACAGGTCAGCGCGGTGTCGGCGGTGCGGGCGAGGCCGTCGGCCTGGCGGGCGGTGACCGTCGCCGCGTAGTCGAGGCCGGAGACGGTCCGGCCGACGACGGTGGCGCGGACCTTGAAGCCGCCGGTCTTCTCGCCCGCCTTGAGCGCGGGGGCGGTCGCCACGCCGCGGTTGTCGGTGACGATGGTCGCGACACTCTCACCGCCGCTGAAGGTCGCCTCGGTGTCGCCGGAGATCGTGAACCGGACCCGGACCTTGCCGACGGGCTTGCCGGCCTTGGTCTCGGTACGGGCGGTGATCTTCTCGGCGAAGGTGCCACCCGCGGTCGCGGTGAGCTTCCCGGTGCCCGCGTCCTCCAGGTGGTCCACGGTTTCGGTGGGCGTGGGACTCGGCGACGCCGGAGGCGTGCTGGTGGGCGGGGTCGGAGTGGTGGGCGGCCTCGGGGTGGTGGGCGGCTTCGGGTCCGGAGAGCCGCCGTCCGGGGCCTGGCCGCTGGGCGGCGTCGTACGTGGAGTGGTCGGCGTCGGAGTGGTGCTCGGGCCGCCCCTGCTGCCGCCACTGCCGCTGTTGCCGTCGCTGCGACCGGAGGGCAGCGTGCCCGTGCCGTCCGGAACCTCGTGGGTGCCCTTGCGGTAGTACTCCAGCCACGACAGGACCGTGTTCAGGTAGTCCGTCGAGTTGTTGTAGCTGAGGATGGCGCGCCTGAGGTCGGCACGGTCGGACAGGTCCCAGTCGAACCGGCACAGGTAGTGGCCGGCCGCGAGGGCCGCGTCGTAGACGTTGTTGGGGTCCTTCTTGCCGTCGTCGTTGCCGTCGCGGCCCGCCCACTCCCAGGTGGAGGGGATGAACTGCATGGGGCCGACGGCACGGTCGTGGGTGGTGTCCCCGTCGTACGCGCCGCCGTCGGTGTCGGTGATCCGCGCGAAGCCGATGCCGTTGAGGACCGGGCCGAGGATCGGGGTGGTCGTGGTGCCGTTGGCGTCGACGCGACCGCCGCGGGCCTGTCCGGACTCGACCTTGCCGATGGCCGCGAGGAGTTGCCAGGGGAGCTTGCACCCGGGCTTGGACTCGCCCAGCGACACCTCGGCCTTCTTGTAGGCGTCGAGGACCGTCGCGGGTATGCCGGCTTCGGCGTCGCCCGCGGCGCCGCTGCTCGCGCTGGGCGACGGCGTCGGGCTCTTGAGCGGCGGGAGGTCCGTGTAATAGGGCGAGTTGCCGGTCGCGCTGTCGTCGGCGTTCGCGTCGGGCGAGGGCTGCGAGTTGCCGCTCTGTCCGCCCTGGGAGGTGTCCGTGACGCCCGGAGCCTGGGATGCGGACAGTGCCGCGACCGCGAGCGCGGCCACGGCGGTGGTTGCCGCCCCCTTGACGACCCGCCTGCCGAATTGCGCCGCCATTGCGTGAACCCCTCCCGTGGACGATCGCCCGTGCTCCGCGCGTTCTTCTGCTGTTCGGTGCTGTGCTGATCGCTGCTGTGCGGCCGCACTCCCCAGTACGGCGGCCCAGGCGACACTACGACAACTTCTGCCGCGCAGACACCTGTTCGTGCCCGGTTTTCACCGGTTGGCCACATCCCGTTCGTCCTGCCCCCGTGACACCCGAACATGCCGGACCGCCGGGAACCGTTCCCGCATACTGGACGTCACCGATCAAGGGATGTCCAAGCCGTCCCAACGGCCAGGACCGTCCAGAAGACCGGCGGATCCGTCCGGAGAACCGCCGGTTCCGCCGGCTCAGTCGGTTCCATCGACTCCGGTCAACGTATCTCGCGGGGAGCCCAGTTGCCGTTCACTCTCAGCCATGCCGCGGCCGTCCTGCCTGCGGTGCGCGCCGACGGGTCCGGACGCGGCCGACTGATTCCGGCTGTGCTGGTGGCCGGTTCGTTCGCGCCCGACATGACCTACTACGCCGCGAGCGCACTGCCGGAGGCAATGGAGTTCGGCGACTTCACGCACTCGTTCACCGGGGTGTTCACGTTCGACGTCCTGGTCGCCTGCGCGCTCGTCGGCGCCTGGCTGGTGCTGCGCGAACCACTGGTGGCGCTGCTGCCGCGGGACCGGCAGGGGCGGATCGGGGCCTTCCTGCGCTGTGGTGCGCCGCGCGCCCGCCTCCGGCCGTCGCTCGCCCTGTGGTGGTACGTGTCCGCGGTGCTCGGCTCGCTGACCCATGTCGTGTGGGACGCGTTCACGCATCTCGACCGGTGGGGCATGCGGATCTTCCCCGTCCTGGGGCGGGACATCGCGGGCTCTCCTCTGTACTGGTACCTGCAGTACGGCGGTTCGGCGATCTCGGCCGTGGTGATCGTGGCGTTCCTGGTGGTGGCCCTGCGGCGGCAGCACGACACGGAGGCGATGGGGGTGCCCGTGGGGGTGCCTGTGGGGGTGCCTGTGCTTTCGGTGCGCGACCGCTGGCTCGCGGCAGCTTTGATCGGCGGCTGCGCGGCGGTGGCGGCCGTACAGCGCGCTACCCGCTGGTGGGACTACTGGGGGTCGCGGGCCGAGCTGTGGGAACTGATCCCCACCGTGTGTTTCGGGGCGGGGGCCGGGCTGGCCGTCGGGTTCGCCGCGTACGCCGTGGCGGTCAGGGTGTGGCGTCCGGCTCCGGCGCCTCCCGGCCCGGCGGAGGCCCGTACTGCGGCCCGTACGGAGCCGAGCCGTCCGGTTCCTCGCTGACCGCTGTCTCCGGAGTGGGATCGCGACCGGGATCGAGACCGCGGTCCTGGCCCTGGCCCAGGCCCCGGTGCACGACCTGGGCTATCCGCTCGATGGTGCGGACGCCGTACGCCTTCGTCGGGTTGTCGTGGGACAGGACGACGATCCGGTACGTGCGGCCCTCGCCGATGAAGGCGCCGACACTGTGGACGCGCCAACCATGGGTGGAGCGGGGCAGCCAGCCGTTCTTGACATGCGCCTGCACACCGCGCGGCATACCCGCGGAAACGCCCCAGCGCTGGTCGGCGCGGACCTCTGCGAGCAGTTTCAGGCCGTACGCGCGGGAGCGGAGGAAGGAGCGGGAGTTCGTCAGGACGTCCAACAGACGCATCTGGTCGGCGGCCGTGGTCCGGGTGAGGCCCCAGTAGCGGCCGGGGCCCAGGACGGTGGCGTGGGTACGGACGCGGGTGAGGAAGCCGTTGAGGTAGCTGTGGCCCAGGGAGGTCCACAGGCGCCGGGCGGCGGCGTTGTCCGAGCTGACGATCATGGGGCGGGTGTTCGTCGTCTCCCAGCGGGTCAGCCTGCGGCCCAGCTCCTCGGCACGCAGCAGCAGCCCCTCCATGATCAGCACCTTCGCGACGCTCGCGGAGTCGTACTGGCGCTCCCCGGCCAGCTCGCAGGTCAGGCCCAGATCGTCGTGCACGGCCACGGAGACCGTGCCCGCCCTCGACGACAGCGCCATCTGGATGTCGTGCGACAGACGGACCGCGAGGCCGGGCTCGTGGGGGGCATGGCAGGTGACGGAGTCGGTGGGGTCGTCGGGGAGGAAACGGTGGCTGGTAGCGTCCGCCGGCCGGGACCCGTCGAAGGTGCCCGGCGGGACGCGCCTGGTCGTGGCGCCGGCCGGGATCCTGGGGCTGGCGGCGGCTGACGAGACGGCGGAGACCGGCGCGAGAAGTACCGAGGCGAGGGCTGCGACGAGCACCGTGCGGCAGTGTCGTACGTACGGTACGTACCGCGTGCGCCGCGTGTTCCGTATGTTCCGTATGTGGGAACCCATGCCCGCATCCTCACGGCGGGTCCTGCCGGGGGCTTCCGGTCGGGGTCCACGCGGGTGACGGGCCCCTACGGGGGTTGGACGGGGTCGGAGATCTGGGGTGGTCGGGGGTACGGGGTGGTCGGGAGTATGGGGTGAGCCGGCGGGTGGGGTGGTCGGGCGGGTGCGGGCCGTCCGTGGCTGGTCGCGCAGTTCCCCGCGCCCCTTAAGAACCCGGGCCCGGGGTGCGGGGAACTTCACGGAGCGCTCCGTGAAACGTCAGTGCGCCGCCGACTCCCAGTCCGCGCCGGAGCCGACCGAGACGTCCAGGGGTGCCCTGAGCTGCACCGCGCCGGCCATCTCCCGTCGGACCAGTTCCTCGGCCTTCGCGCGCTCGCCCGGGGCGATCTCCAGGACGATTTCGTCGTGGACCTGAAGGAGCATGCGGGACTTGAGACCGGCCTCGCGCAGGGCCCGGTCCACGTTCAGCATGGCGATCTTGACGATGTCGGCCGCCGTGCCCTGGATCGGCGCGTTCAGCGCCATGCGCTCGGCCGCCTCCCGGCGCTGACGGTTGTCGCTGTTGAGGTCGGGGAGGTAGCGGCGGCGCCCGAAGAGCGTCGCCGTGTAGCCCGTGGCCCGTGCCTCGTCGACCGCCCGGCGGAGATAGTCCCGTACCCCTCCGAAGCGCTCGAAGTACGTGTCCATCAGGCCACGGGCCTCGCCCGCGTCGATGTTGAGCTGCTGCGAGAGGCCGAAGGCCGACAGGCCGTAGGCGAGCCCGTACGACATGGCCTTGATCTTGCGGCGCATCTCAGCGTCGACGCCGGAACGCTCCACGGAGAACACCTGTGAGGCGACCGTGGTGTGGAGGTCCTCGCCCGATGTGAAGGCCGCCAGGAGGCCCTCGTCCTCCGAGAGGTGGGCCATCACACGCAGCTCGATCTGACTGTAGTCGGCGGTCATGAGGGACTCGAAGCCCTCGCCGACCACGAAGCCGCGGCGGATCGCGCGGCCCTCCTCGGTACGGACCGGAATGTTCTGCAGGTTCGGGTCCTGCGACGAGAGGCGGCCCGTCGCGGCCACCGTCTGGTGGAAGGTGGTGTGGATGCGGCCGTCCGCGGCGATCGTCTTGATCAGGCCCTCGACGGTCACCCGCAGCTTCGCCTGCTCGCGGTGGCGCAGCATGGTGACCGGCAGTTCGTGGTCGGTCTGGGCGGCCAGCCAGGCCAGCGCGTCGGCGTCCGTCGTGTAGCCGGTCTTCGTCTTCTTCGTCTTCGGCAGACCCAGCTCACCGAAGAGGACTTCCTGGAGCTGCTTGGGCGAGCCGAGGTTGAACTCGTGCCCGACCGACGCGTGCGCCTCCTTCACGGCCTGCTGCACCGCGCCCGCGAACATCTGCTCCATAGCCTCCAGGTGGGCCCTGTCCGCCGCGATGCCGTGCCGCTCCAGGCGGGCGAGCAGCTCGGAGGTGGGCAGCTCCATGTCCTGGAGCAGGTCGGCCGCGCCGACCTCCTTCAACCGCTCCCCGAAGGCCTCACCGAGGTCGAGGACGACGCGGGCCTGCACCATCAGCGCGTCGGCCTCGGCTCCGTCGTCCGCGCCGAAGGCGAGCTGTCCGTCGGCGGTCGCGGCGGGCTCCAGCTCCCGGCCGAGGTACTCCAAGGACAGCGCGTCCAGGTCGAAGGAACGGCGGCCGGGCTTGACGAGGTAGGCGGCGAGAGCGGTGTCCATGGAGATGCCCTGGATGCTCCAGCCGTGCTCGGCGAAGACCCGCATGACCGCCTTGGCGTTGTGCAGCACCTTGGGTTTGTCCGCGTCGGCGAGCCAGCGCGCGAACGCGTTCTCGTCACTCTCGTCGAGCGTCGACGGGTCGAACCACGCGGCCGCTCCGCCGGCGGCGGCGAGCGCGACCTCGGCGACCGATCCCGTGCCGAGCGCCCAGGTGTCGACCGTGGCGACACCGAGAATCGCCGTGCCGTGCTCGGTGAGCCAGGGGCCCAGCTCGCCGGCGTCGAGGACCGTGCCGTCCACGGCCACGCCCGCGGCGGCCGGAGCCGCGTCCTCGGTCTCCTCCGCCCCGGGGTCGACGGCCAGCAGCCGCTCGCGCAGCGAGGGGTTACGGATCTCCAGGGTGTCCAGGACCATCGCGAGGGCCGTGCGGTCGTACGGAGCGCGCTCCAGGGCCGGGACCGTCTTCGGCAGCTCGACGTCGCGCACCATCTCGGTGAGGCGGCGGTTGAGCTTGACCGCCTCCAGGTGGTCGCGGAAGTTCTGTCCCGCTTTGCCCTTGACCTCCTCGGCGCGCTCGACCAGGTCCGCGAACGACCCGAACTGGTTGATCCACTTCGCGGCGGTCTTCTCGCCGACGCCTGGGATGCCGGGCAGGTTGTCGGACGGGTCGCCGCGCAGGGCCGCGAAGTCGGGGTACTGGGCGGGCGTCAGGCCGTACTTCTCGAAGACCTTCTCCGGGGTGAACCGGGTCAGCTCGGAGACGCCCTTGGTCGGGTAGAGCACGGTGGTGTGCTCGGAGACCAGCTGGAAGGAGTCCCGGTCGCCGGTGACGATCAGCACGTCGAAGCCCTCGGCCTCGGCCTGCGTGGCGAGCGTGGCGATGATGTCGTCCGCCTCGAAGCCGTCGACGGCGAACCGCTCGGCGTTCATCGCGTCGAGGAGCTCGCCGATCAGCTCGACCTGGCCCTTGAACTCGTCCGGCGTCTTCGACCTGTTCGCCTTGTACTCCGGGAACTCCCCGGAGCGCCACGTCTTGCGGGACACGTCGAACGCCACCGCGAAGTGCGTGGGCGCCTCGTCGCGCAGCGTGTTGGCGAGCATCGACGCGAAGCCGTAGATCGCGTTGGTCGGCTGGCCCGTCGCCGTCGTGAAGTTCTCCGCGGGCAGCGCGAAGAACGCGCGGTACGCCAGCGAGTGCCCATCCATGAGCATCAGCCGCGGGCGTCCTCGGCCGGAGGTCTTCTCGGTCTTCTTCGATGCTGTCTCTGCCACACCCCCGATCCTGTCACGCCCCACTGACAGTCGGCCCCGCCCCGCCGCCCTCGACCCGGTTGCTCACGTCGCCTCCTCCCCCGTCTCCCCCGTCACACCCCTGTCGGCCCCCTCGCTCCCTCTCGCTCCTCCTCGCACCGCCGTCGCACGGAGCGCGCGCGATCGTTCTCCGGACCGCGGCACGATCCGTGTCACTACCACGTGGGAGTATCGGAGACGTACCTCACACATGTGCTCGAAGAGGAGGCCGACATGGCCGGCAAGCCGCCCCAGAGTGATCCGGTTCAGGACGCACCGCAGGTCGCCGAACCGAAGCACACCGCGGCCGGACTGCCCGCCGTCGGGCACTCCCTGCGCATGGCCCAGCAGCAGATGGGTGTGAAGCGCACGGCGCTGACGCTGCTGCGGGTCAACCAGAAGGACGGCTTCGACTGCCCGGGCTGCGCCTGGCCCGAGCCGGAGCACCGGCACACCGCGGAGTTCTGCGAGAACGGCGCCAAGGCCGTCGCCGAGGAGGCCACCCTGCGCCGGGTGACCCCGGACTTCTTCGCCGAGCACCCGGTCGCCGACCTCGCGACCCGCAGCGGCTACTGGCTGGGACAGCAGGGCCGCCTCACGCAGCCGATGTATCTCGCGGAGGGCGCCGACCGCTACGAGGCGGTGCCGTGGGAGCGCGCCTTCGACATCATCGCCGAGGAGCTCACCGGCCTCACCTCCCCGGACGAGGCGCTGTTCTACACCTCGGGCCGTACGAGCAACGAGGCGGCGTTCCTGTACCAGCTGTTCGCCCGCGAGTTCGGCACGAACAACCTCCCCGACTGCTCGAACATGTGCCACGAGTCGTCCGGCTCCGCACTGAACGAGACCATCGGCATCGGCAAGGGCAGCGTCCTCCTGGACGACCTCTACCAGGCGGACCTGATCATCGTGGCCGGGCAGAACCCGGGCACCAACCATCCGCGCATGCTCTCCGCCCTGGAGAAAGCGAAGTCGAACGGCGCGCGGATCATCACGGTGAACCCGCTGCCCGAAGCGGGCATGGAGCGCTTCAAGAACCCGCAGACCCCCCAGGGCATGTTCAAGGGCGCCGCACTCACCGACCTGTTCCTGCAGATCCGCATCGGTGGCGACCAGGCCCTCTTCCGTCTCCTGAACAAGCTGATCCTCGACACGGAGGGCGCCGTGGACGAGGCCTTCGTCGGCGAACACACCCACGGCTACGAGGAGTTCGCCGAGGCCGCCCGCGCCGCCGACTGGGACGAGACGCTCACGGCGACGGGCCTCACGCGCGCGCAGATCGACGAAGCGCTCAGCGTGGTCCTCGCCTCGAAGCGCACCATCGTGTGCTGGGCGATGGGCCTGACGCAGCACAAGCACTCCGTGCCGACCATCCGCGAGGTCGTCAACTTCCTTCTGCTGCGCGGCAACATCGGCCGGCCGGGCGCGGGCGTGTGCCCGGTGCGCGGCCATTCGAACGTGCAGGGCGACCGCACGATGGGCATCTTCGAGCGCCCCGCGCCCGCCTTCCTGGACGCCCTGGAGAAGGAGTTCGGCTTCGCCCCGCCGCGCGGGCACGGCTACGACGTCGTACGGGCCATCCGCGCGATGCGCGACGACAAGGCCAAGGTCTTCTTCGCGATGGGCGGCAACTTCGTGTCGGCCTCCCCCGACACCGAGGTCACCGAGGCGGCCATGCGCCGCGCCCGCCTCACCGTGCACGTGTCGACGAAGCTCAACCGCTCGCACGCCGTCACGGGCGCGCGCGCCCTGATCCTGCCCACCCTCGGCCGCACCGAGCGCGACCTCCAGGGCGGGGGTGAGCAGTTCGTGACCGTCGAGGACTCCATGGGCATGGTGCACGCCTCACGCGGCCGTCTGGAGCCCGCCAGCAAGCACCTGCTGTCCGAGACCGCCATCGTGTGCCGCCTCGCCCGCCGGGTCCTCGGCGAGGACTCCCGCACACCCTGGGAGGAGTTCGAGAAGGACTACGCGACCGTCCGTGACCGCATCTCGCGCGTCGTCCCGGGCTTCGACGACTTCAACACCCGCGTGGCCGACCCGGCGGGCTTCGCCCTCCCGCACGCCCCGCGCGACGAGCGTCGCTTCCCGACCGCCACCGGCAAGGCCAACTTCACCGCCGCGCCCGTCGAGTACCCGAAGCTCCCCGAGGGCCGCCTGCTCCTGCAGACCCTGCGCTCGCACGACCAGTACAACACCACGATCTACGGCCTCGACGACCGCTACCGGGGCATCAAGAACGGCCGCCGGGTCGTCCTGGTGAACCCGGAGGACGCCCGCGAGCTGGGCCTCGCCGACGGCTCGTACACCGATCTGGTCGGCGAGTGGAAGGACGGGGTGGAACGCCGCGCCGCCGGCTTCCGCGTCGTGCACTACCCGACGGCCCGCGGCTGCGCCGCCGCGTACTACCCGGAGACGAACGTCCTGGTGCCGCTGGACGCCACCGCCGACACCAGCAACACGCCCGCCAGCAAGTCCGTCGTCATCCGTCTGGAACAATCGGCCACCAACTGAGCGTTCGCTTAGGAACGGCTCCGGGTGCGGGCTCCGGCCACACGCTCCGGACGCCGCTCCCAGGGCACGCTCGGAACGCGCACCCGACGACGTAAGGAAAAGAACCCCATGGGCGAGCAGTACGACGTGACGTTTTCGCAAGAGGTCATCGACGAGTACGCGGCGCTCGGCGTGGACCTGGTCGCCCTGTTCTCCGGCGGAACCCTCGGCACGCGCATGGGCGTCCGGATCACCGAGGCCTCCGCGGACCGCGTCGTGGGCACCATGCCGGTCGAGGGCAACACCCAGCCGCTCGGCCTCCTGCACGGCGGCGCCTCCGCCGTCCTCGCCGAGACCCTCGGCTCGGTCGGCGCCATGATGCACGGCGGCGCCTCCAAGATCGCCGTCGGCGTCGACCTCAACTGCACCCACCACCGGGGCGCCCGCTCCGGCCTGGTCACCGGGGTGGCCACACCCCTGCACCGGGGCCGCTCGACAGCCACGTACGAGATCGTGATCAGCGACGAGGACGGCAAGCGGGTGTGCAGCGCGCGGCTGACGTGCCTGCTGCGCGACGTGAACCCGAGCGACGCGAAGCGAGTCGGCGCGGCCGGCTGAACCCCCCGGACAGACGCGCCGCACCGCTCCGGACAGACAGTGTCCGCACCGGCGTTGATCCCGGGCACCCGGCGGCCTAACTTCAAGGGATGCGAACGGGTGGAGCCCCCTGGCGGGGGCCGGTATGCGGGCTGGCACTCCTGACCGGCGCTCTGGCCACCGGCATCACCGGGGTCACCGGGTGCGGTGAGTCCGGCGAAGCGAACGGCGGAGCGACCCGGGGAGCGAACGGGGACACCGGGGCGGAGGACCTGTGCGCTCGGATCGTCGCGCACTGGTCGCGAAAAGTCCTGGACAACGACACCTACGGGGACTATCAATCCATGGGCCTGTCCAACGGGCAGTACGACATCCTGAGGGACGTCGTGGACGCCGCCCGCACCGAGAAGAAGCGCGAGGGCGAACAGGCGGCGGTCCGGCTGATCGACCGCACCGCACGCGAGCGCTGCGAGAAGCGCTACCGCGACGGCGGCCCGAGCGCAGGGCCGTGGAGTTGAGCGGCGTCGGGCCGGTCGAGCCGGGTGAGGGCACGCGCGCGTGGGACGCCGTCGAACCGTCCACACCGTCGGACGCCGTCGAACCGTCCACGCCGTCGAGTCGCAAACAACCGCACGAACGCCTGGCGGCTCTCTACACCCGGCACCGCCGCGCCCTGCTCGCTTCCGCGGCGGCCGCCACCCTCCTCGCGGGCGGCGGCTACCTGTTCGCGACCCGGCCGCACGCACCGCCACCCACCCCCGCGCCGTACCCGTCCCAGGTGCTCGACATGCACTACCTGGGCACAGAGGGCTCCCCCGCGAACGCGCCGAGCGGCAACTTCACCTTCGCCGTACGAATCACCGCACTGTCCGGTCCCACGATCACCGTCGTCGACATCTCCCAGCCCTACGCCGGCATCTCCCTTACCTCAACTCCGCAGGCACCGTTCCGAACAAGGACGGGTTTCGGCCACAAGATCATTGTCACCATGAATGTCACAGAATGCGCGAATACGCCGAAGAATGCCGGACTCCCTTTCCTGGACGTAACTCTGCGTAATACGCGCGCAATAGAAGACCACAGTTACATCCTGGGTGAGCGCTATGCCCACGACTTCGCAGATGCCCTTCAAGTCGCCTGCGGCAACGACCCCACGTCACTAGCAAAACCCCGGAACACTCCTGGAATCGCCGTCGCACCATCTGCGGGTTCTCACTATGTGGACCGGACGAATCGGCTGTAATTCCACCTATCCACCCACCGAGTACCGCTCTGCATTACGTCGTGTCATAACAAGAGCGTCACAGCCTGGGTCAGACTCTCCTCCACGTTCCCCTTACCCGCTTAGAGTCACGGCCAGTCACCGCGCCACCGGATTCGAAGAAATTTCGACCCAGCGCTCGACTCGGCCCGTTCCACGAGGAACGGCCGTGCCAGGGAAAGGACTGCTGATCGTGCGTCAACGTTCGCTCATCGCCATCACCGCCGCACTGGCGGCGGGAGCACTCACACTCACCGCCTGTGGCTCACGCGACGACGACAGCGGCTCGGACTCCGGCGACGGCACCACTGTCGTCATCGGCGTCGACGCCCCGCTGACCGGCGACCTCTCCGCGCTGGGCCTCGGCATCAAGAACTCCGTGGACCTCGCCGCCAAGACGGCCAACAAGGAAAAGACCGTCGACGGCGTCACCTTCAAGGTCGAAGCCCTCGACGACCAGGCACAGCCCTCCGCGGGCCAGCAGAACGCCACCAAGTTCGTCGCCGACAAGGACGTCCTCGGCGCCGTCGGCCCGCTGAACTCCTCCGTCGCCGAATCCATGCAGAAGGTCTTCGACGACGCCAAGCTCGTCCAGGTCTCCCCCGCCAACACGGGCCCGACCCTGACCCAGGGCACGGAGTGGCAGACCGGCAAGAAGGTCCGCACGTACAAGTCGTACTTCCGCACCGCGACCACGGACGCCATCCAGGGCCCGTTCGCCGCGCAGTACGTCTACAACGACGCCAAGAAGAAGAAGGTCTTCGTCATCGACGACAAGAAGACCTACGGTGCCGGCCTGGCCGGCACCTTCACCACCGAGTTCAAGAAGCTCGGCGGCAAGGTGGTCGGAACCCAGCACATCGACCCCGACTCCAAGGACTTCTCCGCCGTCGCCACCCAGGTGAAGAGCTCCGGCGCCGACGTCGTCTACTACGGCGGCGAATACCCGCAGGCCGGCCCGCTGAGCAAGCAGATCAAGGCCGCCGGCTCCAAGATCCCGCTGGTCGGCGGCGATGGCATCAAGGACGACGCCTTCATCAAGCTGGCCGGCGCCAACAGCACCGGCGACCTGTCCACCTCAGTCGGCGCGCCGGTCGAAGAACTGCCCTCCGCCAAGGAGTTCGTCGCCAACTACAAGGCAGCGGGCTACAAGGACGCGTTCGCCGCATACGGCGGCTACTCCTACGACTCCGCCTGGGCGATCATCGAAGCCGTGAAGAAGGTCGTCGAGGACAACGACGGCAAGCTCCCGGACGACGCCCGCGCCAAGATCACCGAGACCATGCAGAACGTCTCCTTCGACGGCGTGACCGGCAAGGTCGCCTTCGACAAGTACGGTGACGCCGTCAACAAGCAGCTCACCGTCTACTCGATCGAGGGCGGTGCCTGGAAGCCCGTGAAGTCCGGCACCTTCACCGGCTGACCCACACCCGCACCACCTGAGCCGCGCGGGGCGCCGCACCACAGGCGCCCCGCGCGGACTCACATCCGGTCACATCCCTCGACTATCCGAACGTCTCGGAGGACATGCGGTGAACGAACTGCCGCAGCAGCTGGTCAACGGCCTGCTACTGGGATCCATGTACGGGCTGGTCGCCATCGGCTACACGATGGTCTATGGCATCGTCCAGCTCATCAACTTCGCCCACGGCGAGATCTTCATGATCGGAGGCTTCGGTGCACTCACGGTCTACCTGTACGTACTGCCCGACGACACCACCATGTGGATCGCACTGCCCCTGATGCTCCTCGGAGCCGTCATCACAGCGACCACCGTCGCCGTGGGAGCGGAACGGTTCGCCTACCGCCCGCTGCGCACCGCGCCACGCCTCGCCCCCCTCATCACCGCCATCGGCCTCTCCCTCGCCCTCCAGCAGGCCGTCTGGGCGTGGTACCCCGACGCGAAGCAGTCCATCAACTTCCCCGAGATCGAAGGCGGCCCCTTCAAGATCGGTGACGTCACGATCCAGACCGGCGACGTCTTCCTCCTCGTCGCCGCGCCCATCAGCATGGCGATCCTCGCCTACTTCGTGACGAAGACCCGCACCGGCCGCGGCATGCAGGCCACCGCGCAGGACCCGGACACGGCCAAGCTCATGGGCATCGACACCGACCGCATCATCGTGGTCGCGTTCGCCCTCGGCGCCGCGTTCGCCGCCGTCGGAGGACTCGCCTACGGCCTCAAATACGGCGAGATCAACTTCCGCATGGGCTTCATCCTCGGCCTCAAAGCCTTCACCGCCGCCGTCCTCGGCGGCATCGGCAACATCTACGGAGCCATGATCGGCGGCCTCGTCCTCGGCCTCGCCGAAACCATGGCCACCGCCTACATCGCCGACGTCCCCGGCATGGAACAACTCGGCGGCCAGTCCTGGGCCAACGTCTGGGCCTTCGTACTCCTCATCCTCGTGCTCCTCTTCAGGCCACAAGGCCTGCTCGGCGAGCGCGTCGCGGACAGGGCGTGACACCAATGACCACACAGACCAACGCCCCCCAGACGCCCGCCAAGGAGCCCACCGGTTCCACCGCCGGACTCATCGGCATCCCACCCCACATCGGACGCGCCCTCGCCACCGGCGGCGGCGTCCTCACCATCATCTCCACCTTCCTCGCCTGGACCTGGACGGACGCCTTCCCCGGCGACCTCACCGTCTACGGCTACCCCGGCGGCCTGCAGGTCCTCGTCCTCATCGGCGGCGCCCTCACCACGCTCTTCGGCCTCGCCTCCTACGGCGTCAAGGGCCTGCGCTGGCTGACACCCGCGGGCGCCGACAGCGCCATCAAACTCGCCGCACTCGCCGCGTTCGCCACCGCCTGGTACACGATCCTCGCGATCAGCACCAAACTCGGCGGCCTCGCCAACCTCGAACCCGGCGGCTGGGTCGCGGCCATCGCCACCCTCATCGCCCTCCTCGGCGCGCTCTCCCTTCCGTTCCAACGACCGGCACCCGAGCCCTTCGACCCGGACGACACCAGCTGGGAGCAGTCCCGCCACAAGGCGCGACACACCCTCACCGTCATCAAGGCCGCCTTCGCCACCAGCACCACCACCCCCGCCCCGGCCCGCAAACTCCCCGCGTTCGCCGAGATCCTCGTCATCGTCGCCTCGCTGACCCTCGGCCTGATCGTCTTCACCTACGGCATCGGCACCGAGTACGACCAGCAGTTCATCGGCTTCCTCATCACCGCGGGCCTCGGCTTCGCAGCCGCCGCCAAAGCCGGACTCGTCAACAGGCTCTCCGCACTCACCGGCAAACACGCCACCGTCACCATGCTCGGCGCGTTCATCGCCGCCGCCGCATTCCCCTTCACCCAGTCCGACGACCAGTACGCGACCATCGGCGTCTACATCCTGATCTTCGCCACCGTCGCCCTCGGCCTCAACATCGTCGTCGGCCTCGCCGGACTCCTCGACCTCGGATACGTCGCCTTCCTCGGCGTCGGCGCCTACACCGCAGCCATGGTCTCCGGCTCCCCCTCCTCCCCCTTCGACATCCAGCTGCCGTTCTGGGCCTCAGCCCTCCTCGGCGCAGCCGTCGCCATGGTCTTCGGCGTCCTCATCGGCGCCCCCACCCTGCGACTGCGCGGCGACTACCTCGCCATCGTCACCCTCGGCTTCGGAGAGATCTTCCGCATCGGCGTCCTCAACATGGACGGCACCAGCGGCCCCGACATCACCAACGGCTCCAACGGCATCTCCTCGATCCCGAACCTCAACATCCTCGGCTTCGACTTCGGCCAAGAACACACCATCGCCGGATTCACCATCGCGCGGTTCGCCAACTACTTCCTGATGATGCTCGTCATCACCCTGGTCGTCGTCATCGTGTTCCGCCGCAGCGGCGACTCCCGCATCGGCCGCGCCTGGGTCGCCATCCGCGAGGACGAGACAGCCGCACTCGCCATGGGCATCAACGGCTTCCGCGTCAAACTCATCGCCTTCGCCCTCGGCGCCGCCCTCGCCGGACTCGCCGGATCCGTCCAGGCACACGTCACCTACACCGTGACCCCCGAGCAGTACCAGTTCGCCCACGTCGTCCCACCCAACTCGGCCTTCCTGCTCGCAGCGGTCGTCCTCGGCGGCATGGGCACCATCAGCGGCCCCCTCGTCGGCGCCGCACTGCTCTACCTGATCCCCGCCAAGCTCCAGTTCCTCGGCGACTACCAACTCCTCGCCTTCGGCCTCGCGCTCGTCCTGCTGATGCGCTTCCGCCCGGAAGGCCTCATCCCGAACCGGCGCCGCCAGCTCGAATTCCACCAGGAAGCAGAAGCGCCCACAGTCCTCAGCAAGGCAGGGGCCTGACCACGATGACAACCGACACCACCACCAAGGACACCGCCCCGGGCGCCAACACCCCCGGCGAAGCCGTCCTCGACGCACGCGGCGTCACCATGCGCTTCGGCGGCCTCACCGCCGTGAAAAACGTCGACCTCACCGTCAACAGCGGAGAAATCGTCGGACTCATCGGCCCCAACGGCGCCGGCAAGACGACCTTCTTCAACTGCCTCACCGGCCTCTACCTCCCCACCGAGGGCGAAGTCCGCTACAAAGGCAAAATCCTCCCCTCCCAGTCCTTCAAGGTCACGGCCGCAGGCGTCGCCCGCACCTTCCAGAACATCCGCCTCTTCGGCAACATGACCGTCCTGGAAAACGTGCTCGTCGGCCGCCACACCCGCACCAAAGAAGGACTCTGGTCCGCACTCGTACGCGGCCCCGGCTTCAAAAAGGCCGAAAAAGCCTCCGAAGAACGCGCCATGGAACTCCTCGAGTTCATCGGCCTCGAAGCCAAACGCGACCACCTCGCCAGAAACCTCCCCTACGGCGAACAGCGCAAGCTCGAAATCGCCCGAGCCCTCGCCAGCGAACCCGGCCTCCTCCTCCTCGACGAGCCCACCGCCGGCATGAACCCACAGGAAACCCGCGCCACCGAAGAACTCGTCTTCGCCATCCGCGACATGGGCATCGCCGTACTCGTCATCGAGCACGACATGCGATTCATCTTCAACCTCTGCGACCGCGTCGCCGTACTCGTCCAAGGCGAAAAACTCGTCGAAGGCGACAGCGCCACCGTCCAGGGCGACGAACGAGTCGTAGCCGCCTACCTCGGCGAACCCTTCGAAGGCGCACCCGGCCAGGAGGAGGTCGCGGAAGTCGAAGCCGCCGAAGCACACGCCGACGCCGCCACCGACGCCGCGCCCCGCAAGGAGACCGACCGATGACCGCACTACTCGAAGTCGAGGACCTCCGGGTCGCCTACGGCAAGATCGAAGCCGTCAAGGGCATCTCCTTCAAGGTCGACGCCGGCCAGGTCGTCACCCTCATCGGCACCAACGGCGCCGGCAAGACCACCACCCTGCGCACCCTCTCCGGCCTCCTCAAACCAGTCGGCGGCCAGATCAAGTTCCAGGGCAAGTCACTGAAGAAGATCCCCGCCCACCAGATCGTCTCCCTCGGACTCGCACACTCCCCCGAGGGCCGGCACATCTTCCCCCGCATGACCATCGAGGACAACCTCCGCCTCGGCGCCTTCCTCCGCGACGACAAAGCAGGCATCGAAAAAGACATCAAGCGGGCCTACGACCTCTTCGCCATCCTCGGAGAACGCCGCAAACAAGCCGCCGGCACCCTCTCCGGCGGCGAACAGCAAATGCTCGCCATGGGCCGCGCCCTCATGTCCCAGCCCAAACTGCTCATGCTCGACGAACCCTCCATGGGCCTCTCACCGATCATGATGCAGAAGATCATGGCCACCATCGTGGAACTCAAGTCCCAGGGCACCACGATCCTCCTCGTCGAGCAGAACGCCCAGGCGGCACTCTCCCTCGCCGACCACGGACACGTCATGGAAGTCGGCAACATCGTGCTCTCCGGCACCGGCCGAGACCTCCTGACCGACGAATCCGTACGCAAGGCATACCTCGGCGAGGACTGACCCCCTCCAGGGCACAGCCCCGCACCCCGCATACGGCTGAGGCCCGCACCCCCTACTCCGGGTGCGGGCCTCAGCCGTGCAAGAACAGCGCCGACGCCGGTCAGCCCTTGGACGCCTTCTTCTCATCGGCGTCCAGAATGACCGCCTCCGCGACCTGCTGCATCGACATACGACGATCCATCGACGTCTTCTGAATCCAACGGAACGCCGCCGGCTCGCTCAGCCCGTACTCCGTCTGCAGAACAGACTTCGCACGGTCCACCAGCTTCCGCGTCTCCAACCGCTGAGTGAGATCCTCGATCTCCTTCTCCAGCGCCTTCAACTCCGTGAACCGCGAAACCGCCATCTCGATCGCCGGAACCACATCACTCTTACTGAACGGCTTCACCAGATACGCCATCGCACCCGCGTCCCTCGCCCGCTCGACGAGGTCACGCTGCGAGAACGCGGTCAGCATCAGCACCGGCGCGATGGACTCCTCCGCGATCTTCTCCGCGGCGGAGATCCCATCCATCTTCGGCATCTTCACATCAAGGATGACCAGGTCAGGACGGTGCTCCCGAGCAAGCTCGACGGCTTCCTCACCGTCACCGGCCTCACCCACGACCGAGTACCCCTCTTCTTCGAGCATCTCCTTGAGGTCGAGACGGATCAGCGCCTCGTCCTCGGCGATGACGACACGGGTCGTCAGCGGAGGCACGTGCGACTTGTCGTCGTCAGGCGCGTCTACGGGCTGGGGCGACTCGGGGGTGGTCACGGGGCTCCTCGTTCCAGGGCAGGCAAGTACTGCTCCCAAGAGCGTACCTAGCTGCGGTATGGTGGGACTTCAGCGGGTCGAAGGGTTCCTTCGATTCGCAGGAGCTCCGGTAGTCCAATCGGTAGAGACGATACCCTCAAAAGGTATTCAGTGTGGGTTCGAGTCCCACCCGGGGCACTTTTCCTTCGATTCGAAGGTGCACAAAAGAAAGCGGATGTCCACGTTCTCGTGAACATCCGCTTTTTGCTGCACACGGTCGCGATCAGTAACACAGAGTGGCCGTATGTACGACATGAGCACACGCCAGCGAGCCATCGCCCTGGTCGGCCAAGGACGCAGCCTGAACTCCGTCAGCAAGGAAACGGGTATCTCACGGGCAGCGATCAGCTCCTGGCTAGAACGGATCGCTCCGCTCAACCGCGCCGGACTCCCGTGCCCCCGGTGCGAGGACCCACCCGGGCCGCCGCGCGATCAAGCGGCGTACGCCTATCTCTTGGGCCTCTATCTGGGTGACGGATGTATCAGCGCGGCCCGTAGAGGCGTCTATTTCCTACGCATCGCATGTGCCGACGCGTGGCCCGGGCTCATCGACGCCTGCGCCGACGCCGTGCAGACCGCACGCCCTGACAACAAGGTGTGCCGCGTCCAGCGCCCGGGATGCCAGTACGTCACCTGCTTCAGCAAGCACTGGCCGTGCTTCTTTCCTCAACATGGCTCCGGCAAAAAACACGAGCGCTCTATCGCCCTGGACCCATGGCAGCAGAGAATCGTGGACATCCACCCGTGGGAACTCATCCGCGGCCTCATCCACTCCGACGGCTGCCGCATCACCAACTGGACCACCCGGGTGGTCGCAGGCGAGAAGAAGCGCTACGACTACCCCCGGTATTTCTTCACGAATCTGTCCACGGACATCACCGGGCTCTACACCGACGCCCTCGACAAGGTCGGCGTCGGCTGGAAACAGGCCAACTCACGCAACATCTCAGTCGCCCGCAAAGCCTCCGTCGCCCTCATGGACATCCACGTAGGGCCCAAATACTGACCCCCAGCCCCCTACTTCGGGCTGTCGTCCTCGCCGATGTGGTGCACTCGGACCAGGTTCGTCGAGCCGGAGACTCCGGGTGGGGAGCCGGCCGTGATGACGACGGTGTCGCCCTTCTGGCAGCGGCCGTACTTCAGGAGGAGTTCGTCGACCTGGTCGACCATCGCGTCCGTGGAGTCGACGTGCGGGCCCAGGAACGTCTCGACGCCCCAGGTCAGGTTCAGCTGGGAGCGGGTCGCCGGGTCAGGGGTGAAGGCGAGGAGCGGGATGGGCGACCTGTAGCGCGACAGGCGGCGGACCGTGTCGCCGCTCTGGGTGAAGGCGACCAGGAACTTCGCGCCGAGGAAGTCGCCCATGTCGGCGGCGGCCCGGGCGACCGCGCCGGCCTGGGTGCGGGGCTTGTTCCGTTCGGTGAGGGGCGGGAGGCCTTTCGCGAGGATGTCCTCTTCCGCCGCCTCGACGATGCGAGCCATCGTGCGGACCGTTTCGACGGGGTATTTGCCGACGCTGGTTTCGCCGGAGAGCATCACGGCGTCCGTGCCGTCGATGATCGCGTTGGCGACGTCGGAGGCCTCAGCGCGCGTCGGGCGGGAGTTTTCAATCATGGAGTCGAGCATCTGGGTGGCGACGATGACCGGCTTGGCGTTGCGTTTGGCCAGTTTGATCGTGCGTTTTTGGACGATCGGGACCTGTTCGAGGGGCATTTCGACGCCGAGGTCGCCGCGGGCGACCATGATGCCGTCGAAGGCGGCGACGATGTCGTCGATGTTGTCGACGGCTTGGGGTTTCTCGACCTTGGCGATCACCGGGAGGCGGCGGCCTTCTTCTTTCATGATGCGGTGGACGTCGTCGATGTCGTGTCCGCTGCGGACGAAGGAGAGGGCGATGATGTCGCATCCGGTGCGCAGGGCCCAGCGGAGGTCGTTCTCGTCCTTGTCGGAGAGGGCGGGGACGGAGACGGCGACGCCGGGGAGGTTGAGGCCTTTGTTGTCGGAGACCATGCCGCCTTCGATGACGGTGGTGTGGACGCGGGGTCCGTCGACGGAGGTGACTTCGAGGCAGACTTTGCCGTCGTCGACGAGGATGCGTTCGCCGGTGGTGACGTCGGTGGCGAGGCCGCTGTAGGTGGTTCCGCAGGTGTGGCGGTCGCCTTGGGCGTCTTCTTCGACGGTGATGGTGAAGGTGTCTCCGCGTTCGAGGAGTACGGGGCCTTCGGTGAAGCGGCCGAGTCGGATCTTCGGGCCTTGGAGGTCGGCGAGGATTCCGACGCTGCGGCCGGTCTCGTCGGAGGCCTTGCGTACGCGCTGGTAGCGCTCCTCGTGGTCGGCGTAGCTGCCGTGGCTGAGGTTGAAGCGGGCTACGTCCATTCCGGCTTCGACCAGTGCTTTGATCTGGCCGTACGAGTCGGTGGCGGGGCCCAAGGTGCAGACGATCTTTGCTCGGCGCATGGTGTGAGCCTAGGCCTTACCAGTGGGTAGGGGTTTGGTCCTGCGTGGCTGCTCAACGACCTTTGTGTGACGGGCTATTGACAAGGGTTGCATTGTGCGCGGGGGTGCTCCGATGAGCATTTCGGGGTGCGGGTTGGCGGTTGTCAGAGCGCTGGTGGTGACATGGTGAAGCGGGCGTTGACCTGTGCGTGGACGTGTTGGCGTTCTGGTTCGAGGTCGAGGGCCGGGGGCTGGTCGAGGGCGGCGGCGTCGAAGCTCGTGGTGCGCATGGAGCGGGACTGGGCTTCCATGCTGTAGGGCTGGGCGTTTTCGGCTCCGATGTCGGCGAGTTCGACGAGGGCGGCGAGGGTGGTGCCGAGGGCTTCGGCGTATTCGCGGGCTCGTTGGACTGCTTCGTGTACTGCTTGTTGCCTGGCTCGGCGGTGGGCGGGTGAGTCGGGGCGCAGGGCCCACCAGGGGCCGTCGACGCGGGTGAGGTCGAGGTCGGCGAGGCGGGTGGTGAGTTCGCCGAGGGCGGTGAAGTCGGTGAGTTCGGCGGTGATGTGGACGGTGCCGTGGTAGGCGCGGATGCGTTCGCCGCGGCCGTGTTTGGTGAGTTCGGGGGTGATGGAGAAGGAGCCGGTTTCGAGTTTTTCGATGGCGTCGCCGTAGGTGTTCATGAGGTCGAGGGCGGTGGTGTTGCGGCGGGTGAGGTGGTTGAGGGCGTCTTTGCGGTCGGTGCCGCGGGCGCTGACGGTGATGCCGATGCGGGCTATTTCGGGGTCGACTTCGAGGTGGGCTTCGCCGCGGACGGCGATGCGGGGGGCTTCGGGTGTGCCGTAGGGGGTGGGGGTCGGGGGGTGTTCGGGTGGTGAGGCCATACGTCCCACTCTGTCACTGGCGGCCCGTTTGGGGTTCTTGCCGGTCATCAGATCGAAACCTGTGGGGGGTGTTGTTGTGTGGTGCGGTCGGGTCAGAATCTACGCGCGTTGTTGACCGTTTCTCCGAGGAGTGGCCCGTCATGTCGTTGAATCGTCGGAAGTTTTTGAAGAAGTCCGCTGTGGCCGGGGCGGGGGTTGCGCTGGCGGGTGCGGCGGTGGCGCCGGGTGCGGAGGCAGCGGTGGCGGGTGCGGAGGCGGCGGGTCGGGGGAAGCCGAAGCCGAGGCGGTATTCGCTGACGGTGATGGGCACGACGGATCTGCATGGACATGTTTTCAACTGGGATTATTTCAAGGACGCGGAGTACAAGGACGCGGCGGGTAATGCGCAGGGTCTGTCGCGTATCTCGACGCTGGTGAACGCGGTGCGCAAGGAGAAGGGCCGTGGTAACACGCTGTTGCTGGACGCGGGTGACACGATCCAGGGCACGCCGCTGACGTACTACTACGCGAAGGTCGATCCGATCACCGCCAAGGGTGGGCCGGTTCATCCCATGGCGCAGGCGATGAACGCGATCGGGTACGACGCGGTGGCGCTGGGCAATCATGAGTTCAATTACGGCATCGAGACGCTGCGGAAGTTCGAGGAGCAGTGTCGTTTTCCGCTTCTGGGTGCGAACGTGCTGGATGCGAAGTCGTTGAAGCCGGCTTTTCCGCCGTATTTCATCAAGAAGTTCCGTGTGAAGGGTGCTCCGCCGGTCAAGGTGGCGGTTCTCGGTCTGACGAACCCGGGTATCGCGATCTGGGACAAGGCGTATGTGCAGGGCAAGCTGGTTTTCCCGGGTCTTGAGGAGCAGGCGGCGAAGTGGGTGCCGAAGCTGCGGTCGATGGGCGCGGACGTGGTGGTCGTGTCGGCGCACTCCGGTTCGTCGGGCACGTCGTCGTACGGTGACCAGTTGCCGTATGTGGAGAATTCGGCGGCCCTGGTGGCGCAGCAGGTGCCGGGGATCGACGCGATTCTGGTCGGGCACGCGCATGTGGAGATTCCTGAGCTGAAGGTCACCAACGAGAAGTCGGGGAAGACGGTCGTCCTGTCGGAGCCGCTGGCGTATGCGGAGCGTTTGTCGCTGTTCGACTTTGAGCTGGTCTTCGAGCGGGGTCGGTGGACGGTCGAGTCGGTGGCGGCGTCGGTCCGTAACTCGAACTCGGTGGCGGACGACCCGAGGATCACGAAGCTGCTGAAGGACGAGCACGACGTGGTCGTGGCGTATGTGAACCAGGTGGTGGGGACGGCGACGGAGACGTTGACGACGGTGGAGGCGCGGTACAAGGACGCGCCGATCATCGACCTGATCACGAAGGTTCAGGAGGACGTGGTCAAGGCTGCGCTGGCGGGTACGGAGTATGCGTCGCTGCCGGTGTTGTCGCAGGCGTCGCCGTTCTCGCGTACGTCGGAGATCCCGGCCGGGAATGTGACGATCCGGGATCTGTCGAGTCTGTACGTGTACGACAACACGCTGGTCGCGAAGTTGCTGACGGGCGCTCAGGTGCGGGCGTACCTGGAGTTCTCGGCGGAGTACTACGTGCGGACGGCGGTCGGTGCGCCGGTCGACGTGGAGAAGCTGACGAATGCGGGCAACCGGCCGGACTACAACTACGACTATGTGTCGGGCCTGACGTACGACATCGACATCGCGCAGGCGGCGGGGTCGCGGATCAAGAATCTCTCCTACAACGGTGCGGTGCTGGACGACGCGCAGCAGTTCGTGTTCGCGGTGAACAACTATCGGGCGAACGGTGGTGGTGCGTTCCCGCATGTGGCGTCGGCGAAGGAGTTGTGGGCGGAGTCGACGGAGATTCGTACGCGGATCGCGGAGTGGGTGACGGCGAAGGGTTCGCTGGATCCGGCGGAGTTCGCTTCGGTGGACTGGAAGCTGACGCGTGAGGGCACGCCTGTCTTCTCCTGATGTCTTCTTCTCGGATGTCCGTCTTCTCGTGATGTCCGTCTTCTCGTGATGTGGTTCGGGAAGAGTTCTCATGGTGGGTTTCTCCTGGTGGCCGGCTGTCTTTCAGTCGGCCACCAGTGGTGTGAGGGTCTTCGGCTGCCTGGCGGGTGGGATCTGGGGGTGCTGGGTGAGTCCGAAGGTGGTGAAGGCTGTTCGGGTCGGCAGTGGGTAGGGGTTTTTGTCTGTCAGGGAGTTGAGGATGCTGGCGCTGCGCCAGGCGGTGAGGCCGAGGTCGGGGGCGCCGATGCCGTGGGTGTGGCGTTCGGCGTTCTGGACGTAGACGTCGCCGGTGACGGAGGGGTCGAGGACGAGGCGGTGCCGGTCGTCGATTCTGGGGCGTTCGGAGGCGTCGCGGCGCATGTAGGGGTCGAGGCCGGCGAGGATTCGGTCGAGGGGGCGTTCGCGGTAGCCGGTGGCGAGGATGACGGCGTCGGTGGTGATGCGGGATCGGTCGGCTTGTTGGTCGTGTTCCAGGTGGAGTTCGATTCTGGTGGTGGCGATGCGGCCGGCGGTGCGGACGTGGACGCCGGGGGTGAGGACGGTGTCGGGCCAGCCGCCGTCGAGGGTGCGGCGGTAGAGCTCGTCGTGGATGGCGGCGATGGTGTCGGCGTCGATGCCTTTGTGGAGTTGCCATTGGGCGGGGACGAGTCGGTCGCGTACGGGTTCGGGCAGGGCGTGGAAGTAGCGCGTGTAGTCGGGTGTGAAGTGTTCGAGCCCGAGTTTTGAGTACTCCATGGGGGCGAAGGCTTCGGTGCGGGCGAGCCAGTGGATTTTTTCGTGGCCTGTGGGGCGGTTTCTGAGGAGGTCGAGGAAGACTTCGGCGCCGGACTGTCCTGATCCGATGACGGTGATGTGGCCGGCGGTGAGGAAGCGTTCGCGGTGGTGGAGGTAGTCGGCGGCGTGGATGACGGGTACGCCGGGTGCTTCGACGAGGGGTCGCAGTGGTTCGGGGATGTGGGGGGCGGTGCCGATGCCGAGGGCGATGTTCTTGGTGTAGGTGCGTCCGAGGGCTTCTGCTTCGCCGTCGGTGTCGAGTTGGGTGAAGTCGACTTCGAACAGGTCGCGTTCGGGGTTCCAGCGGACGGCGTCGACCTGGTGGCCGAAGTGGAGTCCGGGGAGGCTGTCGCTGACCCAGCGGCAGTAGGCGGCGTATTCGGCGCGGTGGATGTGGAAGCGTTCGGCGAAGTAGAAGGGGAAGAGGCGTTCGCGGGTTTTGAGGTAGTTGAGGAAGGTCCAGGGGCTGGCGGGGTCGGCGAGGGTCACCAGGTCGGCGAGGAAGGGGACTTGGAGGGTGGCGCCTTCGAGGAGGAGGCCGGGGTGCCAGTCGAAGGTGGGGCGCTGTTCGTAGAAGACGGTGTCGAGTTCGGCCAGGGGGTGGGCGAGGGCGGCGAGGGAGAGGTTGCTGGGGCCGATGCCGATGCCGACGACGTCGCGGGGGGCTTCGGGTTCGTGGCGGGTGGGGGGTGTGGTGGGCGTGGGGGGTGGCGTCGGCCTCATCGGGCGGTGTGTCCTTCCACGAGTTCCAGGAGCGCGGCGAGGTCGCCGGGTCCGGTGTGCGGGTTGAGCAGGGTGGCTTTGAGCCAGAGGCGGTTGTCCAGTCGGGCGCGGCCCAGGACGGCTCGGCCTTCGGTGAGGAGGGTGCGGCGTACGGCGGCGACCGTGGCGTCGGTGGCGTCGGTTGGCCGGAACAGGACGGTGCTGATGGTGGGCCGGTCGTAGAGCTCGAAGTGCGGGTGTCGGTGGATGAGTTCGGCGAGTTCGTCCGCGTGGGCGCAGACCTGGTCGACGAGTGCGGCGAGTCCTCGTCGGCCGAGGGTTTTGAGGGTGACGGCGATTTTGAGGATGTCGGGGCGTCGGCTGGTGCGCAGGGAGCGTCCGAGGAGGTCGGGCAGGCCGGCTTCGGTGTCGTCTTCGGCGTTGAGGTAGTGGGTGTGGTGGTTCAGTGCGGTGAGGTCGTGGGGGTTTCGTACGGCGAGGAGGCCTGCGGCGACGGGTTGCCAGCCGAGTTTGTGGAGGTCGAGGGTGACGGTGTGGGCGCGGGTGAGGCCGTCGAGTTTGGGGCGGTGGTGGTCGCTGAGGAGGAGGCCTCCGCCGTAGGCGGCGTCGATGTGGAGGCGGGCGCCGTGGGTTTCGCAGAGGGTGGCGATCTCGGGGAGTGGGTCGATGAGTCCGGCGTCGGTGGTGCCTGCGGTGGCTGCGACGAGGAGGGTGCCGGGTGGGCCGGAGAGGGCGGTCAGGGCCTGGTCCAGTGCGGCGGGGTCCATGGTGCCGGCGGGGGCGGGCACGGTGACTGGTTCGGGGAGGCCGAGAAGCCAGGTGGCGCGGTGGAGGGAGTGGTGGGCGTTGGCGGCCTGGATGAGTTGTACGTGGCCGTGGGTTTCGCGGGCCAGTAGGAGGGCGAGTTGGTTGGATTCGGTGCCGCCTGTGGTGACGAGGGCGTCGGGGGCACCGGCGGTGTCGGGGGTCGTGGTGGTGTCGGGGGTCGTGGTGGTTCGGCTGGTGGGGGGATAGACCTCGTTGGCGAGGGCTTTGGTGACGAGGGCTTCCAGTACTGATGCGGCGGGGGCTTGGTCCCAGGAGTCGAGGGAGGGGTTGAGGGCGGAAGCGGCGAGGTCCGCGGCGGTGGCGACGGCGAGGGGCGGGCAGTGGAGGTGGGCTGTGCAGAGGGGGTCGGCGGGGTCTGCGGCGCCGGCCGCGAGGGCGTGGACGAGGGTGTGCAGTGCGTGTTCGTCGCCCTGGTCCGGGAGGGGGTTGCCGAGGGCTGCGCGCAGGCGTGCGGCTACCTCGGTGGGGCCGCCGGCGGGGAGGGGGCCGCGTCGGGTGGCGGCGCCCGCGTGCAGTGCGTCGAGCACCGTGTTGAGCAACGGCCGCAGGGCGTCCGGGCCTTGGGGGCCTGATGCGAGCGTGCTCATGATCGTCCTCCGGGGCGTGCGACGGGGCTTTCAGTTTTGTCGCGTTTGGGCCGACGTGCCCGAGGGTTCAACGATCGGCACCCGAAAGGGGGTACGGGGTTTTCGGCCGCAGGGCGGGGCCTTCGCCGGAGGGTCGGGGGTCTTCGGGCGGAGGGCGGCGTGCGGGTCGTTGGGCGCTGGGCGCGCAGGTCTCCGCGCCCCTGTTTGGATGAGCGTTGCCCTGGGCGTCACGCTCGCACTGCGGAGCCGGACGTTGAACAGCCCCGCGCCCCTAAGGGGAACGCGGGGCTCGGGCTCTGGGGCGGGGTTATGACTCCCCTGGGGCGGGGTGGGGCGGGGCTATGACTCTCGTACGCGCAGTGCCCTGGCCAGGTCGTCCAGTTGGTCGGTCAGTTTGCGGCGGAGGGCCGGGGTGGGGTCGGCCTCGTTGAGGCACTGTTCGCCGAGGGCGAGGGTTTCGGGGGTGATGGCGTACGCGGGGAACGCCCAGTGGCCGGCGGCGTCGGCGATGGCGGGGCCGCGGCGGGCGGCGAGGGTGACGGCGTCCTCGAAGTAGCGGGGGACGAACTCCCGTACCAGGTCGGCCTGTTCCGGCTGCCAGAAGCCGCGGGCGGTGGCGGTGAAGAGGTAGTTGGACAGGTCGTCGGTGGTGAACATCGACTCCCAGGCGGCGCGTTTGGCGACCGGGTCGGGCAGGGCGGCGCGGCAGCGGGCGGCGCCTTCCTGGCCGGTGGCGCTGGGGTCCTGGATGAGTTCGGCGTCGATGACGGCGTCGTCGACGGCGCCGAGGACGGAGAGGCGGCCGAGGATGCGCCAGCGCAGTTCGGGGTCGAGTTCGGGTCCGCCGGGGACGGTGCCTTCGGAGATCCAGGCGCTGATGGTGTCGGGCTGGGCGGCGACGTCGATGAGGTGGCGGACGGCGACGAGGCGCAGCCCGGGGTTGTCGCCGTCCTCGGTGCGGCGGATCAGGTCGCGGCACAGGGAGGTGAGGGTCGCGAGGGCGGTGGGCCGGTCGTGGGCGGGGAGGTACCGGTTGGCGACCTGGGCGGCGGCGAAGGTCAGGACGCCCTGGACGACGGCGAGGTCGGTCTCCTCGGGGAGGTGGGCGCGGGCGGTCTCCAGGTAGGTGGCGGGGTCGAGGTCGCCGTCGCGGACCATGTCGCGCAGGGTGTTCCACAGGACGGCGCGGGTGAGGGCGTCGGGGATGCCGGAGATGCCGTGCAGGGCGGTTTTCTCGGATGCGTCGTCGAGGCGGATCTTGGTGTAGGTGAGGTCGAGGTCGTTGGGGACGACGAGGGCGGGGCGGGGGCCGGGGCGGGGAGCGGTGGGCCGGCTCTGCGGGATGTCCGTCTCGTAGCGCTCGCGCAGGACGAGTGTGCGGTCGCCGGCGAGGTCACGGTCGTAGACGCCGATGTTGACGCGGTGGGGGCGGCTGCCTTCGCGGTCGACGGTGAGGGTCCACTCCCCCGGCTGGGTGGTGACGGTCGCGGTGAGGGTGTCGACGCCGGTGGTGCGCAGCCAGGAGTCGGCCCAGGCGTGGACGTCGCGTTCGGTGGCCGCGGCGAGGGATTCGATGAAGTCGGCGAGGGTGGCGTTGGCGAACTTGTGGCGGGCGAAGTGGGTGTTGATGCCGGTGAGGAAGTCCTTCTCGCCGAGCCAGGCGACGAGTTGGCGCAGTGCGGAGGCGCCCTTGGCGTAGGAGATGCCGTCGAAGTTGAGGAGTGCGGAGGCGGTGTCTGGGACTGCTTCGGGGTCGGGGGCGACGGGGTGGGTGGAGGGTCGCTGGTCGGCGTCGTAGCCCCAGGCCTTGCGGACGATGCCGAAGTCGGTCCAGGTGTCGGTGAAGCGGGTGGCTTCGGTGAGGGTCTGGTAGCCCATGTACTCGGCGAAGGACTCGTTCAGCCAGATGTCGTCCCACCAGCGCAGGGTGACGAGGTCGCCGAACCACATGTGGGCCATCTCGTGGGCGATGACCATGGCGCGGGTCTGGCGTTCGGTGTCGGTGACGGCGGAGCGGTAGACGAACTCGTCGCGGAAGGTGACGAGTCCGGGGTTCTCCATGGCGCCGGCGTTGAATTCGGGTACGAACGCCTGGTCGTAGGAGTCGAAGGGGTACGGCTCCTCGAACTTCTCGTGGTAGCGGTCGAAGCAGGCGCGGGTGATGTCGAGGAGTTCGTCGGCGTCGGTGTCGAGGTGGGGGGCCAGGGAGCGGCGGCAGTGGAGGCCGAAGGGCAGGCCACGGTGTTCGGTGTGTACGGAGTGCCAGGGGCCGGCGGCGACGGCGACGAGGTAGGTGGAGACGGGTGGGGTGGGTGCCGCCTGCCAGACGCCGTCGCCGGTGGGGGTGGTGACGCTGTTGGTGAGGACGGTCCAGTTGTCGGGGGCCGTGACGGAGAGTTCGAAGACCGCCTTGAGGTCGGGCTGGTCGAAGGCCGCGTAGACGCGTTGGGCGTCGTTCATGCACAGCTGGGTGTAGAGGTAGGTCTCGCCGTCGGTGGGGTCGGTGAAGCGGTGCATGCCTTCGCCGGTGCGGGAGTAGCGCATGACGGTGTCGACGCGCAGTTCGTGGGGGCCCGGGGTGAGGCCGGTGAGGGGCAGCCGGTTCTCGTGGAGGGTGTCCAGGTCGAGGTGGTGTCCGTCGAGGGTGGCGGAGCGCAGTTCGGCGGGCTTGAGCTCGACGAAGGTGTCTCCGTCGCCGTCGAGGTCCCCGCGTACCGTGAAGGTGATGGTGGTGAGGGAGTCGAAGGTGTCGTCGCCGCGCGTCAGGTCGAGTTCGATCCGGTAGCGGTGGACGTCGAGGAGTGCGGCACGGGTCTGCGCTTCGTCGCGCGTCAGTACGGACATGGGTGCCATGCTGCCTGATGGGCGGGGCGTGGCACAGGGGCGGCCTGGTCTGCCGGCTTCGTGCCCTGTGGGCGGTCCCGTGCGCCTGGTTCTTCGCGGTTGTGTGTCTGTGCCGTCTGGTTCTTCGCGGTTGTGCGCCTGCGCCTGTGCCTGCGTCTATGCGGTGCGGCCCTGTTCCTGTTTGCGGGGGGCGGGCCGTTGGGTGGTGATCGGAGGGGTGTAGCGATCGGGGGGTTCCTGGCCCTTGACCAGGGCCCGTAGTTCGCGGACTTCTCGTTCCAGGGACTCGTATCGCTGGTGGGAGTCGTACAGGTAGCGGACTTTGGTGCGCAGTATCCAGGGGTCGATGGGTTTCGTGACGAGGTCGGAGGCGCCGAGCTGGAAGGCCGCGGAGGTGAGTTCGGTGTCCGTGCCGAACCCGGTGACGAGGATGATCGGGATGAGGTGGGTCTGTTCCACGCCCCGCATGTAGCGGACGACGTCGAGGCCGCCGACGCCGGGCATGCGTACGTCGAGCAGGAGCAGACCGATCTGGCCGCGCAGGACTTCCTTCAGCGCTTCGTCGCCGCTGGTCGCCCGCGACAGCTGGTAGCCGAGCGGGGCCAGGGCGCTTTCCAGGGCGTACACGGTGTCCTCATGGTCGTCGACTATGAGGATCTTGGCATCCGGCGACATGGTGCGAGTCCCCTCGCTTGGACCAACAGCTTATGTCCGAACCGACTGACAGGGGGTGCTCAGCGCAGGATGCCTCATTTCGGCCTGCGCGCCGAGGGGGTGGGGCTGATGTAAGGCTGGGGGCCGGGGCGCGCCGGGGGGCCGGGGGTGGTCATTCCCGGGGGTTGGTGTCCTCCGCGATGCGCTCGTGATGGCGGATGACCTCGGCGATGATGAATGTCAGCAGCTTTTCCGCGAACGCCGGGTCGAGGTTGGCGTTCTCGGCCAGTCGGCGGAGCCTGGCGATCTGCTGGGCCTCGCGGGACGGGTCGGCGGGCGGCAGTTGGTGGGCGGCTTTGAGGTGGCCGACCTGCTGGGTGCATTTGAAGCGCTCGGCGAGCATGTGGACGACGGCGGCGTCGATGTTGTCGATGCTCTCGCGCAGTCGGGCGAGTTCGGTGCGGACTGCCGGGGCGACGTCGCCCGTGTTGCTGGTGGTCATGGAGGCCAACCCTACGGGGCGTGCCTGAGAGTCTGTGTCACCTCCCCGGCCGGGCGCGCGACGCCTGGCACGCGCGCTTCTCAGGTGGTGTGCAACCGCTCGATCGTCGGTGGGTGGTCGGGGTCGGGGACCTGGTTGCTCCAGCCGCCGGGGACGGTACGGCCCTGTTGTTCCCGAAAGCGCACGGGTGCCAGGCCGGCGCGTCGGGTGAACAGGCGGGAGAAGTAGGCCGGGTCGTCGTAGCCGACGCGTCTGGCGACTGCGGCGACGGGGAGTTCGGTGGTGGCGAGGAGTTCCTTGGCGCGGCCGAGGCGGATGCCGAGGAGGTAGTCCTTGGGGCTGCAGCCGGCGCCGCGGCGGACGGCGGTGCGCAGTTCGGCGGGGGTCATGCCGTGCCGGGCGGCGTGGTCAGCGACGGTCAGGGCTTTGCAGGCGTCGCGGGCGAGGGCCTGGAGGAGCTGTTCGCCGTCGGGGGCGGTGTCGGCGCGGGCGCGGCGCAGGGTGACGAGGAGTTCGTGGACGGCGGCGCTGGTCTCGACTTCGAGGAGGGGGTTGCCGCGGCGGGCGGCGCGGACGATGCGGCCCACGGTGGCGCGGGGGGCGGCGGCGTCGGAGAGGGCGACGACGGGCCGGTCCGGTTCGATGTAGCCGAGTTCGGTGTAGGTGTCGGCGGTGGGTCCGGTGAAGTCGACGAAGGCCTCGTCCCAGCCGGTGTCGGGGTCGGGTGCGTAGTGGTGGGGTATTCCGGGGGTGAGCCACAGCAGTGCGGGTGCGGTGACCGTGGTGCGGTGTCCGTCGGGGGTACGGAACCAGCCGCGGCCGGTGCTGACGACGACGGCGACGTGGTGGTCGAGGGTGCGGGGTCCGACGGTGGGCAGTGTGCCGTGCTGGAGGCCGACGCCGAGGCAGACGAGGCCGAGCCTGTGATGGGCGGGTCCGGGGGTGAAGAACCGCATCCAGGTGTGGTACATCCGTTTCCTCCCGTCGGCCGGGGTCGGCTTCCTCCTGTCGGCCGGGGCCGGCAGCTGCGTCCAATCGATGCCGATCTTTGTCCATGGACCGGGTCGCCGCCAGGGGTCAGGGTGGCGGGTATGAGCGAGTTCACGGTGGGGGACACCGATTTTCTGGTGGACGGGCGGCCGGTGCGGCTGTTGTCGGGGGCGTTGCACTACTTCCGGGTGCACGAGGGGCAGTGGGGGCACCGGCTGGCGATGCTGCGGGCGATGGGGCTCAACTGTGTGGAGACGTACGTTCCGTGGAATCTGCACGAGCCCCGGCCGGGCGTGTTCCGGGATGTGGGGGCTGTCGGCCGGTTCCTGGACGCGGTGCGCGCGGCCGGGTTGTGGGCGATCGTGCGGCCGGGTCCGTACATCTGCGCCGAGTGGGAGAACGGCGGGCTGCCGCACTGGCTGACCGGCGGGCTGGGTGCGCGGGTCCGTACCCGGGACGAGGGGTTCCTGGGTCCTGTGGAGCGGTGGTTCGCACACCTGTTGCCGCAGGTCGTGGCCCGGCAGGTGGACCGTGGGGGTCCGGTGGTCATGGTGCAGGTGGAGAACGAGTACGGCAGTTACGGTTCGGATCAGGTGTATCTGCGTCGTCTCACCGAGGTGGTGCGCGCGGGGGGCGTGGGTGTGCCGCTCTTCACCTCGGACGGGCCCGAGGACCATATGCTCACCGCTGGTTCCGTGGAGGGTGTGCTGGCCACGGTGAACTTCGGCTCGCAGGCGCGTGAGGCCTTCGAGGTGCTGCGCCGGCACCGGCCTTCGGGGCCGCTGATGTGTATGGAGTTCTGGTGCGGGTGGTTCGACCACTGGGGTGGCGAGCATGCCGTGCGTGACCCGAAGGACGCGGCGGACGCGCTGCGGGAGATCCTGGAGTGCGGGGCGTCGGTCAACCTCTATATGGCGCACGGTGGCACGAACTTCGCCGGCTGGGCGGGCGCCAACCGGGGCGGTGGGGCGCTGCACGACGGTGTTCTGGAGCCGGACGTGACGTCGTACGACTATGACGCGCCGATCGACGAACTCGGGTGCCCGACCGAGAAGTTCTGGCGGTTCCGGTCCCTTCTGGCGGCCTGCGCGGACGGGCCGCTGCCCGAGTTGCCGCCCACGCCGCCCGCTTTGCGTTCCCCCGCCACCGTGGATCTCACGGGCTGGGCGGCCCTGTCCGCGGTGCTCGACGCGCTCGGCGGGCCCGAGACCGAGACCCCTGTGCCGCCCACGTTCGAGGAACTGGACGTGGACCGTGGGCTCGTGCGCTACAGCGTCGGTGTGCCGGGGCCGCGGCAGCCGTATCCGCTGACCGTGCGCGGGCTGCGGGATCTGGCGGTCGTGTACGTGGACGGGGTGCCGGCCGGAGTGGTCACCGAGCAGGAGCCGGAACTCAAGGAGCCGGTGGCCGGTCCCGCGCGCGTGGAGCTGTGGGTGGAGTCGCTGGGGCGGGTCAACTACGGGCCACGGACCGGGGAGCCGAAGGGTGTCACGGGGGGTGTGCTGCACGAACGGCAGTATCTGCACGGGGTGCGGGCGCGGGCGCTGCGGCTGGACGCGTTCGACGCCGGTGTGGAGGCGGTGCCGTTCGGGGCGCTGCCCGCGGTGGGTGCCCCCGGCCTGTACCGCGGCACGGTCATGGTGCGCGGCGTCGGGGACGCCCGTATCGAACTGCCCGGCTGGACCAGGGGCTTCGTCTGGGTGAACGGCTTCAACCTGGGCCGTTACTGGTCCGTGGGCCCGCAGTCGTCCCTGTACGTGCCCGGTCCGGTACTGCGGGAGGGGGCCAACGACGTGTGGGTGCTGGAATTCGAGTGGTCCGCGGCGCCTCCGGTGCTGGTGGGGGTGAGGGAGAGCGAGAAGGCGGGCGCCCGCGGCACAAACACACCGCGAACACCCGCCCCTGTCCCCCTGTCCCGCCGGACGGCTGAAGAGTCGCCGCCGGACGGCCAGGACCTGTCCTAGAGCGTCGCCGCCGCTCGGGATATCGCGCTCGCGAACGTGGACACCTCGGTGTACACACCGGGCGTCATCGGCCGCGCGCACCCGGCGCCCCAGCTGACGATCCCGACCTGGATCCACTTGGCGCTGTCGTCCTTGCGGAACATGGGCCCGCCGGAGTCGCCCTGGCAGGTGTCGACCCCGCCGCGCGGAAGGCCGGCGCAGATCTCCTGCCCGGCGATCAGGTCGCTGCCGTAGGCCCGCTTGCACTTCGCGTCGGCGACGAACGGCACCTTGGCCTTGAGCAGCTTCGTGGTGCCGGTGCCCGCGTCCTCCGCGGTGTCGCCCCACCCGGCGATGGTGAACGTGCCCCGGTTGTAGCGGGTGTTCGTCGCGATCTTCAGCGTGGGCAGGTCGATGGGCCGGGCGAGCTTGATGAGCGCCCAGTCCTTGCCGGCGCCGTTGTAGCCCGGGGCCTGGATGACCTTGGTGGACTTGACCTTGATCGCGCCGGCGGCACCGAGATCGGCGACCCCGGCGGTCGCGGTGATGCCGGTGGTGTTGCCCGAGCCGTTCACGCAGTGCGCGGCGGTCAGGACCACGTCCTTCTTGTAGAGCGAGCCGCCGCAGCCCATGGACAGGCTGACCATGAACGGGAACTCGCCCTGCCCGGCGGGCGTGCCGCCGACGATCGGGACGGGCGCGGCGTGCGCGGCGACGGGCTGGAGGCTGACGGCCGCGAGGGTGACGGCGCCGATGGCCGCGGCCCGCCCGAAGGCGGATCTCTTGAGGAGGCCGAGCGTTCTGTTGGTCAACAGGTTCCCTTTCGTGAGGGGATGAGCGTGGGAGTCGGGCGCGGGAAAACGCACAGCAGAGCCCACGTCAGCCCGCAGCGGAGCGCACAGAAAAGTGCGCAGAAGAGTGCACAGAAGTATGAAGATCATGTGGAGCAGAAGGCAAGGGTGGATGTCACGCGCCCCTCAGGGAACCCAACCCGGGAGAATCCGCTCGCGTCCCCTTAGGGTGGAATGAGGTTCTGGGCCTCTCGGGGGGTACGGGCGTGGCGAACGGCGGTCCGGTCGAGCACGGCTACCCGCACCTGGAGACGGTGCGGGCGGCCGTCACCGCGCTGTACAAGCGGCTCTCCTACGACACCATCCACGCGTTCGCCACCAGTGTGGCCCCCGCCGACGTGGCGTTCTGCGACACGGACGATCTGTATCTGGGGGCCCAGCGGGTGGCCCGCGAGCTGGTGCGTCACTTCCGGCTGCCGGACGCCCGCATGATCGTGAGTTTCCGCGAGATGCGGCACGCGGCGAATGTCGAACTCGCCGCGGGTCCGGAGTACTTCATCGAGCTGAACGACCGCTTCCGTACGCACCGGAAGGACATCGGCGCCGCGCTGGCACACGAGGTGATGCACGTCTATCTGCACCGCCTCGACCTGTCCTTCCCCGGCACCCGCGCCAACGAGATCCTCACGGACACGGCGACGACGTATCTCGGTGCGGGCTGGCTGCTGCTCGACGCGTACCGGGAAGACGCGTCGTCCTCGCAGAAGCTCGGCTATCTGACGCCGGAGGAGTTCGGGTACGTGCTGGCCAAGCGTTCGCTGGTCTTCGGTGAGGATCCGGCCACCTGGTTCACCAGTGCGCAGGCGTACTCCGCGTACACGCGGGGCGCGGCGCAGGCCCGCCGGGACGAGCGACAGCCGCCGCTGACCGCGGCCGGCTGGGCGGGCCGCCGCCGCTATGCGAAGGACCGCCGTCACGCTCAGGAGCATCCCGCCCCGAGCCCGGCCGCTGCGGCTCCGGCCGCCGTCGCCCCGTACACCTTCACGCCGGACGGACGCGGCCCGCTGCGGGTCTCGTTTCCCTGTCCGACCTGCCATCAGCGGATCCGGGTGCCGGTTCGGGGGCGTGTACGGGCGCGTTGCGGGCTTTGTCGCTCGGTGTTGGAGTGCGACACGTAAGGGGGCCCTAGGGGCGCGGGTCCGCCCCGTGGACCGCGGCCGGTGGTTGTGCCTCGGCGAGGAGTCGCAGGGCCGTGTCGCCCGCCTCGGAGGGGGTCCATCGGGCCCCCTTGTCGGCGCTGGGGCCGGGCCGCCAGCCGTCCATGACGGTGATCCGGCCGCCCTCGGTCTCGAAGACCCGGCCGGTTGTCCCGGCGCTCGCGTCGGAGCCGAGCCAGACGACGAGCGGTGACACGTTCTCGGGGGCCATCGCGTCGAAGTCGCTGTCCGGCGCCGCCATGGCCTGGGCGAAGGCGTCCTCGGTCATCCGGGTCCGCGCGGCCGGCGCGATGGCGTTGACCTGCACTCCGTAGCGTCCCATCTCGGCGGCGGCCACCAGGGTGAGCCCGATGATGCCGGCTTTGGCGGCGCTGTAGTTGCCCTGCCCGACAGACCCCGAAAGGCCTGCTCCGGAGCTGGTGTTGACTATCCGGGCCTGCGGCATGTGCCCCGCCTTCGCCTGGGCCCGCCAGTGCGCGGCGGCGTGCTTCAGTGGCAGGAAGTGGCCCTTCAGGTGGACGCGCATGACGGCGTCCCAGTCGTCCTCGTCGAGGTTCACCAGCATGCGGTCGCGCAGGAAGCCCGCGTTGTTCACCAGCGTGTCGAGCCGTCCGAAGGTGTCCACCGCCGTGTGTACGAGGGAGGCGGCGCCCTCGGTCGTCGCGATGTCCCCGGCGTGTGCGACGGCCTCGCCGCCGGCCGCCGCGATCTCGTCGACGACCTGTCGGGCCGGGCTGTCGGCCCCGGGCGAACCGTCGAGTCCGACGCCCAGGTCGTTCACGACGACCCGCGCCCCCTCGGCCGCGAAGGCGAGCGCGTGGGCCCGTCCGAGCCCGCGTCCCGCCCCCGTGACGATCACCACCCGCCCGTCACAGATGCCGACGCCTGTCCCTCTCCCTGTGCCTGCGACTTGCCCTGCTCCTTTCCGTGCTCCTCTCCCTGCGCCGGTGCCTGAGGTCACGTCACTCCTCCTTGGTCGACGGTGTTTTGCGCGGAGTTTTTCGCGCTGTTCTGCGCGGACTTGTTGGCGGTCGCCGCGTCCAGGAAGGCGGGCCGCTCGCCGCCGCCATGGACGAGGAGGCCGGCCCCGGTGATGTACGCGGCGGCGTCCGACGCGAGGAAGACGGCCGCCCTGCCGATGTCCGTGGGCGCGGCGAGCCGCCCCAGCGGGACGGTGCGGGAGACTGCTTCGATGCCGTCCTCGCCCCCGTAGTGGAGGTGGGACAGCTCGGTGCGGACCATCCCGACCACGAGCGTGTTGACCCGTACGTCCGGCGCCCACTCCACGGCCATCGAGCGCGCCAGGTTCTCCAGTCCCGCTTTCGCCGCCCCGTAGGCGGCTGTGCCGGGCGAGGGCCGGGTCCCGCTGACGCTGCCGATCATCACGATGGAGCCCCGGGTTCGTTTCAGCCGGTCGTACGCCGCCAGGGAGGCCGTCAGGGGCGCGGTGAGGTTGAGGTCGATCACGCGTGCGTGCCGCTCGGCCTCCGTCTCGGTGAGCAGCCGGTAGGGGGCGCCGCCCGCGTTGTTGACCAGGACGTCGAGCCGGGGCAGCCGTCCGAAGAAGGCGCGGACAGCCGGTGGGTCGCGTACATCGAGGGGAACGAACTCGGCGCCGTCGAGCGGTACTTGTGGTGGTCTGCGTGCGCAGACCACGACCTCGTCACCCGTTTCGGCGAATGCTCGGGCGATCCCGGCGCCGACCCCCCTGGTCCCGCCCGTGACCACAACGAGCCGCTTGTCCACAGGGCCTCCCGCTCGTCGGTATTCGCTGTTACCTTCACATCGGACCGAACCTAACAAACGTTTGGTGGAAAGGTAGCTGATGCGTCCATGGGTGTCTCCACCTCGTCCCCGGAAAAGGGGATTTCCGTTGTCACGGTCGACTTCCCGCCGGTGAACGCGCTGCCGGTGCAGGGCTGGTTCGAGCTGGCCGACACCGTGCGCGCGGCAGGCCGCGACAGCGGGATCCGCTGTGTGGTGCTGGCCGCCGAGGGGCGGGGGTTCAACGCGGGCGTGGACATCAAGGAGATACAGGCGAAGGGCGACAGGGCGAAGAGCGACAGAGCCCTGCTCGGCGCCAACCGCGGTTGCGCCGAGGCTTTCGCCGCGGTGTACGAGTGCGAGGTGCCGGTGGTGGCGGAGGTGCACGGCTTCTGTCTGGGCGGCGGGATAGGCCTGGTGGGCAACGCGGACGTGATCGTGGCGAGCGACGACGCCACCTTCGGTCTGCCCGAGCTGGACCGGGGTGCGCTGGGCGCGGCCACACACCTGTCCCGTCTGGTGCCCCAGCATCTGATGCGCGCGCTCTACTACACATCACGCACGGCGACCGCGGCCGAACTGCACGGGCACGGGTCGGTGTGGCGGGTCGTGGCGCGCGACCGGCTGCGCGCGGCCGTGCTGGAGCTGGCGCGCGAGATCGCGGGCAAGGACGGACAGCTGATCCGGCTCGCCAAGGCCGCGATCAACGGCATCGACCCTGTCGACGTGCGCCGCAGCTACCGCTTCGAGCAGGGCTTCACGTTCGAGGCGGGCCTCGGTGGCACGGGCGACCGGGTCCGCGACACCTTCGGAAAGGCCGGAGAGGTCCGAGAGGCCGGAGATGCCGGAGAGGTCCGAGAGGCCCGAGAGGCCGGAAAGGAGGGCGGGTAGATGGGTGACAAGACGATGACCGCCGACGAGGCCGTCGCCCGGCTGGAGAGCGGGATGACCCTCGGTATCGGGGGCTGGGGCTCGCGCCGTAAACCGATGGCCCTCGTGCGGGCGCTGCTCCGCTCAGCGATCACCGATCTCACGGTCGTCTCGTACGGCGGCCCGGACGTCGGCATGCTCGCGGCCGCCGGGCGGATACGGAAACTGGTCGCCCCGTTCGCGACGCTGGACTCGATCCCGCTCGAACCGCACTACCGGGCGGCCCGCGAGAGCGGCGCCCTCGAACTGATGGAGATCGACGAGTCGATGTTCATGTGGGGGCTGCGGGCAGCCGCCAACCGCCTCCCGTTCCTGCCGGTGCGGGCCGGCATCGGCTCGGACGTCATGCGGGTCAATCCGGGCCTGCGTACGGTCACTTCGCCGTACGCGGACGAGTCGACGGGCGTGTGCGAGACCTTCGTCGCCATGCCGGCCCTGCGGCTGGACGCGGCGCTGGTCCATGTGAACCGCGCCGACCGGGCGGGCAACGGGCAGTATCTGGGCCCCGACCCGTACTTCGACGACCTGTTCTGCGAGGCGGCCGGGGCGGCGTACGTGTCCTGTGAGCGGATCGTCGACACGGCGGAGCTGACCAAGGCGGCGCCCCCGCAGACGCTGCTGATCAAGCGGCTCCACGTGAGTGGTGTGGTGGAGGCGCCGAGCGGGGCGCACTTCACGTCGTGCGCGCCGGACCACGACCGGGACGAGGCCTTCCAGCGGCTGTACGCGTCCATGCCCTGGCCCGAGTTCGCCGAGAGGTTCCTCGCGGGTGACGAGCAGACCTACCGGACCGCCGTCGAAGCATGGCACGAGGAGCAGCGATGAGCACGGCGTCGAACGCATCACCGGACACATCACCGGACACGTCCCCGAGCGCATCACGGAGCACATCGCTGACCGGCGTCACCCGCGCCGAGTACTGCGTGATCGCCTGCGCCGAGGCGTGGCGGGGCGACGGCGAGGTGCTGGCCAGCCCGATGGGCCTGATCCCGTCGATCGGCGCCCGCCTCGCCAGGCGCACCTTCTCGCCCGACCTGCTGCTGACCGACGGCGAGGCGATGCTGGTGGGGCTCGACGGCACCCCGGAGGGCTGGCTGCCGTACCGGCAGCATCTGGCCCTGGTGACCGGCGGGCGTCGGCACGTGATGATGGGCGCGAGCCAGATCGACCGTTTCGGCAACCAGAACATCTCGTGCGTGGGCGACTGGGAGCGTCCCACCCGGCAGCTGCTCGGAGTGCGGGGCGGCCCCGTCAACACGGTGAACAACCCGGTCAGTTACTGGGTGCCCAGGCACTCGGCGCGGGTCTTCGTCGAGAAGGTCGACATGATCGGCGGGGTGGGGTACGACAGTGCCGCGGCGGCCGGTCCCACGGCGACACGTTTCCACCGCATCCCGCGGGTGGTCTCGAACCTCGGGGTGTTCGACTTCGCGACCCCGGACCACTCGATGCGGCTGGCCTCGCTGCATCCGGGGGTGACGGTCGAGGAGGTCGCCGCGGCGACGGCCTTCGAGCTGACCGTCCCGGACGACGTCCCGTACACCCGTGAACCGTCTACGGCGGAGCTGGAGTCGGTCCGCGAGATCATCGATCCGCGGGGCCTGCGCGATCGTGAGGTCAAGGGCTGATGGAGACCGCGTTCACCAGGCTCGTCGGCGTCCGGCACCCGATCGTGCAGACCGGGATGGGCTGGGTGGCGGGCCCGCGTCTGGTCTCCGCCGCGGCGAACGCGGGCGCGCTGGGCATCCTGGCCTCCGCGACGATGACCCCCGACCAGCTGCGGGCGGCGGTTCGCGAGGTCGCGTCCCGTACGGAGGCGCCGTTCGGGGTGAACCTGCGCGCAGACGCGGGGGATGCCCGCGACCGCGTACGGATCATCGTGGAGGAGGGCGTGCGGGTGGCCTCCTTCGCGCTCGCGCCCTCCCGCGAGCTGATCGCCGAGCTGAAGGACGCGGGCGTGGTCGTCGTGCCCTCGATCGGGGCCCGCCGCCATGCCGAGAAGGTCGCGGCCTGGGGAGCGGACGCGGTGATCGTGCAGGGCGGCGAGGGCGGCGGCCACACCGGAGAGGTGGCGACCAGCGTGCTCCTCCCCCAGGTCGTGGACGCCGTCGGCATACCCGTCGTCGCGGCGGGTGGCTTCTTCGACGGCCGGGGCCTGGTCGCGGCGCTCGCGTACGGCGCCGCGGGAGTCGCCATGGGCACCCGGTTCCTGCTCACCTCGGACTCGACGGTGCCTGACGCGGTGAAGGCCCGGTATCTCGCGGCCACGGTGAAGGACGTCACGGTGACGACGGCCGTGGACGGACTGCCGCACCGCATGCTCCGTACGGCTCTGGTCGACTCCCTTGAGGGAGCGGGCCGTACGAGGACCCTGACCCGGGCGGTGCGCCGGGCCGCCGGGTTCAGGAAGCTCTCGGGCCTCACCTGGTCCCGGATGATCCGCGACGGTATGACGATGAAGCACGGCAAGGACCTGACCTGGAGCCAGGTACTCCTGGCCGCGAACACCCCGATGCTGCTGCGCGCGTCGATGGTGGAGGGGCGCGCGGATCTGGGGGTGATGGCGTCGGGTCAGGTGGCGGGTGTGATCGACGACCTGCCGTCGTGCGCGGACCTGGTGGACCGAATAATGACGCAGGCCTGGGAAACACTGCGCACCCTTCCCGATCCGGGGACGTGACACAGGCTCTAAAGCCGCTCGACAATGGTCACGTTGGCCTGTCCCCCGCCCTCGCACATCGTCTGCAGCCCGAACCGCCCCCCGGTCCGCTCCAGTTCGTGCAGAAGTGTGGTCATCAACTTCACTCCGGTCGCCCCCAGCGGATGTCCCAGCGCGATCGCACCGCCGTTGACGTTGACCCGCTCAGGATCCGCGCCGGTCTCCTTCAGCCAGGCGAGGACGACGGGCGCGAACGCCTCGTTGATCTCCACGAGGTCGATCTCCTCGATGGACATCCCGGCCTTCTTCAGGGCGTACGCGGTGGCCGGTATGGGAGCCGACAGCATCCGTATCGGATCCTCCCCGCGGACGGAGAGCTGGTGCACGCGTGCCCGGGGGGTGAGCCCGTGCTCGCGGACGGCCCGCTCCGAGGCGAGCAGCATCGCGGCCGCCCCGTCGGACACCTGCGAGGAACAGGCGGCGGTGATGGTGCCGCCCTCGACCACCGGTCGCAGACCCGCCATCTTCTCCAGCGAGGTGTCCCGCCGGGGGCCCTCGTCGACCGTGACGTCCCCGAACGGCACGGTCTCCCGCTCGAAGCGTCCCTCGTCGATCGCGCGCAGCGCCCGCTGATGGGACCGCAGGGCGAACTCCTCCTGGTCCCGCCGGCTGATCCCCCACTTGGCCGCGATCAGCTCGGCGCCGTGGAACTGGTTGACGGGCCGGTCGCCGTACCGTGCCCGCCATCCCTCACTGCCCGCGAACGGCCCCTGGGTGAGCCCCAGCGGCTCGGCCGCCTGCCGGGAGGCGAAGGCGATGGGGATCTGTGTCATGTTCTGGACGCCGCCCGCGACCACGAGGTCCTGGGTGCCCGAGAGCACGCCCTGTGCGGCGAAGTGCACGGCCTGCTGCGAGGAGCCGCACTGCCGGTCGATCGTGACCCCCGGCACCTCCTCGGGCAGCCCGGCCGCCAGCCAGGACGTCCGTGCGATGTCACCGGCCTGCGGTCCCACGGTGTCCAGGCATCCGAAGACGACGTCCTCGACGGCGGCCGGGTCGACTCCGGAGCGCGCGACCAGGGCTTTGAGGACATGTGCGCCCAGGTCGGCCGGATGGGCCCCGCTCAGGCCGCCCTTGCGACGCCCCACGGGTGTACGGACCGCTTCGACGATGTAGGCCTCGGCCATGCCAACTCCCCTGGATCAACTGCGCTCTACGGCTGTTTGCCCGGTGTCCGCTGCTCTGCTCGCTGTCCTGCTCGCTGCTCTGTCCGCTGTTCTCGTACGGCGATTCCGTCCAGCACCATCGACAGGTACTGCCGGGCGATCTCGTCCGGGCTGTGCTGTCCGCCGGGCCGGTACCAGGACGCGGCGACCCACACGGTGTCGCGCACGAACCGGTAGGTGAGCCGGATGTCGAGGTCGTCCCGGAAGACCTCGCCGGCCACGCCCCGCTCCAGCGTGGTCAGCCACGTCTTCTCGAACTTGCGCTGCGACTCGGCGAGGAACGTGAAGCGCTCCTGTGCGACGAGCTGCTTGGACTCCTTCTGGTAGATCGCGACGGCCGCGCGGTGCCGGTCGATCTCCCGGAACGACTCGGTGACCAGAGCCTCCAGCGTCTCGCGCGGGCCGAGTTCGGCGTCCAGGACGGTGTCGTAGCCGTCCCAGAGCTCGTCGAGGAACGTCCGCAGGATCTCCTCCAGCATCGATTCCTTGGAGTCGAAGTGGTAGTAGAGGCTGCCCGCGAGCATGCCCGCGTGGTCCGCGATCTTGCGCACGGTGGTGGCGTTGTAGCCCTGCTCGGCGAAGACCTCGGCGGCGGTGCCGAGGAGTTCACGGCGGCGCTCGGGCGAGGCGGTCACCTGGGGCTTCTTCTTGGTAGGCACGGCACCATTGTGGTCCTCATCACCACACCGACACCCCACCCGGCCCGGCGGAGCGCTCACGCATGCTGGCTGCTGACGGAGACGACCTCGCCGGTCAGGTACGAGGAGTAGCCGGACGCCAGGAACACGATCACGTTGGCCACCTCCCACGGCTCGGCGTACCGCCCGAAGGCCTCGCGGGCCGTCAGCTGCTCCAGCAGTTCGGGGGTCGTCACCTTCACCAGGTGCGGATGCATGGCGAGGCTCGGTGCGACGGCGTTGACCCGCACTCCGAATCCGGCCGCCTCCATCGCCGCGCACCGGGTCAGCGCCATCACGCCCGCTTTCGCCGCCGCGTAGTGCGCCTGCCCGGCCTGGGCGCGCCAGCCGACGACGGACGCGTTGTTGACGATCACTCCGCCGTGGCCGCCCTCGCGAAATGCCCGCAGCGCCGCGCGGGTGCACCGGAAGGTGCCGTTCAGTGTCACGTCGAGGACTCTCGTCCACTGCTCGTCGGTCATGTCGACAAGGTCCGACGTCCCGCCGAGGCCCGCGTTGTTGACCATGATGTCGAGCCGGCCGTGCAGCCGCAGGGCCGCGCCGAAGAGTGCCTGCACCTGAGTTTCGTCGGTGACGTCGCAGGCGAGCGCCGCGACCCCCTCGAACTCCCCGGCCAGCTCCGCCTCGTACTCCTTCAGCCGCCGCTCGTGCGCGTCGCTGATCAGCACGCGCGCGCCCTCCTCCAGGAAGCGGCGGGCCGTCGCGCCGCCGATGCCCGCGCCCGCGGCGGCCGTGATGACGGCGGTACGTCCCTTCAGCAGCCCGTGCCCGGGCACGTACACCGGACCCTCGACGTCTGTCATGGCCCCACGCTAACCTACCAAACACTTGTTAGGGAAGTATGTGCCAGGGAAGGCAGCCAGTGCCGCGGCACTGGCCCGAGATCAGATCCGTTCACTTCCAGGAAGGTGCCCGTGGACCTCACGCACTCCCCCGCCGACGCGGCGTTCCGCGCCGAGGCCCGTGCGTGGCTCGACGCGCACGTACCGGCCGAGCCGCTGCCCTCCCTGGAGACCGAGGAGGGCTTCGCGGCGCACCGCGTCTGGGAGGCCGAACTCGCCGCGGACCGCTGGTCGGTGGTGTCCTGGCCCGCCGCGTACGGCGGGCGGGACTCCGGGCTCGTCCGGTGGCTGGTCTTCGAGGAGGAGTACTACGCGGCGGGCGCCCCGGGCCGGGTCGGCCAGAACGGCGTCAGCCTCCTCGCGCCGACCCTCTTCGACCACGGCACCGAGGAGCAGCGCGCGCGGATCCTGCCACCGATGTCCTGCGGCGAGGTCGTCTGGGCGCAGGCCTGGTCCGAGCCGGAGGCCGGTTCCGACCTCGCCTCGCTCAGGTCCCGGGCGGTGCGTACGGACGGCGGCTGGCTCGTGAGCGGGCAGAAGACGTGGTCGTCGCGGGCCGCGTTCGCCGACCGTGCGTTCGGCCTGTTCCGCAGTGAGCCGGACACCCCGAAACCCCATCAGGGTCTCACCTACCTGATGTTCGACCTGCGGGCGCCGGGCGTGACCGTCCGCCCGATAGGCCGGCTGGACGGGAAGCCAGCCTTCGCCGAACTCTTCCTGGACGAGGTGTTCGTGCCGGACGAGGACGTGATCGGCGAGCCCGGCCGGGGCTGGCGGGTGGCGATGTCGACGGCGGGCAACGAGCGCGGTCTGACGCTCCGCTCCCCCGGCCGCTTCCTGGCGTCGGCGGGGCGGCTGGCCGCGCTCTGGCACGAGCGCGGCCGGGACCCGTACACCCGTGACCGGGTGGCCGACGCGGTGATCGGCGCCCGCGCGTACCAGTTGTTCACGTACGCGGCGGCGTCCCGCTTCCTCGACGGCGAGCCGCTCGGAGCGGAGTCCAGCCTGAACAAGGTCTTCTGGTCCGAGTACGACATCGCCCTGCACGAGACCGCGCTCGATCTCCTCGGCGCCGACGGGGAGTTGGCGGACGCGGGCGAGGGCGAGGGCGGCTGGGCCGAGGGGTACGTCTTCTCACTCGCGGGGCCCATCTACGCGGGTACGAACGAGATCCAGCGCGACATCATCGCCGAGCGGCTTCTCGGCCTGCCGAAGGGACGCCGCTGATGCGTTTCCTCCTCGACGGCGAACAGACCGCCTTCGCCCGTTCGCTGGACGCCATGCTGACGGCGGCGGACACGCCCGCGGCCGTACGGGCCTGGAGTGCGGGGGACCCTGCGGCCGGGCGTGCGCTGTGGTCGCGTGTCGCCGACGCGGGGGTGTTCGCGCTGGCGGTGCCCGAGGCGTACGACGGGCTCGGGCCGCGCTCCGTCGAACTGGCTGTCGCCTTCGTGGAGTTGGGGAGGCATGCGGTGCCGGGGCCGCTGGTGGAGACGGTGGCGGCGGCCGCGCTGCTCACCGAGCCGGGGCTCGCGAACCTCGCGAAGAGGTTCCTGCCGGGGATGGCCTCCGGGGAGACGGTCGCGACGGTGACCCTGCCGGGCGGGGGGCCGTACGTCCTGGACGGGGACGTGGCGGATGTGGAATTCGCGGTGCGGGAGGTGTCCGGGGGCGGGAGCGGGGTTGAGCTGGGGGGTGGGGCTGAAGCTGGGGCTGGGACGGGGGCTGGGACGGCGGCCGGCGCTGGGGTAGGAACTAGGGCTCGGGCAGGAGCTGGGGCTGGGGCTGGGGAGCTTTGGGCGGCGCGGGTTGGTGTGTCCCGGGGAGTTGTTCCGTGTCGTTCCCTCGATCCCGCCCGGCGGCTCTGTCTCCCCCGCCCCGGGGGTGAACTCCTGGCTGTCGGCCCCGAGACAGCCGCGGGCGCCGCCGCCGCCCTCCGCTGGGCGCGTCTCGCGACCGCCGCACAGGCCCTCGGGGTGGGTCTCGCCCTGCTCGACAGGACCGTGGCGTACGTCAAGCAGCGCAGCCAGTTCGGCGTACCCGTCGGCTCGTTCCAGGCGGTCAGGCACCGGCTGGCCGACGCGAAGATCGCCCTGGAGTTCGCACGCCCGCTGCTCTTCGGCGCCGCGCTGTCGATGGACCCGGCCGACCTCGCCGCCGCCAAGGTCGCGGCCTGCGAGGCGGCGTACGCCACCGCCCGTACGGCCCTGCAACTGCACGGCGCGATCGGCTACACCGCGGAGTACGACCTGTCCCTGTGGCTGACCAAGGCGCGGGCGCTGCGTTCCGCCTGGGGCAGCCCGGGCGAGTGCCGGGCGCTGGTGCTCGACACGGACGGTCTCAGTGATGCTCGTCGCTGTTCGTGAGTTCGCGGTACTCCTCGGCGGTCGGCTTGGGGATGTGCGCGTTCTGCCCGTACATGGCGTGGGCCAGGCGCGCCCGCAGCCGTTGGGAGGGCCCGGCCTTGCGTTCGACTCCGTTCTCGTCCACGAGCGGGCCCACGTCGTAGGGCGGATCCTGTTCGTGCTGGGTGAGAGTGAACCGCTGGGCCTGGGTGAGGGGTTCGTGCACCTCGACGTACTCGCCGTGCGGCAGCCGCCTGATGGTGCCGGACTCCCTGCCGTGCAGCACCTTGTCCCGGTCGAGGCGCTGGAGGCCGAGGCAGACGCGCTTCGTGACGATGAAGGCGATCACCGGTACGACGAAGAAGGCGATCCGTACGAACCAGGTGATCGAGTTGATCGACAGGTGGAGGTGGGTGGCGACGATGTCGTTGCCGCCGCCGATGAGGAGTACGGCGTACAGGCTCAGCCAGGAGACGCCGAGTGCGGTGCGGGTGGGGACGTTGCGGGGGCGGTCGAGGATGTGGTGCTCGCGTTTGTCGCCGGTGAGCCACGCTTCTATGAACGGGTAGACGCCGATCGCCAGCAGGATCAGCGGGAAGAGGGTGAAGGGGATGAAGACACCCAGTTGCAGGGTGTGGCCCCAGGCGTTGATCTCCCATCCCGGCATCACCCGGATCAGCCCCTCGGAGAAGCCCAGATACCAGTCGGGCTGGGCGCCGGTGGTGACCAGGTCCGCCCGGTAGGGGCCGAACGCCCACACGGGGTTGATGGTGGCGATCGCGCCCATCATCGACAGCACGCCGAAGACCAGGAAGAAGAAGCCGCCCGCCTTGGCCATGTAGACCGGCATGAACGGCATGCCGACGACTGACTTCTGGTCTCGGCCGGGGCCTGGGTACTGCGTGTGCTTGTGGTAGAAGACCAGGATCAGGTGGGCGACGACCAGGCCGAGCATGATGCCGGGGAGGAGGAGGACGTGGACCGGGAAGAGCCTTGAGATGATGTCGTGTCCTGGGAACTCTCCGCCGAAGAGGAAGAAGGAGAGGTACGTGCCCACGATCGGCACGGACAGGATCGCGCCCTGCGAGAAGCGGATACCGGTACCGGAGAGCAGGTCGTCGGGGAGCGAGTAGCCGGTCAGGCCGGTGATGATGCCGAGGAACAACAGGGTCCAGCCGAACGCCCAGTTCAGCTCGCGCGGCTTGCGGAACGCGCCGGTGAAGAACACGCGCATCATGTGCACGAGCATTCCGGCGACGAAGACCAGTGCCGCCCAGTGGTGGATCTGGCGGATGAGGAGTCCGCCCCGTACGTCGAAGCTGATGTCGATGGTGGACTCGTACGCCCTGGTCATGACGATGCCGTTGAGGGGCTCGTACGAGCCGTTGTAGACGACTTCCACGCCGCTCGGCTCGAAGAAGAGGGTGAGGTAGACGCCGGTGAGGATCAGGATGAGGAAGCTGTAGAGGCAGATCTCGCCCAGCATGAAGGACCAGTGGTCCGGGAACACCTTGCGCATCTGGGTCTTGGCCAGTGTGTAGACGCCGAGGCGTCCGTCGGCCCAGTCCGCCAGCTTTTCGCCGTTGCCTGTCTGCGCCGGGCGTCCGTTGCTCCGTGCGTCCATAGGTGGCCCTCCCCATAGGCTCAGTTCAGAGTGTCACGGGGTGCTGCGAAGCCAAAGGGGTTGTTCAGGTCCCTGATTTTGGCTGACTGCCGGCGGGGGTTGTTCGCGCAGTTCCCCGCGCCCCTGGGTGTGTGGTGGCGGGCGCCGGGGGGCGTGCGTTCCGGGGGTGCTTAGCCGGCCGCTCGTTCCTGGAACGACGGGAGTTCGGAGAGGCGTCGTTTGGTTGTGTCGTCCATCAGCTCGATGAGGCCCTCCTTGTCGAGGCCGCGGGCCAGGGTGTCGAGGTCGGTGTCGTCGAGCGTCCCGGCGATCTTCGCCACGGTTCGCCGGGCGGTCGGCGGCAGCGCCCTCACCATGGGCAGGAAATCCGCCCAGAGGCCGGTCGCCACCGCCCCTCGGACGAGCCCGTGGAGTATCGCGGGGTCGCGCAGCGCGGGCAGTGCGGCGACGGCCCGCAGCTCGTCCTCGCTCAGCAGGGACACGATCGGCAGCAGCGACTCCCACAGGTCCTGCTCGGCGGTGGCGCGTATGAGGGAGTCGAGCCGGGGCTCCGGCTGGGCGGCGGTCAGCGAGGCGATCCGCGCTCCCTGCTCGCCGGAGGCCATGCCCGCGACGGCCATGGCCTCCGGCCACAGGCCGTGGTCGCCGGCGGCCGCGATGACCGAACGGATTCGTTCGTCGTCCAGCAGGCCGACGATGTGTCCGAGCCGTTCGGGGTGGTCGATGACGAAGCCCGTGCGCAGCAGAGTCGTTTCGTCGAGCTGCGGCAGGATGCCCTTCAGCGCCGAGTCCCGCAGGTGGCCGACGAAGCGGCCCATCGTGAGGTGGTCGCCGCGTTCGGCGAGGACGAGGGCGATGCGTACGACGATGTCGTCATCCAGCCTGCCCATGATCCCGGCGATCCGGCGCGGGTCGACGTGGTGGCAGCAGCGGGCCGTGAAGTCGACCGGGAGCCGGTCGATGATGTCGGCCGCGCGGGCCGGTTCGAGGCGCCCGGCGAGCGCGGCGGCCAGGCGCGGGCCCAGTGCCTTCTGCGCGATGATCGCGGCGACCCCGGCGGGCAGCAGTCTCGTCATGGCGGCGATGCGGTCGAGCAGTGCGGGGTCGTTGTCGAAGAGGGCGGCGACGGCCCGTTCACGGAACAGGCGTATGTCGTCGGCGGGCAGCTTTCCGAGGAACGCCAGTTGCTGTGGTTCGACGTCCAGCAGCCTCGCGAGCTTCAGGGTCTCGGCTCTGCCGCGCAATGTGTCCATGCGGATCACCCCTGACGGAAGAGCATCCGGCGGACGGGTTTCCTGGTCAGGGCCGGTACGACGGTGAGGGCGTCCTCGACCGCCTCGTTCAGTCCGGAGGCCCGGCGTTCCCGTGCCCGGCGCAGTGCCTGGGAGAGCAGCAGGGTTTGTGTGCTGTCCAGCGAGGTGAAGCCCGCCGGCAGTGGCACGCCCAACGCTGCTCGCAGTAATGCCAGTTCTTCCGCGCTCACAGTCCTCCCCCGATGCTCACAGAACTTCCACCCGATGCGGCGCGGCACCCTGCGCCGATCGTACTCTTTGCGCATGAAACGCGCTGGCCGTCTGCTGTTCGTCACCGTCCCTCTCGTCGCGGTGGCGGCGTGTTTCGTCGTGGCCGAGCAGAGCGGTGACGGTTCGGGGTCGGATGGCGGGGTCGCCGCTCCTGCCGCGTCGGCAGGCCTTGATTCGCCGGAGAAGAAGGAGTTGGCCCAGCGGATCGTGTCCAGCGCCGAGAACTCCAGCCTCGACTGGCGCCGGCAGTACGACTACATCGAGGACATAGGCGACGGCCGCGGGTACACCGCCGGCATCATCGGCTTCACCTCCGGTACGCACGACCTGCTCGCCCTGGTCGAGCGGTACACGGAGTCCGACCCGGACAACGCCCTGGCCCGCTACCTCCCCGCGCTGAGGGAGGTCAACGGCTCCGACTCGCACGAGGGGCTGGGCCCAGAGTTCGTCACGGCCTGGAAGACGGAAGCGCGGAAGCCGGCGTTCAAGCGTGCCCAGGACTCCGCACGGGACCGCAACTACTACAACCCGGCGGTCCGCCTCGCGAAACGCGACGGCCTGGGAGCGCTCGGCCAGTTCATCTACTACGACGCCATCGTCATGCACGGGCCCGGTAAGGATCCCGGCTTCTACGGCATCCGGGAGCAGGCCATGAAGCAGGCGGACACCCCGGCGGAGGGCGGGGACGAGGAGGCCTACCTCGACATCTTCCTGGATGCCCGGCGCAAGACGATGAAGGCCGAGGGGCGTGACACCTCGCGGCTGGACACGGCCCAGCGGAGGTTCCTCTACAACGGGAACCTGGACCTTGAGACCCCGCTGAAGTGGCAGGTCTACGGCCAGCCGTACGAGGTGAAGTAGCTCCGCCTTCACAGCCCCCGGTCACCGGAGGCCTCCGGACGCACCACGGCGCCCACCAGGTCCGGTCGGGGACGAGGGCAGGCGCCGTGCTCAGTTCCGTACGCCGTTGTACGGGACGTCTTGGGGGTGGGGCGTCAGACCATGAGGGAACGGTCCGTGGGGCGGACCGGAGCCGGCAGTTCGCTGACCCCGGTCAGGAAGCGGTCGACCCCGCGGGCGGCCGAACGGCCCTCCGCGATGGCCCAGACGATGAGGGACTGGCCGCGCCCGGCGTCACCGGCGACGTACACGCCGGGAACGTTGGTCGCGTAGTCGTCGTCGCGTGCGATGTTGCCGCGCGCGTCGAGTTCGAGAGCGAACTGGGAGACCAGCCCGTTCTCCTGGTCGGTGCCGGTGAAGCCCATGGCGAGGGTGACCAGCTGGGCGGGGATCTTGCGCTCCGTGCCCGGCTTGGGCGTCAGCTTGCCGTCGATGAACTCGACCTCGCCGAGGTGCAGCCACTGCACGTTGCCGTCCTCGTCGCCCTCGAAGTGGGTGGTGGAGACGGCGTAGACCCGCTCGCCGCCCTCCTCGTGCGCGGAGGTCACCTTGTAGAGCATGGGGAACGTCGGCCAGGGCTGGTGCGGAGCACGGTCCGCGCCCGGCTGGGGCATGATCTCCAGCTGGGTGACGCTGGCCGCGCCCTGGCGGTGGGCGGTGCCCACGCAGTCGGCGCCGGTGTCGCCGCCACCGATGACGACGACATGTTTGCCCTCGGCGGAGATGGGGGGCGCCACGAAGTCGCCCTCCTGCACCTTGTTGGCGAGCGGCAGGTACTCCATCGCGAAGTGGATGCCGTTCAGCTCGCGCCCGGGGACCGGCAGGTCGCGGGAGACGGTCGCGCCTGCCGCGATGACCACGGCGTCGTACCGCTTGCGCAGGTCGGTGGCCTTGAGGTCGCGGCCGATCTCGATGCCCGTACGGAAGCGGGTGCCCTCCGCGCGCATCTGCTCGATGCGGCGGTTGATGTGCCGCTTCTCCATCTTGAACTCGGGGATGCCGTAGCGCAGGAGGCCGCCGACTCGGTCGGCGCGCTCGTAGACGGCGACCGTGTGGCCCGCGCGGGTGAGCTGCTGTGCGGCGGCCAGACCGGCGGGGCCTGAGCCGATGACGGCTACCGTCTTGCCGGAGAGGCGCTCGGGGGCCCGGGGAGCGACGTCGCCGCTGTCCCACGCCTTGTCGATGATCGAGACCTCGACGTTCTTGATGGTCACGGCGGGCTGGTTGATGCCCAGCACGCACGCCGACTCGCAGGGGGCGGGGCACAGCCGGCCGGTGAACTCCGGGAAGTTGTTCGTGGCGTGCAGCCGCTCGGAGGCGGCGGACCAGTCCTCGCGGTACGCGAAGTCGTTCCACTCGGGGATGAGGTTGCCGAGCGGACAGCCCTGGTGGCAGAAGGGGATGCCGCAGTCCATGCAGCGTGAGGCCTGCGTGGGGATGATGGGGAGGAGAGAACCCGGGACGTAGACCTCGTTCCAGTCCTTGACGCGCTCCTCGACGGGGCGGGTCCTGGCGACCTCGCGTCCGTGGTTCAGAAAGCCCTTGGGATCAGCCATTGGTCGCCGCCTCCATCATCTTCTCGGTGATCCCGGACTCGTCGAGTCCGGCTCGCTCGGCGGCGTCCTTGGCGGCGAGCACTGCCTTGTACGTACTGGGGATGATCTTGCTGAAGCGGTCCACGGCTGTGTCCCACTCGGCCAGGAGCTTCCCGGCGACGGTGGAGGCCGTCTCCTCCTGGTGGCGGCGCACGACGTCGTGCAGCCACTGCTTGTCGGTGTCGTCGAGGGGCTCGACCGCGCCGAGGTTGCCTGCGTTGACGTTGTCGCGGTTCAGGTCGATGACGTACGCGATGCCGCCCGACATACCGGCCGCGAAGTTGCGGCCCGTCTCGCCGAGCACGACGGCGTGACCGCCGGTCATGTACTCGCACCCGTGGTCGCCCACGCCCTCGGAGACCACGGTCGCACCGGAGTTGCGGACGCAGAAGCGCTCGCCGGAGCGGCCGCGCAGGAAGAGCTCGCCGCCCGTCGCGCCGTACGCGATGGTGTTGCCCGCGATCGTGGAGAACTCGGCGAGGTGGTCGGCGCCCCGGTCGGGACGGACGACCACGCGGCCGCCGGAGAGGCCCTTGCCGACGTAGTCGTTGGCATCGCCCTCCAGGCGCAGCGTCACGCCGCGCGGCAGGAAAGCGCCGAAGGACTGGCCCGCGGAACCGGTGAAGGTGATGTCGATCGTGTCGTCGGGCAGTCCCGCGCCGCCGAACTTCTTCGTCACCTCGTGGCCGAGCATGGTGCCGACCGTGCGGTTGATGTTGCGGATCGCGACCTGGGCGCGGACCGGCTGGGCGTCGGTGGCGCCGGTCGCGTTGAGGGCGTCGGCGGCGAGCTTGATCAGCTCGTTGTCGAGCGCCTTCTCCAGGCCGTGGTCCTGCTCGATGACCTGGTGGAGCGGGGTGCCCTCGGGCAGCTCGGGCACGTAGAAGAGCGGGGTCAGGTCCAGGCCCTGCGCCTTCCAGTGGTCGACGGCACGGGTGACGTCGAGCGCCTCGGCGTGGCCGACGGCCTCCTCGATGGTGCGGAAGCCCAGCTCGGCGAGGATCTCGCGGACCTCCTCGGCGATGAACTTGAAGAAGTTCACGATGTACTCGGCCTTGCCGGTGAACCGGTCCCGCAGGACCGGGTTCTGGGTGGCGATGCCGACCGGGCAGGTGTCCAGGTGGCAGACGCGCATCATGACGCAGCCGGAGACGACGAGCGGCGCGGTCGCGAAACCGAACTCCTCGGCGCCGAGCAGCGCGGCGATGACGACGTCACGGCCGGTCTTCAGCTGCCCGTCGGTCTGTACGACGATGCGGTCGCGCAGGCCGTTCAGGAGCAGCGTCTGCTGGGTCTCGGCGAGGCCGAGCTCCCAGGGGCCGCCGGCGTGCTTGAGCGAGGTGAGCGGGGAGGCGCCCGTGCCGCCGTCGTGGCCGGAGATCAGAACGACGTCCGCGTGCGCCTTGGAGACACCTGCGGCGACCGTGCCGACGCCGACCTCGGAGACCAGCTTCACGTGGATCCGCGCCTGCGGGTTCGCGTTCTTCAGGTCGTGGATCAGCTGGGCGAGGTCTTCGATGGAGTAGATGTCGTGGTGCGGGGGCGGGGAGATGAGGCCCACGCCGGGGGTGCTGTGCCGCGTCTTGGCGACCCACGGGTACACCTTGTGGCCGGGCAGCTGGCCGCCCTCGCCGGGCTTGGCGCCCTGGGCCATCTTGATCTGGATGTCGTCCGCGTTGACCAGGTACTCGGAGGTGACGCCGAAGCGGCCGGAGGCGACCTGCTTGATCGACGAGCGGCGCGCCGGGTCGTAGAGGCGGTCCGCGTCCTCGCCACCCTCACCGGTGTTGGACTTGGCGCCCAGCTGGTTCATGGCGATGGCGAGCGTCTCGTGGGCTTCCTTCGAGATGGAGCCGTACGACATGGCGCCGGTGGAGAAGCGTTTGACGATCTCGCTGACCGGCTCGACCTCGTCGATGGAGATCGGCTCACGCCCCGACTCGAAGCCGAAGAGGCCGCGCAGGGTCATGAGGCGCTCGGACTGCTCGTTCACGCGGTCCGTGTACTTCTTGAAGATGTCGTAGCGGTTGCTGCGCGCCGAGTGCTGGAGGCGGAAGACCGTCTCCGGGTCGAACAGGTGCGGCTCGCCCTCGCGGCGCCACTGGTACTCGCCGCCTATGTCGAGGGCACGGTGCGCGGGCGCGATGCCGCTGGCCGGGTACGCCTTCGCGTGGCGGGCGGCGACCTCCTTGGCGACGACGTCGATGCCGACGCCACCGATCTTGGTGGCGGTGCCCTTGAAGTACTTCTGGACGAAGGCCGTGTCGAGGCCGACGGCCTCGAAGACCTGGGCGCCGCGGTAGGAGGCGACGGTCGAGATGCCCATCTTGGACATGACCTTGAGGACGCCCTTGCCGAGGGCGTAGATCAGGTTGCGGATGGCCTGCTCGGACTCGATGCCCGGGAGGAACGTCCCCGCCCTGACCAGGTCCTCGACGGACTCCATCGCCAGGTACGGGTTGACGGCGGCGGCGCCGAAACCGATGAGGAGGGCCACGTGGTGGACCTCGCGGACGTCGCCCGCCTCGACCAGCAGGCCCACCTGGGTGCGCTGCTTGGTGCCGATGAGGTGGTGGTGGACGGCCGCGGTGAGGAGCAGCGAGGGGATCGGCGCGTGCTCGGCGTCGGAGTGCCGGTCGGAGAGGACGATCAGCCGTGCGCCGTTCTCGATGGCGGCGTCGGCCTCGGCGCAGATCTCCTCGATGCGGGCGGCGAGGGAGTCGCCGCCGCCGGAGACGCGGTACAGGCCGGACAGGGTCGCGGCCTTCATGCCCGGCATGTCGCCGTCGGCGTTGATGTGGATGAGCTTGGCCAGCTCGTCGTTGTCGATCACCGGGAAGGGCAGGAGGACGCTGCGACAGGACGCGGCGGTCGGCTCCAGGAGGTTGCCCGCGGGGCCCAGCGAGGAGCGCAGCGAGGTGACGAGCTCCTCGCGGATGGCGTCCAGCGGCGGGTTGGTGACCTGCGCGAACAGCTGGGTGAAGTAGTCGAAGAGCAGCCGCGGGCGCTCGGACAGGGCCGCGATCGGCGAGTCCGTGCCCATGGAGCCGAGCGGTTCACCGGCGGTCTTGGCCATCGGGGCGAGGATGATGCGCAGCTCTTCCTCGGTGTAGCCGAAGGTCTGCTGGCGGCGGGTGACCGAGGCGTGCGTGTGCACGATGTGCTCGCGCTCGGGCAGGTCGGAGAGTTCGATCTCGCCGGCTTCCAGCCACTCCGCGTACGGGTTCTCGGCGGCGAGGCCGGCCTTGATCTCGTCGTCCTCGATGATCCGGTGCTCGGCGGTGTCGACGAGGAACATCCGGCCGGGCTGCAGGCGGCCCTTGCGGACGACCTTCGCGGGGTCGATGTCGAGGACGCCGACCTCGGAGCCGAGGACGACGAGGCCCTCGTCGGTGACCCAGTAGCGGCCGGGGCGCAGGCCGTTGCGGTCGAGGACCGCGCCGACCTGGGTGCCGTCGGTGAAGGTGACACAGGCCGGGCCGTCCCAGGGCTCCATCATCGTGGAGTGGAACTGGTAGAAGGCGCGGCGGGCCGGCTCCATGGAGGCGTGGTTCTCCCACGCCTCCGGGATCATCATCAGCACGGAGTGCGGGAGGGACCGGCCGCCGAGGTGCAGCAGCTCCAGGACCTCGTCGAAGGAGGCGGAGTCGGACGCGTCGGGCGTACAGACCGGGAAGATCCGGTCGAGGTCCTTGTCGGCGCCGAAGAGGTTCGAGACGAGCTGGGACTCGCGGGCGACCATCCAGTTGCGGTTGCCCTTGACCGTGTTGATCTCGCCGTTGTGCGCGACGAAGCGGTACGGGTGGGCGAGCGGCCAGCTCGGGAAGGTGTTCGTCGAGAACCGGGAGTGCACGAGCGCGATCGCGGAGGCGAAGCGGCGGTCGGACAGGTCCGGGAAGAAGGGCTCCAGCTGGCCGGTGGTCAGCATGCCCTTGTAGACGATGGTGCGGGCGGAGAGCGACGGGAAGTACACGCCGGCCTCGCGCTCGGCGCGCTTGCGCAGCACGAACGCCTTGCGGTCGAGGTCGATGCCCTGGCTCGACCCGTCCGACACGAACACCTGGCGGAAGTGGGGCATCGTGGAGCGGGCGGTGGCGCCGAGGAGTCCGGGGGCGACCGGGACCTCGCGCCAGCCGAGGACCGTGAGGTTCTCTTCGGCGGCGATCGTCTCGATCCGTGAGACGGCGTCGGCGGCGGTGTCCTCCGGCATGAAGGCGATACCGACCGCGTACGAGCCGGCCTCGGGCAGCTCGAATTCGGCCACCTCGCGGAAGAAGGCGTCGGGGACCTGGGACAGGATGCCCGCACCGTCACCGGAGTCGGGTTCGGAGCCGGTCGCGCCGCGGTGCTCAAGGTTGCGGAGCACGGTCAGCGCCTGTTCGACCAGCGCGTGGCTCGCCTCACCGGTGAGGGTCGCCACGAAGCCGACGCCGCAGGCGTCGTGCTCGTTGCGCGGGTCGTACATTCCCTGCGCGGCAGGGCGAGCATCCATGAAGGACCAGTTCTGGCCATGTGTGGAGTGCTGGGACGGCTGGCGCGGCGTACGCATCGGCTCTCCCGTCGTCGTCGTGGCTGGGGGCACCTCCCAGGCTGCGGGGCTCTGGGGGAGCAAGTGCCGAGGGACGACGTTGGCCCTTAGCTGGAGTGCAAAATTTCGTGCAGGTTACATGATGGAGCGGTTCTCGTGAACCGGACACCGCGTTCCACCATGCGGACGCCGTGGGTCTCGGCGGGGTGCCGCTCGTGGCGGCTGAAAAAAGGGGCCTTTTCGGTCAGATCGATGACCGGCGGCCCGATCGCGGCAGGCAACGTCACCTGCTGCTCGTGGTGTGCGGCGCGGGCGTCATTGCCTACGGCGCTTACGGCTCATGCCCAATGGTTAAGCGTTCGAAACCGCCGAGTAACGGCTACTTATGCAGTCCCTTGCATAGGCGCTCGATCAGGCGGTGCGCGTCATCCTACGGCCGTTCCGAACAAACCGCCCAGGGCGTATGTCACACCGGCGGCGGCCCCGCCCAGCGCGAGCTGCCGGACCCCGCTGAACCACCAGGACCTGGCGGTCACCTTGGCCACGATCGCGCCGCAGGCGAACAGCCCGACCAGCGCGAGCAGCAGGGCGGGCCAGAGGGTGGTCGCGCCCAGCAGGTACGGGAGGACGGGGAGCAGGGCGCCCAGGGCGAACGCGCCGAAGCTCGACACGGCGGCCACGGCCGGCGAGGGCAGGTCACCGGGGTCGATGCCCAGCTCTTCCCGCGCGTGTATTTCGAGCGCCTGCTCCGGATCCCTCGACAGCTGCCGGGCGACTTCACCGGCGAGGGCGCTCTCGACGCCGCGAGCCTCGTACAGCTCGGCGAGCTCGCGCTCCTCGTCCTGCGGGTGCTTTCTCAACTCCCGTCGCTCGACGTCGAGTTCGGCTTCGACGAGTTCACGCTGCGAGGCGACGGAAGTGTACTCACCGGCGGCCATGGAGAAGGCGCCGGCGGCCAGGCCCGCGAGTCCGGTGATGACGACGGTCCGGTGCGAGACGTCTCCGCCCGCCACGCCGGTCATCAGCGCCAGGTTGGAGACGAGGCCGTCCATCGCGCCGAAGACGGCCGGGCGCAGCCACCCCCCGTTCACGTCCCGGTGGGTGTGGTTGTCGCGGTGCGCCTCGTGCAGCGTCGCCTCGGTCTCGATGATGGCCATGCCGGGATCCCCCAGGGTGTTCAAGGATGTTCGAGCGAAGCATCGATTGAAGTACTCGATTGAAGTATTTCTACTTTTGGACAACATCCAAGTTACGCCTCGAATTCCGTGCCATCCAGCAAGGAAGGCCGTACTTACCTGCGCTTACGCCTCCCCTCCGCTCATCCGTGGTGACCAGCGCACAGATGTCGACCGGGTGACGCTGAGGTGCGCGAGGCTCCGGTGCACCGCTCCGTGGGGACACATGCGCAAAGGGGCTTCCGATCGTCTGGGACCCCGCGAGGGAGAGGCACCACCATGGCTTCGATCGCCTGCGTCCCGCCGGTACCGGCGCCCGGGGACACCACCGCTCTCCGCGACCGCGCGCGCGGCGCGTTGCTGGGGCTCGCCGTGGGAGACGCTCTGGGGGCGCCGGCCGAGAACATGAAGCCGTCCGAGATCCGCGCACGCTGGGGACGCATCACGGGATACGTGGCCGAGGAACCGGCCGGCACGGACGACACGGAGTACGCGATCTTCTCGGGGCTGCTGCTGGCCCGGCACGGTTCGGCGCTCACGGCCCGGCATGTGGAGGCGGCCTGGCACCAGTGGATCGCGGACCGGGACGAGGGACCGTTCCGGGGCGCGGGCTTCAGCGAGCGCGGCACGCTGGAGAACCTGCGCCGGGGGCTCGCGGCTCCGATCTCCGCCCAGCACCGGCACGCCTGGAGCGACGGCCTCGCCATGCGCGCGGCCCCCTTCGGGGTATTCGCGGCGGGCCGACCCGCGGAAGCGGCCCGGCTGGTGGCGATCGACGGCTCGGTGAGCCACGACGGCGAGGGCATCTACGGCGGCCAGGCCGTCGCGGCGGGCGTCGCCGCGGCGATGGCCGGCGCCCCCACGATCGTGGTCGTCGCCTCCGCCCTGGCGGTCATCCCCGACGACTCCTGGACGGCCCGCTCCCTGCGCCGGGCCGTGGCCTGCGCGCACCGCGGCGAACGCGCGGTCCGCTCGGCGGTCGTCATCGGCGGCTACCCCTGGACGGACCTGGCTCCCGAGGCCGTGGCCCTGGCCTTCGGCGCGTACGCGGCCGCCGACGGCGACTTCGAGGAGGCGGTCCTCACAGCGGTCAACATGGGCCGCGACGCCGACACCACGGCCGCGGTGGCCGGCGCCCTGGCCGGCGCGACCAGGGGCGCCGCATCGATCCCACCCGCCTGGTCGGCGGCCATCGGCCCCGCCAGAGGATCCTGCCTCCCCTCGATAAAGGGCCACCACATCCAGGACGTAGCAGACCTACTGACTCCGGACGAGGACTCCCAGTGACAACCGAACTGATCGACCCCGTACGCGACGAGCCACCATCAGGCGCCCCGTCAGCGGCCCCGTCAGGGGCCCTGACAGGGGCGCGGGGAACTGCGCGACAAGCCACAGCGCACCCGCAGCCCTCACCCGGCCCCAGGAAGGAACGGCGCATCGAGGCACTCCTGCTGGGCCTAGCCGCAGGCGACGCCGCCGGCTGGCCCGCGGCAAGGCACCGAGCCGCCCGCATGCCCGAATGGACAAGACGCCTGACCCGCGAACTGGACACCTTCGCGGAACAGAACGCGACCACCACCCTCCCCGTCCCCATCGCCCTGAACCAACCCCCGGAACCCCTCAGGCTCGGCCCCTCGGACGACGCCGAGTGGGCGGCGTTCGCAGCGGAGGCGGTCCTGCGGGCCGCCGACGCCGGCGCCCTCGGCGACCTGAGCCGAGAACGCCGGATGCGCGCCGCGATCGACCTGTCCTGGAACGCGATCGCCAGTGAGGTCGCCGCCGCGGCGGACCGCGCACCCGAGGTCGAGTCGGCCGTACTCCCCCTGCGCGCCCGCATCTCCGTACGGGCAGGCCTCGGCAACCTCGCCACCGGTCTGCGCCCGCCCGCCTCCGGCCACGACAACCCCCACTACTTCGACGACGCGGCCTGCGTACGGGCCTGCGTACTGGCCGTCGCGCACGCGGGAGACCCCCGGTCCGCCGCGGAACTGGCCGAGTTCGACGCCCGCTACACACAGGACGGCGACGGCGTGCACGGCGCCCGCGCGATGGCCGCGGCCGTCGCACTCGCGCTGAGCGGCGCCGACGTGGACTCCTGCGCGGCGGCGGCCCTCGCCGAACTCCCGGCGGCCACGGAGATCGGCCGCAACGCGCGCCACGCCCTCGCGCTCGCCCGCGGCTCCCTGGCGGAGGGGGGCGGCGCCTTCGGCCTCGTCCCCCTCCTGGAACACCAGATCGTCGACCACGTCTACAGCTACGGCATCGCCGCCGCCGAGACCGTTCCGGTCGCCCTCGCACTCGCCGTCGCGGCGCACGGCCGGATCGCGGAGGCGGTGCCCGCTGCCGCGTGTCTGTCCCGGGTCGCGGACTCGGCCCCGGCCCTCGCCGGCGCGCTGACCGGCGCACTCGGCGGGGGCGCGGCGATCCCCGCCGCCTGGCGCGACGCCTGCCGCACCCTCTCGGGCTGCGCACTGCCGCGGCTGACCGGCACGGACCTCATCGGACTCGCCGAGTTGCTGGAAGCGACAGAACTGGCCCTCCCGGAGGGATGATCCGGGCATGACGCCCAAAAACGAAGAAACGGGAACCCTCGACGAACGGATCACCGGAGCCCTCGTCGGAGCCGCCGTCGGCGACGCACTCGGCGGCCCCGTGGAGGGCTACTCCCCCGACCAGATCATCGAACGTCACGGCGGACGCGTTCATGGCGTCGTCGGCCCCTGGCACGGCGACGACTGGCGCACCGCACGCCCCCTCGCCCCCTTCCACAAAGGCGACGGACACGTCACCGACGACACCCTGATGACCCACGCGCTGGTACGGGTGTACGCGACGGTCCGCGACCATCTCGACGCGTACGCCGTCGCCGGGCACCTGGTGCCCGACCTGATGACGACGCCCCGCTGGATCCCGGAACTGGAGGCGGAAGCCCTCCCCCTCCAACGGATCTTCCTCGCCGAGAAGTGGCTGGTGGCCCGCATCCACTACGGTCACGTGGACCCCCGCGAGGCCGGCACCGGCAACATCGTCAACTGCGGTGCCGCGATGTACATGACCCCGGTCGGCCTGGTCAACGTGGCGAACCCGGCGGGCGCGTACGCCGAGGCCCTCGACATCGCGGGCGCCCACCAGTCGTCGTACGGGCGCGAGGCGGCGGGTGTCTTCGCGGCGGCCGTGGCGGCGGCCTGCGCCCCGGGCGCCACCCCGGACTCGGTGGTCGGGGCCTGCCTCGCCGTGGCGAAGGACGGCACGCGGGCCGCCATCGAGACGGTCTGCGACACGGCCACGCGGTACTCGGACTTCGAGTCGGCGCTGCGCCCCCTGCGCGAGGCGGTCGCCCCGTACGACACGGTCGGCCCCGACTACCGGAGCCCGTCCCTGGGCGCCCGGCGCCCCTCGCGCATCCACTCCATCGAGGAACTGCCGGTGGCCCTCGCCATGTTGCTGGTCGCCCGCGGCGACTACCGGCACACGGTGCTCGGGTCGGTGAACTACGGCCGTGACTGCGACTCCATCGCCACGATGTCCGGCGCCCTCGCGGGCGCCCTGGGTTCGCCGGTCCCGGCGGGCTGGGCCAAGACGGTCGCCGAGTCCAGCCGCCTGGACCTGCGGGCTCCCGCGAGGACGCTCACGGAGGTGACCCGTGAGATCTTCGCGCGCGACGTCACCCGCCGCCGCGCCCACGAGACGGCGTACGCGGAGCTGTCATGACCCCTCTGCGTCTGACCTGGGTCCAGCCGGAGGACCTGCTCGGCCACGAACTGCGCCAGGCGAGGCAGGACGGCCGCGAGCCGTCGGCCGTCGCGACCCGCTGGCGGACGGCCGGCGGCCCGGACGCCCCGCTTCGAGCGGGCGCGTCGCAGACCCCGGCCTCCCCCTATCTGCGCGCCCTGGCCCAGGACCTCCTGGACGAACTGGCGGATCTGCCGAGCGGGTTGGCGGACAAGGAACCGACGGACCTGTCCGGGATCCGGGCTCTGTGTCCCGACTGGCCCGCGCGGGGCGGCCCCGGCGGCCGACCCACGACACCGGCCGCCGTCCTCCGCCGCCGCCTGGAGGCCGCCTGGCTGGGCAGGGCAGCGGGCTGTCTCCTGGGCAAGCCGGTGGAGAAACTCCCCCTCGACGGCATCCGCCGACTCGCCCGGGCCACCGGCAACTGGCCCCTCACCACCTGGTTCACGGAGCAGGGCCTGCCGCCCGGACTCAAGGCCGAGTTCCCCTGGAACCGCCGCTCCGCCCTCACCTCCCTCGCCGAGAACATCGACGGCATGCCGGAGGACGACGACCTCAACTACCCCCTGCTGAACCTTCTGCTGATGCAGCGCCACGGCCGGCACTTCACCACCACGGACGTGGCCCGTCTCTGGCTGGACGAACTCCCCGCAGGCCGTACGTTCACCGCGGAACGCGTCGCGTACCGCAACCTGCTCGACGGAGTCGAACCCCCGCACACGGCCCGTCACCGCAACCCGTTCCGCGAATGGATCGGCGCGCTGATCCGCGCGGACGTCCACGGCTGGACCAACCCCGGCTGCCCCGCGACCGCCGCGGAACAGGTACACCGGGACGCCACCCTCACCCACACCGCCAACGGCGTCTACGCGGCGATGTTCACGGCGGCCGTCATCGCCGAGGCGGCCACCGGCACCGGCGACATCCACACCTGTCTCCGTACGGGTCTCGCCGTCGTACCCCCCGGCTCCCGCCTCGCCGGGGCCGTCCGCCATGCCGTTCAACTGGCCGCCGAAGAGCGTGACTTCGACCGGGTCGTGGACGAACTGCACGCCACCCACTCCTCGTACCACTGGGTGCACGCCATCCCCAACACCGCCCTGCTCGCCGCCGCCCTCACCCACGCGGACGGCGACTTCACGGCCTCCATCTGCCGTGCCGTGTCGGGCGGCTGGGACACCGACTCGAACGGCGCGACGGCCGGCTCGATCGCGGGCCTGCTCGCGGGCCGCCCGGAGGCGCTCCCGTCCCGCTGGACGACCCCCCTGAAGAACCGCCTGGCCACCTCGGTCGGCGACTTCGACGGAACCGGCTTCGACACCCTCGCCCACCTGACAGCCCAGCTGAACGCCCGACCGACCGTCCAACTGAACGCCCGACCGACCGTCCGGCTTACCGTCCGACCGGCTGACCGACCGGACATCTGGCCGGACACCGCGCGGGCGGCCCGCCCCAGCCACTCGGAGGCCCCGCACCCATGACCCCCACCACCGCTGCCGCGACCGCCCCGGCCCCCCTCGACGGCCTCCGCGTCCTCGACCTCGCGACCCTCTTCGCCGGCCCTCTCGCCGCGACGATGCTCGGCGACTTCGGCGCGGAGGTCGTCAAGGTCGAGCACCCCCGCAGACCGGACCCGTCCCGCGGCCACGGCCCGTCGAAGGACGGCATCGGCCTCTGGTGGAAACTCCTCGGCCGCAACAAACGCACCATGACCCTGGACCTCTCCACGTTCGGCGGACGCGGCACCCTGCTGCGCCTCGCCGCCTCCGCCGACGTGATCATCGAGAACTTCCGGCCGGGCACCCTGGAGAAGTGGGACCTCGGCTGGGAGGAGCTCTCGGCCGCGAACCCCCGCCTGGTGCTCGCCCGGGTCACCGGCTTCGGCCAGTTCGGGCCGTACTCGCGCCGCCCCGGCTTCGGCACACTCGCCGAGGCGATGAGCGGGTTCGCCGCCATCACCGGTGAACGGGACGCCCCACCGACCCTGCCGCCCTTCGGCCTCGCCGACTCCATCGCGGGCCTGGCCACGGCGTACGCGGTGATGACGGCTCTGGCGGCCCGCGACCGCACGGGCCGCGGGCAGGTCGTGGACATGGCGATCATCGAGCCGATCCTCACGGTCCTCGGCCCGCAGCCGCTCTGGTACGACCAGTTGGGCCATGTCCAGCCCCGCACCGGGAACCGCTCCCAGAACAACGCGCCGCGCAACACCTACCGCACCGCCGACGGCACCTGGGTCGCCGTCTCGACGTCGGCCCAGTCGGTCGCCGAACGCGTGATGCGGTTGGTCGGCCGACCCGAGCTGATCACCGAACCGTGGTTCGCCACGGGCGCGGACCGGGCCCGCCACACCGATGTCCTCGACGAGGCGGTCGGCACCTGGATCGCCCGTCACAGCCGCGCCGACGTCATCGACGCCTTCGAGAAGGCGGAGGCCGCGGTGGCTCCCGTCCAGGACGTACGCGATGTCATGGAGGATCCGCAGTACGCGGCCCTCGACTCGATCACCACCGTCGACGATCCCGAACTGGGCCCGCTGCGTATGCAGAACGTCCTGTTCCGCCTCACCGACACCCCCGGCGGGATCCGCTGGGCCGGCCGCCCGCACGGCGCCGACACGGACGCGGTCCTGGGCGAACTCGGCCTGACGGACGACGAGATCGCCAAACTCCGGGCGGAGGGCGCCCTGTGACCACGGGAGCCACGGGAGTTACGGCAGCCACCGCGACCACCGCGGCCACCAGAGCCGTCCCGCTCACCTGGCTGTATGTTCCCGGCGATCGCCCCGAGGTGATGGCGAAGGCCCTGGCTGCCCGCGCCGACGTGGTCGTCGTCGACCTGGAGGACGCGGTCGCCCCCGACCGCAAGGAGTACGCCCGCGCCGCCACCGCGGACCTCCTCTCCGAGCCGCCCCCGGTCCCGGTCCACGTCCGCGTCAACGCCCTCGACAGCCCGGAGTCCACGGCCGATCTGCACATCCTCGCCGCGCTCCCGGCCCTCGCGGGCCTGCGGCTGCCGAAGGTCTCGTCCCCCGCCCAGGTTCGCCGCACGGCGGAAAGCGCTCCGCACCTCCCCCTGTACGCCCTGCTGGAATCGGCCCTGGCCGTCGAGCACGCCTACGCCATCGCCACGGCCCATCCCGCCCTGCTCGGCATCGCGCTCGGCGAGGCCGACCTCCGCGCCGACCTCGGAGTACGCGACGACGCGGGCCTCGACTGGCCGCGCTCCCGAGTGGTCCTGGCCGCCCGGGCGGCGGGCCTCGCCCCACCGCCCCAGTCCGTCCACCCCGATGTACGCGACCTCGCCGGACTGGCCGCGTCCTGCGCCCACGGCCGTGCCCTGGGCTTCTTCGGCCGCGCGGCCATCCACCCCCGTCAGCTTCCCGTGATCGAGGCCGCCTACCTCCCGACCCCGGAGGAGATCGAAACGGCCGAGTCGGTCATCGAGGCGGCAGCCGCCCACTCCGGCGCTCAGGCCCTCCCCGACGGCCGCTTCATCGACACGGCGGTGGTGGCAGGGGCCCACCGCACACTGGCGCTGGCCCGCCGCGGTTAGGGGGGCGGGTACGTGGAAGGGGGCGCCCCAAGAGCTTGGGGCGCCCCCTTCCACGTACCCGCGAAGATCAGGACTTCTTGGCCGACTCGGCCTCTGACTTCTCGTCCTCTGACTTCTTGTCCCCGGACTTCCTGCTCACGGGCTTCTTGTCCTCGGACTTCTTGTCCCCGGACTTCTTGTCCCCGGACTTCTCAGCCTTCTCGTCTCCGGACTTCTTGTCCTCGGGCTTCTTGTCCAGCGCCACCGCGGCGCCGTCCTCATCGATATCCCCGTCGGCGTTCCCGTCGGTGTCCTCGTCAGGGGCGCCCGGCTCGACGACCTCTTCGCGGCCCGGCCTGCGGCGGACCGACAGCACGATGTAGAGCACGGCGAAGACGAAGACCACGATCGAGGTCCAGCCGTTCAGACGCAGGCCCAGGAAGTGGTGGGCCTCGTCGACACGCATGTACTCGATCCAGAAGCGGCCTACGCAGTACGCCGCGACATACAGCGCGAAGGCGCGCCCGTGCCCGAGCTTGAAGCGGCGGTCGGCCCAGATCACGAGGGCCGCGACACCGATGCACCACAGCGACTCGTACAGGAACGTCGGGTGGTAGTAGCCGGGCTCGCGGCCGTCCGTCACGGACGTGATGTGCAGCGCCCAGGGCAGGTCCGTCTCGCGGCCGTACAGCTCCTGGTTGAACCAGTTGCCCCAGCGGCCGCAGGCCTGCGCGAGGGCGATGCCGGGGGCGAGGGCGTCGGCCCACGCCGGGAGCGGGATGCCACGTCGGCGGCAGCCGATCCAGGCGCCCACCCCGCCGAGCGCGATGGCCCCCCAGATACCGAGGCCGCCCTCCCAGATCTTGAAGGCGTCGACCCAGTCCTGACCCTCGCTGAAGTACAGCTGGTAGTCGGTGATGACGTGGTACAGCCGCCCGCCGACGAGGCCGAACGGCACGGCCCACACGGCGATGTCCGCCACGGTGCCTGGTCGGCCCCCGCGCGCGATCCACCGCTTGTTGCCGAGCCAGACGGCTACGAAGACGCCGATGATGATGCAGAACGCGTAGCCGCGCAGCGGAATGACGCCGAATAGTTCGTATACTCCGCGCGACGGGCTGGGGATGTAGGCAATTTCCATGGCGGAGTCGACGCTACCCTGCCGGACGGCACGTACGGCAACCCGCCCTGGCTACGGGTCCATAACAAGACCGGGTTCACGCCTTGTCGGCCTGCCGCACCATCTGCTTCAGCTTGGCCGGGGTCATCGTCCGGTCCTGGTAGATGTTCTTCCCGTTCAGCAGGACCGTCGGCGTGCCGGTGAAGCCGCCGCTCTGGAAGGCCTTCTGGGACTTCGCGACCCAGCTGTTGTGCGTGCCGTCGTCGACGCACTTCCTGAAGGTGTCGGTGGTGAGCCCGTCGACCCTGCCGGCCAGCTCGATCAGCTTGCTGTTCTTCGCGTACGAGTCGTCCGTCTCGGCGGGCTGGTTCTCGAACAGGACGTCGTGGTACGCGGGGAACTTCCCGGCGTCCTGGGCGCATGCCGCGGCGTTGGCGGCGTGCAGGGAGCCGCTGCCTCCCATGTTCCCGTCGATCAGGGTCGCGAGGTGGTACTCGACCTTCAGCTGTCCGGCGTCCGTCAGCTCATGGATCGTCGAGCGGTAGCCGTCCTCGAAGCTCTTGCAGGCCGGGCAGCGGAAGTCTTCCCATACGGTGAGGGTCGATCCGGTGCTCTCCTTGCCGACCGGGAGGGCGAGGCTGTCGTCGCCCTTGGCCCCCGAGGGGGTCGTCAGCGGACCCGCGGTATCCGCTTTGTCCTTTTCGTCGTTGCCGGAGTTGGCGGCCAGCACGCCGATCACTCCGGCCAGGGCCAGCACGCAGACGACTGCTCCGCCCACGACCAGCACCCGGCGGCGCTTCTCCGCCGTCCTCTGCTTGTCTCGCTCTTCCGCCAGCCGCTCGCGGGCGGTGCGCTTTCCGTCACGGTTCTTCTCGCTCACATCCCGCAGAACGAACCGGGGAGGCGCACCGCGCCTCCCCGGCCCCAGGTCCACCCGTTCGAGTGAGCGAACCGGTCACTGCATCAGCGAACCGGCCACTACGCCGTGGTGCGCACGCCGATCGCGAGGTCCGCGGCGAGAGCGCGCACCGCGTCGAGGCCCGCGGCCTCGTCGGGGGCGTCCAGCATCAGCTTCACGAAGGCCGAGCCGACGATGACGCCGTCGGCGAAGCCGGCGACCTCGCGTGCCTGCACGGCGTTCGAGACGCCGAGGCCGACACAGACCGGGAGGTCGGTGGTGGCCTTGGTGCGCCGGACGAGGTCCTGCGCCTGGTTGCCCACGGACTCGCGGGTGCCGGTGACACCCATCAGCGAGGCCGCGTACACGAAACCGGAACCCGCCGCGGTGATGTCGGCGAGCCGGGCGTCCTTGCTGCTGGGCGCGACGACGAAGACGGTCGCGAGGCCGTGCTTCCCGGCGTGTTCCCTCCACAGCGCCGACTCCTGGACTGGGAGGTCGGGCAGGATGCACCCGGCCCCGCCCGCCTCGGCCAGCTCCGCGGTGAAGCGCTCGACGCCGTAGCGGTCGATCGGGTTCCAGTACGTCATCACGAGCACGGGCTTGCCGGTCGCCTCGTACGCCTCGCGGACCGTCCGCATCACGTCCGCGATCCTGACGCCGCCGCGCAGGGCGATGTCGTCGGCGGTCTGGATGACCGGCCCGTCGAGGACGGGGTCGCTGTGCGGCAGCCCCACCTCGACGACGTCCGCGCCGCCCTCGAAGACGGCCTTGACGGCCGCGATCCCGCCGTCGACGGTCGGGAAGCCGGCCGGGAGGTACGCGATGAGGGCGGACCGCCCCTGCGCCTTCGCCCCGGCGAGAGTGTCGTTCAGCAGTCCGACGTTGCCGCTCACTTGGCGTCCCCTTCGATCTCGGCGTGGTCGCTGTCGGCGTCCGCCTCGACGACGGCGTCCGCCTCGGTGTCGTACAGACCGAAGTAGCGGGCGGCCGTGTCCATGTCCTTGTCCCCGCGGCCGGAGAGGTTGACGACGATCAGCCCGTCCGGGCCGAGCTCCTTGCCGACCTCCAGGGCTCCGGCGAGCGCGTGGGCGCTCTCGATCGCCGGGATGATGCCCTCGGTGCGGGAGAGCAGGAGCAGGGCCTGCATGGCCGCGTCGTCGGTGACGGCCCGGTACTCGCCGCGGCCGCTGTCCTTGAGGTAGGCGTGCTCGGGGCCGATGCCCGGGTAGTCCAGGCCGGCCGAGATCGAGTACGGCTCGGTGATCTGGCCCTCGTCGTCCTGGAGGACGTACGACCTGGAGCCGTGCAGGATGCCGGGCTCGCCGGCCGTCAGCGTGGCCGCGTGCTCGCCGGTCTCGATGCCGTGCCCGGCGGGCTCGCAGCCGATGAGGCGGACGTCCGCGTCCGGGATGAAGGCGTGGAAGAGGCCGATGGCGTTGGAGCCGCCGCCCACGCAGGCGACGGCGGCGTCGGGGAGGCGGCCGGCGCGCTCCAGGATCTGCCGCCGGGCCTCGACGCCGATGACGCGGTGGAAGTCGCGGACCATCGCCGGGAAGGGGTGCGGGCCCGCGACCGTGCCGAACAGGTAGTGGGTGCGGTCGACGTTGGCGACCCAGTCGCGGAACGCCTCGTTGATGGCGTCCTTCAGGGTGCGGCTGCCGGACTTCACGGCGATGACCTCGGCGCCGAGCATGCGCATCCGGGCCACGTTCAGAGCCTGGCGCTGGGTGTCGATCTCGCCCATGTAGATGGTGCATTCGAGGCCGAACAGCGCGCAGGCGGTGGCGGTGGCGACGCCGTGCTGGCCCGCGCCGGTCTCGGCGATGACGCGGGTCTTGCCCATGCGCCTGGTGAGCAGGGCCTGACCGAGCACGTTGTTGATCTTGTGGGACCCGGTGTGGTTGAGGTCCTCCCTCTTCAGGAACACCCGGGCGCCACCGGCGTGTTCGGCGAAGCGCGGGACCTCGGTGAGGGAGCTGGGCCGGCCGGTGTAGTGGACGAGCAGGTCGTCCAGTTCCCGGGCGAACCCGGGGTCGGACTTGGCCTTGTCGTACTCGACGGCGACCTCGTCCACGGCGGCGACCAGCGCCTCCGGGATGAACTTGCCGCCGAACGCGCCGAAGTACCCCTCGGCATTCGGAACGTGACCCTCCGGGTCAGGAATGAAGAACTCGCTGGACATACGGCTACCTCGCAGGGGCGTCGGCCCCGGGGATGGTCGGAATGGGGTCACGGTTGCGTGTCACCTTCGACGGGCGGTCGGTCTCGTCCCGCCGCCCGCACAGCATCGCTGTCGCGACGGCGAACACGCCGAACGGCGCGGACCGGCGGTGCCGAACCGGCCCGGACCCACTCATGGCCGGGCGACGACAACCCACTCGGTGTTCACGAGAAGCGGCGTTCACGAGAAGCGGCTCAGTTCACCGCGGGTGACTCGCGCCGGCGCCATCGCATGCCGTTCACCTGGCCGGGCTCGTCCCCGATGACGTACCGCACCCTGCGCCCGTGTACGCGCCGGGCGGGCGCGCGGCAGCCTCGCGGACGGCAGCCACGGGCGAGGCGGGCGTAAGGGCCGCGGGCCACCGAAGGCAGCGCGGCGGCGGACCGCACACCCGCCGGACCACCGTCGGGGCGGGAGCCCGGACGGATGGTCTCGGCCGGTGCCGCGGCCTGTCGCGGCACTGGGGAACGGTCGGCGTGCATCCGGGGTGTCAGCCCCGTCCGTGCCGCAGCGCGGGGTGCGCGCCGGCCGCGACCAGGTCCGAGACGGCGGTCTTCGGGTCCCGGCCGGTCACCAGGGACTCACCGACCAGTACGGCGTCGGCGCCCGCGTTGGCGTACGCGATGAGGTCGTGCGGGCCACGGACACCGGACTCCGCGATCTTCACGATGTGGGCGGGAATCTCGGGTGCGATGCGCTCGAAGGTGCCGCGGTCGACCTTGAGGTCCTTGAGGTTGCGCGCGTTGACGCCGATGACCTTCGCCCCGGCTTCCACCGCCCGGTCGACCTCGTCCTCGTCGTGCACCTCGACGATCGGCGTGAGTCCGATGGACTCGGCCCGCTCGATGAGGGACTCCAGGGCGGGCTGGTCGAGGGCGGCCACGATGAGCAGCGCGAGGTCGGCGCCGTACGCCCGGGCCTCCCACAGCTGGTACGACGTGACGATGAAGTCCTTGCGCAGCACCGGGATGTCGACCCGGGCCCGCACGGTCTCCAGGTCGGCCAGCGATCCGCCGAAGCGGCGCTGCTCGGTGAGTACGGAGATGACGGCCGCACCGCCCGCCTCGTAGTCCGCGGCGAGGGCGGCGGGGTCGGCGATCGCGGCGAGGGCGCCCTTGGACGGGCTGGAGCGCTTGACCTCGCAGATGACCTTGACGCCGTCGCCGCGCAGGGCCGCGACGCCGTCCTTGGCAGGCCGGGCCTTCGCGGCGCGCTCCTTGAGCTCGTCGAGGCTGACGCGCGCCTGCCGCTCCGCGAGGTCGGCACGGACTCCGTCGATGATCTCGTCGAGCACACTCACGCGAGCGGCCCCCTTCCTGACGGTGAACGGCTGAAGCAGTTCTGCGGTTGACCGGGATCCGTCGCATCGGATGAAACCGGTGGTCACTGCGATGATATCCGGAGGAAGGCTCAGGCCTCACATCCGGTTGACGCCGGTCCCACTACCTGGACTTTCCCCTGTTGATCAAGGGTGGAGCCAGCCACCGAACGGCAGGTTCCGGACAACGGTGAAGACCAGCAGCAGCGCGCCCGTCGTCCACAGCAGGGGCGGCCCGGGATCGACGCGCACCGGCCGCCCCCGGACCGAGCGGACCACCCAGACGGTCCACACCACGGCGAAGACCAGATAGCCGAGCACGGCGACCGCGTTGGCCCCGAGGGCCGTTCCCAGGTCACCGTGCACGACGGCGTACGCGCTGCGCAGCCCGCCGCAGCCCGGGCAGTACACGCCTGTGTACCGGAGCAGCGGGCAGGCGGGGTAGTGCCCTGGTTCATTGGGGTCGACGCTTCCCACGTACGCGAAGGCGCCGACGACGGCCGCGAGGATCCCGCCGGGTACGACGAGCCGTCGTGACAGGGACCCGGGAGCGGGCGTCACCCTCTGAGATTCGGCGTTCACCCGTCGCATTCTGCCGTGCCGCGGTGAATGCCGCACACGGCTGGAGGCGCGCCCGGCGCGCGAAGAGCCGGACCCGCCTCCGGTGAAGCCGTGGTGCCGTGGTGCCGTTCGGGTCAGCTCTCGGCCGACGCCGCCTGGTGGGCCGGGTTCGTGCGCTTCGCCTGGCCGAGGCCCGCCGCGCTCATGACCATACCGACCACGCCACCGAGGGCGACGATGACCAGGCCGGCCCAGAAGCCCAGCGGGCTGGCCATGACCATGAAGGCACCGGAGACGCAGAAACCGATGACGGCGATGATGACACCGGTCCAGGCGGCCGGGGTGTGACCGTGGCTGCTGCCCGCCATGACTTGCTCCTCGTTGCTGTGTGTAAGTACGTGCTGTGTGTGGCTGAGTCGGACGCTCGCCGCCCATTGTCCCGCACCCGCGGACCTGCCGAGAGCCGGGGGTGGCCCCATCAGGGGCGCGCGGAACGCCTACGCGCCGGTGGGGTCCTCGCCCCGGTCCAGAGCCTTCCAGATCTCCTCCGGGCGGTCCGGGTCCACCGGGGCCCGGGTCCTGCGCGGGCGTGGCGTGCCGTCACGCTCGTACCGCCCCGACATGGTCGGCCAGAGCCGGCCGTAGCGCAGGGCGAGGAGGCCCGCGACGAGGAGCAGCAGACCGCCCACGGCGGCCACGTACGGCCAGGCGGTGTGGGTCATGGTGTCTACGGTCGCGGACGTGTCACCGGTGGCCTGGGCGGCCTTCTCGTCGAGCGCGGAGCTGTCGGAGAGACCGAGGAGCGCCGAGGCGATGGTGCCCGCGCCGGAGAGCGCGAGGAGCCCGGCGACCAGGAAGCGGCCGGCGCGGCGGACGGCGAACACGGCGACGAGTGAGGCGAGTCCCACTATCGCCAGGGAGGCGGGGACGCCCGTGACGTCGTTGCCCACGGCGCTCAGCGGGAAGTCGCCACCGGCGACGGTCGCGGTGCCGTCCGACCAGCCACGCCGGGTGGCGAGCAGCACGACGGCCGCGCCGAGCGCGCCGGACAGCAGGGCGACGGCGAGGCTTCGGCGGCCGGACCGGGCGGGTCCGGGGGCTTCGGATCGGGGGTGCGGTACAGCAGTCACGTACCCCACTATCGCCTGAACTCCGGGCGAACCGTCACCCGGGTACACGTGAGCCGCGTCGCACTGGGCCCGTATGTCCGGTTCGCAGCCTCCGAATCGGCGCGCGCCCCGCTGTCCCGGCCGGTCCCGGCCGGTTGGCACTATCCCAGCCGGTTGGCCGTGTGGACCGCGCGCAGGACCGCCGCCGCCTTGTTGCGGCACTCGGTGTCCTCGGCGACGGGGTCCGAGTCGGCGACGACTCCGGCGCCGGCCTGCACGTACGCCGTGCCGTCCCGGAGCAGGGCCGTCCGGATCGCGATGGCGGTGTCCGAGTCGCCCGCGAAGTCGAGGTAGCCGACGCAGCCGCCGTACAGGCCGCGCCGTGAGGGCTCCAGTTCGTCGATGATCTGCATCGCGCGGGGCTTGGGGGCGCCGGAGAGGGTGCCCGCGGGGAAACAGGCGGTCAGTACGTCGAAGGCCGTACGCCCCTCGGCGACGTTGCCGGTGACCGTCGACACGATGTGCATGACGTGCGAGTAGCGCTCGATGGACATGAAGTCGACGACCTCCACGGAGCCGGGTGCGCAGACCCGCCCCAGGTCGTTGCGCCCCAGGTCGACGAGCATCAGGTGCTCGGCGCGCTCCTTGGGGTCGGCGAGCAGCTCGTCGGCGAGGGCCTGGTCCTCCTGGACGGTGGCGCCACGCGGCCGGGTGCCCGCGATGGGGTGGACCATCGCCTGCCCGTCCTCGACCTTGACCAGGGCCTCCGGGGAGGATCCCACGACGTCGAAGTCGTCGAAGCGGAAGAGGTACATGTACGGGGAGGGGTTGGTCGCCCGCAGGACCCTGTACACGTCCAGGGCGCTCGCCGTGCAGGGCGTCTCGAAGCGCTGGGAGGGGACGACCTGGAAGGCCTCGCCGGCCCGGATGCGCTCCTTGATGTCCTCGACGGCGACCTGGTAGTCGGGGCCGCCCCACAGCGCGGTGTACTCCGGGAGTTCGGACGGAGGGAGCGCCGCCGGTGGCTGCGAGACGGGCCGCGAGAGGTCCGCCTCCATGGCGTCGAGGCGGGCCACGGCGTCGTTGTAGGCCTCGTCGACGCCCGTGTCGAGGTCGTTGTGGTTGATCGCGTTGGCGATCAGGAGGACCGAGCCGTCCCAGTGGTCCATGACCGCGAGGTCGCTGGTGAGCAGCATGGTCAGTTCGGGCAGTTTCAGGTCGTCGCGCTCGCCGGGGCCGATCTTCTCCAGGCGGCGCACGACGTCGTAGCCGAGGTAGCCGACCATGCCGCCCGTGAACGGGGGAAGTGCCTGGTCATGGGCGAGGTCGTGCGGGGTGTGGAGGGTCTCGATGGTGGCGCGCAGGGCCGCGAGGGGGTCGCCGTCGGCGGGGACTCCGACGGGCGGGGTGCCCAGCCAGTGCGCCTGGCCGTCGCGCTCGGTGAGGGTGGCGGCCGAGCGGACGCCCACGAAGGAGTAGCGGGACCAGGTGATGGAGGTACGGCCGTTCTCCGCGGACTCCAGGAGGAAGGTGCCGGGGCGCTCGGCGGCGAGCTTGCGGTAGAGCGCGACGGGCGTGTCGCCGTCCGCGAGGAGCTTGCGGCTGACGGGGATGACACGCCGGTCGGTGGCCAGCTTGCGGAAGGTCTCGAGGTCCATGGCGGCTGACCTTACTGATCCACGGCCGGTACGCCGGAATCGGCGTCCCCGGCCTTTTCCGTGACCAGCACGTCGGCGTCGAAGCAGGTGCGGTCGCCGGTGTGGCAGGCGGCACCGACCTGGTCGACCTTGACCAGCACGGTGTCGGCGTCGCAGTCGAGGGCGACGGACCTGACCCACTGGAAGTGGCCGGAGGTGTCGCCCTTGACCCAGTACTCCTGGCGGCTGCGCGACCAGTAGGTGCACCGGCCGGTCGTCAGGGTGCGGTGCAGCGCCTCGTCGTCCATCCAGCCCAGCATCAGCACCTCACCGGTGTCGTACTGCTGGGCGATGGCGGGTACGAGCCCGTCGGCGCTGCGCCTGAGGCGTGCGGCGATCTCGGGATCCAGGCCGCTGGGCCTGCTGGGCGTGGGCGTGCTGGTCATGCCGACCATTGTGCCGCGCCGGTCGCCCGTACCCGGACGGCGTCCACTGGATGAGAGCGTCGTCCACGGCCGTACGTAGTTCTTTGCCGTACGTAGTTCTTTTCGGCTCCGGAACGTCTTGACGCGAGATCCGTGGCCCGCAGAAGTGGGCGGACCGCGGAGACGGTCGTAGGCTGGCAGACATGTCGACCCATGCCAAGCGTGAACGACTTCTCCTCGCCGATCTGTTGGAGGCCGAGGGACCGGACGCCCCCACTCTGTGCGAGGGCTGGAACACCCGTGAACTCGCCGCCCACGTCGTGGTGCGCGAGCGCCGCCCGGACGCCGCCGGCGGTCTCCTGATCAAGCAGCTCGCGCCGCGTCTGGAGCGGGTGATCGCGGAGTTCGCCGCGAAGCCGTACGAGGAGCTGATCCAGCTGATCCGTACGGGACCGCCGCGCTTCTCGCCGTTCTCCCTCAAGCAGATCGACGAGGCGGCGAACGCGACCGAGTTCTACGTCCACACCGAGGACGTCCGCCGTGCCCGGCCCGACTGGGTTCCGCGCGTACTCGACTCGGTCTTCCAGGACGCCCTGTGGTCCCGTCTCGAACGGTCGGCCCGTCTGATGGGCCGCGGCGCGCCGACCGGCCTGGTCCTGCGCCGCCCGGACGGCCAGACGGCCGTCGCGCACCGGGGCACCCCCGTGGTGACGGTCACCGGCGAGCCCGCCGAGCTGGTCCTCTTCGCCCATGGCCGCCAGAACGCGGCCGATGTGGAGATGGACGGCGACAAGGACGCGATCGCCAGGCTCCAGGAGGCGAAGCAGCTCGGGCTGTAGACCGGCCACGAGAACCCGCGCCCCTGAGCCCTTGAGTGCGCGGGTGGCCTCCCGGTCCCCTACCGGGGAAGTTCCGCGCGCCGCAACGGCCGGGAGCACAGGCCGAGTATCCCGCCGAGAGCGCACACACCCGCACTGGCGGCGAAGACGGGCCCGGTCCCCCACAGCGCGATCGCCGCCCCGGTCACCGGGAAGGTGAGGGGGGCGAGCCCGAGGCTGAAGAGGCTCGACACGGAGGTGACCCGGCCGATGTAGGCGGGATCCGACTCGGTCTGCAGCAGCGCCCCGCACAACGCCCCGCTCAGCCCGGCGAGCAGCCCGACGGCCAGCGCCACGCCGACGGCGGCGGCGACCGTCGGCACGTACGCGAGCGCCCCGATCGCACCGGCCCCGACCGCGATCGCCACGGACAGCGCCAGCCCCGCCCGTGGCACCCGCCCCCGCACGGTCAGCAGCAGGGACATCGTCCCCGCGCCGGCCCCGAAGCCGGCCAGCACCCAGCCCATCCCCGGGGCACCCCAGCCGCGCTCGTCCGCGAGCAGGGTCAGTCCGACGTTCAGCGGTCCCACGAAGCCCAGGTCGGTCAGCGCGATGACCACGATGAGACGGGCGAGGACAGGGTTTCGCCGGATGTGGTGCAACCCGTCCCGCAGTTCCCGCGCCGCCGTCGGCCGACCCGGCAGCTCCTGTCCGGCGGGCAGTTCCGGTCCGGCGGGCGGCCCGTGCCCCGTGGCCTCTCCCCCGGCGGCGGGCCACTCTTGCGGCGACGGCCGCGGTCCCATCCGTACGGCCGTCAGCAGCGGCAGCGAGATCGTGAACAGCAGTGCCGCCGCGCCGAAGGCGGCCGCCGCACCGCCGAGGGCCACGCCGAGGCCTCCGAGCGGGGCGCCCACGACGTTGGCGAGACGGCCCGCCATTCCGCGCATGCCCTGCACACGGGCGAGCTGACCGCGGGCGGTGAGCCGGGCCGGCAACGCCCCCAGCGCCGGCATGAGCACGGCGTCGACCACACCGAAGACCAGGGCGAGCAGCCCGAGCAGCCACAGGCCGGGGCTGCTCACCAGCAGCAGGAGGGCGACGGCGACCACCGCCGCGCACCGCACACCGTTGCTGGCGATCAGGACGCGACGCGGACCGAAACGGTCGGCGATCACTCCCCCTCCCAGCATGAGCAGGGCACGCGGCGCCGCGCTCAGGGCCATCACCAGGCCGGCCTGCGAGGGGGTACCGGACTGCACGGCGGCCCAGGACAGCGCCACGTAGTAGACGTTGTCGCCCATCGCCGAGGAGGCGTACGCGCCGAGCCAGCGCAGGACGTTCGGGTCACGGTGGGCGGGGCGTTCCCCGGCCGGCGGTGCGGGTTCGGAGATCGCGGGGGTGACGGTCACGTCGATGGCCTCTCCGGAGCGCGGGGCAGGGCACCTGGACTCGGTCACGCGGACACGGGCCCGCGAACCCTCAAAGGCGGAATCTCAAGGGCGGAACGGGAATCCGTACACGTGCAGCGCCACGTTCTCGCGCCCCTCGGTGGCGCCGGCCGCCTCCGCGGCACGCCCCTTCTCGTCGTACTTCTTGGCGAGGGCGAGCAGCTCCGCGCTGAGCTCGGCCAGTTCTCCGGCGGTCAGCCGCAGCAGCGACTCGTTGTCGGGCGCGGCGGAGTTCCACTCGGCGCCCCAGGTGAGGCGCTCGTCGAGGTGGCGGCGGTACATGTCGGTCCGCTGCTGGTGGAAGAGCCTGGTGGCGGCCAGGTGCGCGGCCGCCCTCTCCGGTGCGTCCCGGAAGTCCTTGTCCCTGATGCTCACCCCCTGCGAGGAGGGTTGCCACCAGCGCTCACGGGCGTCCCCGCTCTGCGGCTCGGCCGCCTCGATCAGCCCGTGCTCGGCGAGCTTGCGCAGGTGGTAGCTGACCAGTGAGACCGCTTCGTCGACCTGCTCGGCGAGGTGGGAAGCGGTGGCGGTGCGGGCCACGCACAGGCCCCGGTACAGCTGCATCCGCAGCGGGTGGGCCAGGGCTTTGAGGGTGCCCAGGTCCGTGATCGGGAGGTTCTCCGTGCCGCTCATGACAACACCGTAGATACGAAGGAAAAGTTGCGCAATAAAAACTGCACAACTTGTTCTCCTCGGCGGTACAGCGTCTCAGCGGGACGGCGTCATCGGGACGTCACCGCACAGGGTGTCCCGCCTCGCGCAGTGACTGCTTCACCTGGCCGATCCGCAGGTCGCCGAAGTGGAAGACGGAGGCGGCGAGCACGGCGTCCGCGCCTGCGGTGACGGCCGGTGCGAAGTCGGCCAGCCGGCCCGCGCCGCCGGAGGCGATGACCGGCACCGTGACGTGCTTCCGTACGGCCCGGATCATCTCCAGGTCGTAGCCGTCCTTGGTGCCGTCGGCGTCCATCGAGTTGAGCAGGATCTCGCCCGCGCCCAGTTCCGCGGCCCGGTGCGCCCACTCGACGGCGTCGATGCCGGTGCCCTTGCGGCCGCCGTGGGTGGTCACCTCGAAGGAGCCGTCGGAGGTACGGCGCGCGTCCACCGACAGGACCAGTACCTGCCGTCCGAACCGCTCCGCGATCTCCCGGATGAGGACGGGGCGGGCGATGGCGGCGGTGTTCACGCCGACCTTGTCCGCGCCGGCCCGCAGCAGCTTGTCGACGTCCTCCGCGGTGCGCACGCCCCCGCCCACCGTGAGCGGGATGAACACCTGCTCGGCGGTGCGGCGCACCACGTCGTAGGTGGTCTCGCGGTTACCGGAGGACGCGGTGATGTCCAGGAACGTCAGCTCGTCGGCGCCCTCGGCGTCGTACACCTTGGCCATCTCGACGGGGTCGCCCGCATCGCGCAGGTTCTGGAAGTTGACGCCCTTGACGACCCGGCCGTTGTCGACGTCCAGGCAGGGGATGACTCGTACGGCCAGCGTCATGACTCGGGCGCCTCTCGGTACGCCTCCACCTCGACCTCGACCACCAGACCGGGGTCCACGAAACCGGAGACGATGATCATCGATGCCGCGGGGCGGACCGACTCGAACAGTTCCTTGTGGGCGCGCCCGATGTCCTCCACGTCCCTGGAGTGCGTGACGTACATGCGCGTACGGACGACGTGCTCGCGGCCGAGGCCCAGCTGCTTCAGGGCCGCCAGCGCGACGTTGAACGAGTTGACCGCCTGCTCGTACGGGTCGCCCCCGGCGATCTGGCCGTCCACCACGGAGGTGCAGCCGGAGACCAGCACCAGGCCGTTCGGCAGCTCCACCGCGCGGGAGCAGCCGAAGGCCTCCTCCCAGGGCGCGCCGGTCGTGACGCGTCGTACGGCGCTCATTCGGCCACCGCCGCCAGCGCCTCTTCCAAGGTGAACGCCTTGGCGTACAGAGCCTTTCCGACGATCGAGCCCTCGACGCCGAGGGGCACGAGCGCGGCGATGGCACGGAGGTCGTCCAGCGAGGACACGCCTCCGGAGGCGATCACGGGTCGGTCGGTGGCCGCGCAGACGTTCTTCAGGAGCTCCAGGTTCGGGCCCTGGAGTGTGCCGTCCTTGGCGATGTCCGTGACGACGTACCGCGCGCAGCCCTCCTTGTCGAGGCGCTCCAGCGTCTCGTAGAGGTCGCCGCCGTCACGGGTCCAGCCGCGGCCGCGCAGGGTGGTGCCGCGTACGTCGAGGCCGACCGCGATCTTGTCGCCGTGCTCGGCGATGACCTTGGCGACCCATTCGGGGGTCTCCAGGGCGGCGGTGCCGAGGTTCACCCGGGTGCAGCCGGTGGCGAGGGCCGCGTCGAGCGTGTCGTCGTCGCGGATGCCGCCGGACAGCTCCACCTTGATGTCCATGGCGCCGGCGACCTCGGCGATCAGCGCGCGGTTGTCGCCCGTGCCGAACGCGGCGTCCAAGTCCACCAGGTGCAGCCACTCGGCGCCCGACCGCTGCCAGGCAAGGGCCGCGTCCAGGGGAGAACCGTACGAGGTCTCCGTACCGGACTCACCGTGCACGAGCCGGACGGCCTGGCCGTCACGGACGTCGACGGCTGGGAGGAGTTCGAGCTTGGCCATGGTCTACAGGGTTCCGATCCAGTTGGTGAGCAGCTGCGCTCCGGCGTCGCCGGACTTCTCGGGGTGGAACTGGGTGGCCCACAGAGCGCCGTTCTCGACGGCCGCCACGAAGGGCTTGCCGTGCGTGGACCAGGTGACGAGCGGTGAGCGCATCGCCGGGTTCACGGTCTCCAGGGACCAGTCGTGGACGGCGTACGAGTGGACGAAGTAGAAGCGCGCGTCCGCGTCGAGGCCGGCGAAGAGCTGGGTGCCGGCCGGTGTCTCGACGGTGTTCCAGCCCATGTGGGGCACGATGTCAGCCTGGAGCGGCTCGACCGATCCCGGCCACTCGTCGAGGCCCTCGGTCTCGACGCCGTGCTCGATGCCGCGCTCGAAGAGGATCTGCATACCGACGCAGATGCCCATGACCGGGCGGCCGCCGGCGAGACGGCGGCCGACGATCCAGTCGCCGCGCGCCTCCTTCAGCCCCCGCATACAGGCGGCGAAGGCGCCGACGCCCGGCACCAGCAGCCCGTCCGCGTTCATGGCTTTGTCGAAGTCCCGCGTTATCTCGACCTCGGCTCCCGCGCGCGCGAGTGCGCGTTCGGCGGACCTGACGTTCCCGAAGCCGTAGTCGAAGACGACCACTCGCTTCGAAGGGGTTCGCTTCGAAGAGGTACTCAATTCCACACCTCCAGCCGGACGACACCGGCCACGAGACACATCCCCGCGGCGATGGACAGCAGCACGATGAGGTTCTTGGGCATCTGCTGCTTGACGAAGGAGTAGATGCCGCCGAGCAGGAAGAGCCCGACGACGATCAGGATGGTGGAGAGACCGCTCATGGCTTACAGCGCGCCCTTCGTGGAGGGAAGGATGCCCGCCGCGCGCGGGTCGCGTTCGGAGGCGTACCGCAGGGCCCTGGCGAGCGCCTTGAACTGGCACTCCACGATGTGGTGCGCGTTGCGTCCGTAGGGCACGTGCACGTGCAGGGCGATCTGCGCCTGTGCGACGAAGGACTCCAGGATGTGCCGGGTCATCGTCGTGTCGTACTCGCCGATCATCGGCGCCATCTTCTCGGGCTCGGTGTGCACGAGGTAGGGGCGGCCGGACAGGTCGACGGTCACCTGGGCGAGCGACTCGTCCAGCGGGACGGTGCAGTTGCCGAAGCGGTAGATGCCCACCTTGTCGCCGAGTGCCTGCTTGAAGGCGCCGCCCAGCGCGAGGGCGGTGTCCTCGATGGTGTGGTGCGAGTCGATGTGCAGGTCGCCCTCGGTCTTCACGGTCAGGTCGAACAGACCGTGCCGGCCGAGCTGGTCGAGCATGTGGTCGTAGAAGCCGACGCCTGTCGACACATCGACCTTTCCGCTGCCGTCGAGATCGATCTCGACGACGACGGAGGTCTCCTTGGTGATCCGTTCGACACGGCCTACGCGGCTCATGCGCTCTGCTCCTTCGGGGGTGCGGGGGTGGCCCCCGCGGATTTCGGCAACTCACGGACCGCGTCGAGGAACGCGTCGTTCTCGGCCGGGGTGCCGGCGGAGACCCGCAGCCAGCCCGGTACGCCGTTGTCCCGGACCAGGACGCCCCGGTCGAGGATCTGCTGCCAGGCTTCGTGCGAGCCGTTCTCGCCGTCGAACCGCCCGAACTGGACGAAGTTGGCGTCGGACTCGGTCACGTCGAAGCCGAGCCTGCGCAGTTCGGCGACCAGCCGGTCCCGTTCGATCTTCAGCTGCTCGACGTAGCCCAGCAGTGTGTCGGTGTGCTCCAGGGCGGCCAGCGCGGTCGCCTGGGTGACGGCCGACAGGTGGTACGGCAGCCGTACGAGCTGGACGGCGCCCACGACCGCCGGGTGGGCGGCGAGGTAGCCGAGGCGCAGCCCGGCCGCGCCGAACGCCTTCGACATGGTGCGCGAGACGACGAGATTCGGCCGTCCTTCGAGCAGTGGCAGCAACGAGTCGCCGTGACTGAACTCGACGTACGCCTCGTCGACGACGACCATCGCCCCGCCGGTCGCGGCCCTGGCCGCCTGCGCAGCCTCGTACAGCGCGAGGACGGTCTCGGGCGGAACCGCGTTGCCCGTGGGGTTGTTGGGGGTCGTGATGAACACGACGTCGGGCCTGTTCTCGGCGATCGCCTCGACGGACGCCGTGAGGTCGATCGTGAAGTCCTCGTTGCGGGGGCCGGAGATCCATCCCGTCCCGGTGCCGCGGGAGATCAGGGCGTGCATCGAGTACGACGGTTCGAAGCCGATCGCCGTGCGACCGGGCCCGCCGAAGGTCTGCAGAAGCTGCTGGATGACCTCGTTCGAGCCGTTGGCCGCCCAGATGTTGTCGACGCCGACCACGTGCTTGCCGGTCTTCGTCAGATACGCGGCCAGTTCGGTGCGCAGCTCCACCGCGTCCCGGTCGGGGTAGCGGTTGAGGCCGCGGGCGGCCTCGCGCACCCGCTCGGTGATCCGCTCGACGAGCGGCTCGGGCAGCGGGTACGGGTTCTCGTTGGTGTTCAGCCGTACGGGGACGTCCAGTTGGGGCGCGCCGTACGGGGACTTGCCGCGCAGCTCGTCGCGGATGGGGAGAGCCTCCCAGGGGGACTCCGAGGGGTTGCGGAAAGTACTCACTTGCCGGGCACCTTCCAGCCGAACCGGGCCTTGACCGCGGCGCCGTGGGCCGGCAGGTCCTCCGCCTCCGCCAGCGTCACCACGTGGTGGGCGACCTCGGCCAGCGCCTCGCGCGTGTAGTCGACGATGTGGATGCCGCGCAGGAAGGACTGGACCGACAGGCCCGAGGAGTGGCAGGCGCAGCCGCCGGTCGGCAGGACGTGGTTGGAGCCGGCCGCGTAGTCGCCGAGCGAGACGGGCGCCCAGGGGCCGACGAAGACCGCGCCGGCGTTCCTGACCCGGTCGGCGACCGCGAGCGCGTCGGCGGTCTGGATCTCCAGGTGCTCGGCGCCGTACGCGTTGACGACCCGCAGGCCCTCCTCGACGCCGTCGACGAGCACGATCGCGGACTGCCTGCCCTTCAGCGCCGGGACGATCCGGTCCTCGACGTGCTTGGTGGCGGCGACCTGCGGCTCCAGCTCCTTGGCGACCGCGTCGGCCAGCGCGACCGAGTCGGTGACGAGGACGGCGGCGGCGAGCGGGTCGTGCTCGGCCTGGCTGATCAGGTCGGAGGCGACGTGCACCGGGTCGGCGGTGTCGTCGGCGAGGATCGCGATCTCGGTCGGACCGGCCTCGGCGTCGATGCCGATCCGGCCCGCGAAGTAGCGCTTGGCGGCGGCGACCCAGATGTTGCCGGGTCCGGTGACCATGTCGGCGGACGCGCAGGACTCGGTGCCGTACGCGAACATCGCCACGGCGGTCGCGCCGCCGGCCGCGTAGACCTCGTCGATCCCGAGCAGCGCGCAGGCGGCCAGGATCGTCGGGTGCGGCAGCCCTCCGAAGTCGGACTGGGCGGGCGAGGCGAGCGCGATCGACTCGACGCCGGCCTCCTGAGCCGGGACCACGTTCATGATCACGGACGAGGGGTAGACGGACCGGCCGCCGGGCGCGTACAGGCCGACGCGGTCGACGGGCACCCACTTCTCGGTGACCGAGCCGCCGGGGGCCACCTGGGTGGTGTGCGTGGTGCGGCGCTGCTCGCGGTGGACGGTGCGGGCGCGGCGGATCGACTCCTCCAGGGCCGCGCGGACGGCCGGGTCGAGCTGGTCGAGCGCGTCGGTGAGGGCCCGCGCGGGAACCCGTACGGACTCCAGGCGTACGCCGTCGAACCGCTCCGCGTAGTCGATCAGCGCCGCGTCGCCCCGATGATGCACGGCCTCGCAGATCGGACGCACCTTCTCCAGGGCGGCCGAGACGTCGAAGTCGGCTCGGGGCAGCAGGTCGCGCAGGGCGGAGCCCTCAGGGAGGGCGTCGCCGCGCAGATCGATTCGAGAGATCACATGGCCAATTCTCTCAGACGGCGCTCCGGCGTCGGACGCCTGTATCAATCGCTGATACGAGCGCTGATACGAGCCGTGGTGCACCGGCCGGCGTGTGGCCCGAATTCATGCCTGGCCGGAACACCGGATGATCACCTTCACTCCTGGCGTTCAGGCCGTCACCCAGCGGGCATCACAGGGACGGGGGTACGGAACCCGCGAGCAGAGGAGAAAGAGAGAACCGTGACAGACGGGGCCGGCCTCCGCGCCGGAGAGCTGCCCGACGACCTGAACAGCGCCGAGGCCGGCATGTGGCAGGCGTTCCGCAACGGCAGCGTGTACGACCTGCGGGCCGGCGACACCGTCGTCGACGATCCGCACGGCGGCCACCCGTGGGGCCCGGAGCGCACCGTGCGGGCCCGGATCGTGTGCTGGCTGCTGCTGAACGGGCCGCCCGCCCTCGACGGCCGCGTGGCCTCCCTCAAACTGACCGGGGTGCAGATCGTCGACGTGCTCGACCTCGCGGGCGGCGCCGTCGAGCCCTATCTCGAAATGAAGGGCTGCCGCTTCGAGAAGGAGATCCTGCTGCCGGAGTCGCGGTTCACCACCGTGCGGCTGGTGGACTGCGCGATACCGCGTCTTGAGGCGGCCCGGCTGCACACCGAGGGCGATCTGCACCTGCCGCGCTGCCGCTTCCACAACGGCATACGCCTCACCGACGCGCAGATCGGCACGGACCTGCTGCTCAACCAGACGGTGATCCACCAGGACCGGCGCGGCAACTCCCTCATCGGCGACGGGCTGACCGTCGGACAGGACCTTCAGGCGGAGATGATGGAGTCGCACGGCGAACTGAGCCTGCGCGGCGCGAAGGTGGGTGTCTCGCTCAGCCTGCGCGGCAGCCGGCTGGCCAATCCGTACGGGCGCCGGGCCCTGAACGCACCGCAGCTGACCGTCGAGCGCACCATGTATCTGACCCCCGCGGGCCTCCTCGACCCCGTGCAGACCAGCGGCCGGACCCCCGCGCGGGGCACCCGGGTGCAGCGGTTCGAGTGCGAGGGCGGGATCCGGCTCGACGACGGCCGGTTCGGGGACGCGGTGGACTTCGAGCAGGCGCGTCTCACCCTGCGCGACGACCAGGAGATCTCGCTGCGCCGCGTCCAGGTGCCCGAGCTGCGCTTCCTCGGCCGGCGACCGCAGCGCGGCCGGATCGTGCTGAACGGAGCGCGGGTGGTCACCCTCATCGACCAGGCGGCCAGCTGGCCGGGCGCGGGCCAGCTGCAGATGGGCGGCTTCCAGTACGAGTACTTGGTGCCGCGCGGCCCGTTCCCGCTGGCCAAGCGCCTGCAGTGGGTGGCCGCCGCCACTCCGGAGTACAGCCCGGAGCCGTACGAGCGGCTGGCCACGGTGATGCGCAACGGCGGCGAGGACGAGGACGCGCGCGCGGTACTGCTCGCCAAGCAGCGCCACCGACGCGAGAACCTGCCGATCGCGGCCAGGCTGTGGGGTTACGTACAGGACTGGACGGTCGCCTACGGATACCGGCCGGGGCGTGCGGCCGTGTGGATGGCCGTGCTGTGGGCGGCGACCTCCTTCGCCTTCGCCCACGCCGACCATCCGCCGCTCAAGACCGGTGAGCATCCACCGTGGAACCCGTCGCTGTTCGCTCTGGACCTGCTGCTGCCGGTCATCGACCTCGGCCAGGCGGGCTACTGGCAGCTGCGCGGCGGCTGGCAGTGGCTGGCCGCGGTGGTGATCCTGCTGGGGTGGATCCTGGCGACGACGGTGGCGGCGGGCGCGACCCGACTGCTCAGCAGGGGCTGAGTCGCAGGGGCTGAGCCGCAGAGGCTGCGGCACGACCTCTGGGCCTCCCCGGCCGCGTGGGTGCCGCTCAGCTTGGGTGCCGCTCAGCTTGGGTGCCGCTCAGCTTGGGTGCCGCACGGCATGGGTGTCGCGCAGCCGACCAACACCTGAGGAACAGTCACCTTTTACCCGTCCTTGACCGTTCTCGATGCAACCAAACCACGGTTACAAAAGCGTCACCGCGTACCCCCTGGTAAGCGTCCGACCTGCGGATTTCAATGGACGACACCATGGCACTGCTGCGCGCGCTCCTCCGTACGGTCCGGATGGCACAGAACACTTCGAGTCTCGCCGCCGGCCTGCCCGACGACGACGAGGTACTTCTCGACGCCCCGGACGAACGGCTCGGTCCGGCCCTGGTCGCGGCGGGCCGGGGCGACTACGGCACCGCCGGCAAACTGCTGGCCACCACCCGTGAGGCCGCCGAGTGGGAGAACCGGGACCGGTACACGACCCGCCTCGCCACCTTCGCCCTCTCCCGCGGCGAGTGGTTCGACGACTGGCGCTCCGCCGCCCCGCACGACCCTGACGCGCTGCTGGTCAAGGCCGAGCTCGCGGTGTGCCGGGGCTGGCGGTCACCGGCCCGCGCCGAGCTGTTGCGCCAGGTCGCGCCCCTGATCTCCGCCGCCGCCGAGGCCGACCCGCGTGACCCGGTGCCGTGGCGGATCGCGCTGGACCACGCCAGGGGCACGAACGCGTCGCACACCGAGTTCGAGCAGCTGTGGGCACAGGCCGTACGCCGCTCCCCGCACCACTACGGCTGCCATGTGGCGGCTCTGCAGTACCTGTCCGCCGCCTGGTACGGCTCGCACCGCGAGTGCTTCGACTTCGCCGAGCGGGCCGCGCAGGACGCGCTGCCCGGCTCCCTGGTCCAGGCGCTGCCCGTGCGCGCGGCCTTCGCCTATCTGACCGAGGGCGGCGGGGCCGCCGTGCACCGCGAGCGTCTCGACTCGGCGGCCGACCTGGCGATCGCCCTCTCCGGGGAGTATCCGGACGCCGACCCGTGGCCCGCGGAGGTCCGCAATGTGCTCACCTATGTGCTGATCCGGCTCGACCGCTGGGAGGAGGCGCTGGAACAGCTGCGTGGGATCGGCCCGTACGCCACCTCGTTCCCCTGGGACCGCGTCTCGGACGATCCGCTCGGCCAGTTCCTCGAACTGCGCGACGGAATCCGGCTCCAGGTGGCCTCGGACAGACCCCTGAGAGCACGGAAAAGGGATCTTCCGTATCCACGGAGTGAGCACGGCGGACGTGCGTCCTCCGTTGACCATTAGGCTTTTGCGTCGTGACCACCGTCCGGCTCCCACTCTTCCCCCTGAACTCGGTGCTGTTTCCCGGGCTCGTCCTGCCGCTGAACATCTTCGAGGAGCGTTACCGCGCGATGATGCGCGATCTGCTGAAGACCCCCGAGGACGAACCGCGCCGGTTCGCCGTCGTCGCCATCCGCGACGGCCACGAGGTCGCGGCGACCTCGCCCGGCATGCCGGACCAGACGGCCGTGCCGCGGCGCGGGCCCTCGGCAGGCTTCGGCAACGACCCGGTGAAGGCCTTCCACGCGGTGGGGTGCATCGCCGACGCGGCGACCGTCCGGGAGCGGGCCGACGGCAGCTTCGAGGCGCTGGCCACCGGGACGACCCGGGTACGGCTGCTCTCCGTGGACGCCTCCGGGCCCTATCTGACGGCCGAGCTGGAGGAACTGACCGAGGAGCCCGGCGACGAGGCGGGGGCGCTGGCAGAGGGGGTGCTGCGGGCCTTCCGGCAGTACCAGAAGCGGCTGGCGGGGGCGCGGGAGCGGTCCCTGGCGACCGGGGCCGATCTGCCGGACGAGCCGGCCGTCGTCTCCTACCTGGTCGCGGCCGCGGCGATGCTCGACGTTCCGGCCAAGCAGCGGCTGCTGCAGGCTCCGGACACGGCCTCCCGGCTGCGGGAGGAGCTGACGCTGCTGCGGGCGGAGACCGCGATCATCCGCAATCTGCCGTCGCTGCCCGCGTCGGAGCTGACCCGCGGGCCGACGAACCTCAACTGACCCGCGCCCGCACCACGGGTCCCCCGGCGAAGAAGGATCTCTTGGCGAAGAAGTCGAAGAACGCGAAGAACGCGAAGAAGCAGCAGCCGCAGCCGGGCGGGACGCCGGCGACCGTGGCGCTCGCCGCGGCGGGCGTCGAGTTCACGGTCCACGCCTACGAACACGATCCGGCGCATCCCTCGTACGGGGAGGAGGCGGCCGAGGCGATGGGTGTTTCGCCGGACCGGGTCTTCAAGACGCTGGTCGCGGATGTCGACGGGGAGCTGACGGTCGCCGTCGTGCCCGTGGCGGGCTCCCTCGACCTGAAGGCACTGGCGGCGGCGGTGGGCGGAAAACGGGCCACGATGGCCGATCCGGCCGCCGCGGAGCGCACCACGGGATACGTCCGCGGGGGCATCTCGCCCCTCGGGCAGCGCAAGAAGCTCCGTACGGTGCTGGACGCGTCCGCGAGCGGGCACGCCACCATCTGTGTGTCGGCGGGCCGGCGGGGGCTGGAGGTCGAGCTGGCTCCGGGCGACCTCACGAAGCTCACGGACGCGGTGGCGGCCGCCGTCGGGCGTGCGTGACCCCTCGACGTGAGCGGGGTTCTCGGTTAAGTACCGAGGACATGTCGAAGAAGACGCGCAAGCGGAAGTGGCGGGTCAGAAAAGGCCGGGCGAACCACGGCCGCAGGCCCGCCTGAGTCACCTGAGTCAGTGGGCGGCCCCGCCCTGGCCGTCAGGGCCGCCATGGCCCTCAGGGCCCGCGCCCGGGGCGTCAGGCCGTCAGGTCCGTCCGGGCCGTCAGGCTTGAGGAGCCGGCGGGTACGGGGACTCGAAGGGATCCGGGTCCCTCGGGGCGAAAAGAGCCGTCAGACCCAGATAGGTCAGAAGGGCCGAGAAGGACCAGGCGAGCATGGCGCCCTTGGCACCGAGCTCCAGGGGGGCGTCGAACGTGACGCCCTTGCCCACCTCCTCGGCGTGCCCGGCCACGTCCTGGGTGGGTCCGAGCCATATGCCGAGCCGCCAGGCGAGCAGGGAGCCGAGGATGCCGCCGACGGTCAGCGCGACGACGAGCGCGATGCCGCCCCGGCGCCGCACGAGGAACACCGCCAGCGCGGTGACCAGGCCCAAGGCGAGTGCCAACAGGGTGAACGTGCCGTCCACCGCGATGGCCTGCTCCCCCTCCGTGTCCTTGATGTAGACGGCGGAGCTGTCCGAGACGAGCGGCACCTGCGGTGCCAGCCACCACCACAGGACACCGAGCAGCACCCCGCCGAGGGCCATCGCGACGGTGATGATCGCGGCCTCGCGCAGCTCTGTCCTCATCCCGGGGCCGTCCTCCTCATGACCGAGCGCATACCCGGCGGGCGGCGCCTGCCAGGCGTCGTGCGGCGGCTGGTCGTTCGGCTGCGGAGGCGGAGTCAACGGTGCGGTCACACTGACATCGTGCCAGGCCCGCCTGTCGGCCGCGTCACCGGACGGCCGCCCGGCGGTAGGCCCAGGTCGCGACCGCCAGTGAGGCGACACCCACGCCCGCGCACACGGCGAGGTCGAGCAGGACGACACCCCAGTCCGGGTGCTCCCCGAAGGTCAGGCTCAGAGCGTCGACCCCGTACGTGGAGGGCATCAGATCGCGTGCCCACTGCAGATACGTGGGCAGCCGGTCCGGCGGCAGCACGCCGAGCAGCAGCGCGGCGGACATGCCCAACTGGCCGAGCAGCGTGGCCAGTTCGGGGCGGGGGGCGAGGAGCCCGAGCGCCGCTCCGAGTCCGGCGAGCGCCGCGCCCACGAGCGGGACGACGGCGACGAGGATCCACAGGTGCGTCAGCGGCAGCTGGAAGAGCACGCTGCCCACCACGGCGGTCACGAACGTCCCGGGCACGGTGAAGGAGGCGTACGCGGCGGCCGCGCCGAGCACGACGGCGGCCGGCGGCACGGGCAGCGTCGCATAGTGGTCGAGGCCGCCGCTCGCGCGCAGCTGGCCGAAGTACTGGGCGAGCAGGTTGAGCGCGACGAACGCGACCACGAGGACCGACGAACCGGCGACCACGGCCCGCGCCTCGCTGCCGCCGTCCACGACCCCGCGCATCAGGACCATGATCCCGATCGACTGGAAGGTCGCCACGAACAGCAGCGGGATCCGCGCCACCCTGGCCCGGGAGAGCTGCGCCCGGTAGACGGCGGCCAGGGCCGGCCACAGCCGCGCGCGCGGCCCGAGCCCGGCCACGGCACGGGTACCGTCCTCGGTGTCCGTGCCGTGACCGGTCCGGCTCCCGTTCACACGGGCTGCGCCGGGCAGGACCTCGGCGGGTACGACACTCACGTCGAGCGGCTCCTGTTCGCTTCGGCTGTCTGTGTACCTGTCCCTGTTCCTGTTCCGTACGGCTGCGGAGGCCCGCATGCTCATGCCTTGACCAACCCCCGTACGCTTCCGGCGCTGCCGCCCAGCGCCAAGTACACGTCCTCCAGGCTCGGCGTGGCGAGCGTGAAGTCGTCCAGGGCCGCGAAGGCGGCGCCGCCGGTGACCGCCGCGACGGCCGCACGGGCCTCCTCGGGGGAGAGCCGCAGCGACCAGCGACGGCCCGACTCTACGGCGCGGTCGTGCAGGGCCGCGACCTCGGGCACGTCGAGCGGAGCGCGCTCGCGCCAGACCAGTTCGAGACGCACCTCGCCGGCGACCTGCTCCTTCAGCCCGGAGGGGGTGTCGCAGGCGATGACACGGCCCTTGTCGAGCACGGCGACCCGGTCGAGGACGGTCTCCGCCTCGATGACGTTGTGGGTGACCAGGAGGACCGTCGTGGCGTGCTCGGCCCTGCGCCGGTCGACGGCGCCCCAGACGGCACGGCGGGCGACGGGGTCCATGCCGGTGGTCGGCTCGTCGAGGACGAGGAACGGCCGCTCGCCGACGAGTGCGGTGGCGAAGCAGGCGAGTCGCCGCTGCCCGCCGGAGAGCTTCTTGAGGGGCCGCGAGGCGAGAGCGGTGAGTCCCAGTTCCTCCAGGACCGCGTCCCGCTCGGCCCGTGCGGTGCGCACGTCGAGCCCGCGCAGCCGTCCGGTGGTCTCCGCGGCGAGCGACACGGTCAGCTCGTCGAGGGCGGTGGACTCCTGCCCGAGGTACGCGAGGAGCCGCGCCGCCCGCTCGGGATGGCGCACGATGTCGTGCCCGAGGATCTCGACACTGCCGCGGTCGGGGCGCATCAGCCCGGTCAGCTGGCGTACGAGAGTGGTCTTGCCGGCGCCGTTCGGGCCGAGCAGGCCGTAGATCTCGCCCCGCCTGATGTCGATCCGCACCCCGTCGGTGGCCCGCACCTCGGGTGTGCCGGGTGCTCCGCGCCGTCCACGCACCGCCGGATACGTCTTCGTGAGATCCCGCACGGCGCACACGACATCCCCGCCGTGTCCGTCCCGGACTGCCTGTGCGGTGCGCTTACTCACGAGACCCGAGACTACGGGGTCCCACCCCACGAACGCCCCCCGGGGCGGGCATACACCCGATATCGACCCCGTAAGAGCCCTGTCAGGGGCGCGGGGCTGTGCCCTCAGGGACGCGGGGCTGTGCCGATGTGCGGCTCCGCCGCGTGGGCGCGGCCGGCCCCCGCCGGCCCGCAGGCAACAGCAAACCCCCTCCTACTCCCCAGCGGGAGCGTGCTCCGCCGCGGTCCGCGCGTCGATCTCCCGCCAGAACCCCGCCCGGATGGCATACCGATCGTGCTCGTCGATCTGGTCGTCCTTGTGCGCGAGCAACCCGAACCGGGCCGCGTACCGCAACAACTCGCCGTCGATCCGGTGCGGCACCCGCGGATACATCGTGGACAGTTTGGGCAGCTGCGCCTGGTCGGACAGCCGTTCCATCCAGCGCCGCGCGAACACCTGCCCGACCTCGAACGGATCACCGCCCACCGTGGTGATGTCCTCCTCACGGTCGGCCCACCGCTGCTCGGCCGAGGTGAGCTGCGCGAGCGTCGGCAGCAGCGCCGCCTCCGCGGTCTCGGCGGCGCTCCCGGGCCGGTCGCGGTCCACCCATCCCTTGTCGGACGACCAGCGGAGCGTCGCGTTCGCGGGATGCTGCGCCGTCGGCTGCGCACCGGCGCCGGCAAGAGCCCCGGGCGCCCGCAGCGCGGCCAGATCCTTCGGCGTGGGGACACCCTTCGGGGCGGCCGGTACCCGCGCCTCCGTGCCGTTCTCGCTCGGGGCGGCCTGCGCGTGCTCGGTCTCCCCCACGGTCCGCTCGCCCGCCGAGCCGAGCCCGGAGCCGAGCGCGGACTCGGGCAGCGGCGCGGAGAGGATCGCGGCGATCTCGGGCCGCGGCACGGGCGGCGGCGCGCAGACACCGCCGAGTTCCTTGGCCCGGACGGCCTTGGTGATCCACATCCGGTCGAGTACGCGCCGCTCGTCGGCCTCCGCGACCAGGTCCTCGGACTGGTTGTAGTCGCCGTCCGCGGCCTGTACGGCCCACAGATGCACGGCGACCCCGTGTTCCTTGGCCGCCATCATGCCGGGCAGCAGATCCCCGTCCCCGGTGACGAGCACGACGTCGGAGCAGGCACGGTTGCGCGCCAGCTCCGTGAGCTCGGCGTGCATCGCGGCGTCCACGCCCTTCTGCGCCCACCGCCCGTCGCTGCGGGTCAACGCGCCCAGACGGACCGTGACCCGGGGCATCACGCGCAGCCTGCGGTGCTCCGGCTGCGGTACGCGGTCGGGGGCCCCGTCGAACCAGTAGATGCGCAGCAGGGGCCGGTCCGTCTCGGACTCGGCGCGCTCGCGCAGCCCCTGGATGAGGGCGGCGTGGTCGACGGTGATCCGGGATCGCGAGGGTTCCCCGGCGAGGAGACTGGCAGCGGCCCCAAGCAGGTAACCGGCGTCCACCAGGACAATGCAGCGGTCCACGCGATCCACCCTCTTTCCGGGAGGTTTGCTTCGGGCTTGCTTCGAGTCTGCCCGACCGCGCGGAGGTTAACGGCCGGAACTCGATCTTCGGCGTGGCGGATCGGGAGGATCGCTCGCCGACGGGCCTTATTACGCACGGTAATTCTCCGAAATGCGCGACTCCTCAGCCTATGTGAGTCTGGTCCCGGCCCTGGCCCCTGAATCCCCCGTAGGAGGCAACACCATGGCCAAGAACAAGAACCGCAAGCAGGGTGGCGAGCGGGACCGCTCCTCGCAGACCGAGCGTACGCAGGAGCAGGCCGACCGGTCCTCGACGGAGGCGCAGCGATCGCCGATGTCGCAGATCCAGGGCAACCCAGCCGATGTCGCGCGTAAGCACCAGAAGCGTTTCGGCCACAACTGAGTCGCCACAACCGAGTCTCCACAATCGGGCCACCACAACTGAATCAGACGCAAGGGCCGTTGAGGCTCTGGCACATGCCGAGGGGCGCACCCGTCAGCGGGTGCGCCCCTCGCGCCGGTCCGGAATCCCGGGAAACGATCAGCCGGTGGCCAGGCAGGCCGGGCCCAGCAGTACCTTCAGGTCGCCGAAGAGCGCGGGGTCCGGCTTCACCCGGTGCCGGTCGAGGCGCAGGACCGTGGTCCTGCTCGGGCCCTGGAGCCTGATGCGCACCTCGCTCTCGCCCCTGTGATGGCTGAGGATCTCACCGAGCCTGCTGATCATGGGCGGTGTGATCTTCAGGGCCGGGATGGTGAGGATCACGGGCGCGTTGGTGCCCGCGTTCGACAGGTCCGGGACCTGCAGTTCCATCGCGACGAGGCGGGGGACGTCCTCGCGCTTGTCGAGGCGTCCCTTGACGAACACCACGGCGTCCTCGACGAGTTGCGTCGACACCAGTTGATAGGTGGCCGGGAAGAACATGCACTCGATGGAGCCGGCGAGGTCCTCGACGGTGGCGATGGCCCAGGCGTTGCCCTGCTTGGTCATCTTGCGCTGGAGGCCGGAGATGATGCCGCCGATGGTGACGATCGCGCCGTCCCCGTGCTCACCGCCGGTGAGCTGGCTGATGCCGGCGTCGGCCTTGTCGGACAGCACGTGTTCCAGGCCGAAGAGCGGGTGGTCGGAGACGTACAGGCCGAGCATCTCCCGCTCCTGGGCGAGCAGGTAGACCTTGTCCCACTCGTCGTCGGTGAACTCCACGTCCAGGCCGAAGCCGGGCTCGGTGTTGTCCTCCTCGCCCATGCCGCCGAAGAGGTCGAACTGGCCCTCGGCCTCCTTGCGCTTGACCGCGACCACGTTGTCGATCATCGGCTCGAAGTGCGCGGTGAGGCCCTTGCGGGTGTGCCCCATCGTGTCGAACGCGCCGGCCTTGATCAGTGATTCCGTGGTGCGCTTGTTGCAGGCGACCGCCTCGACCTTGTCGAGGTAGTCGGGGAACGAGCCGTACTTCCCCTTGGCCTTGCGGCTGCGGATGATCGACTCGACGACGTTCGTACCGACGTTGCGGACGGCGGAGAGGCCGAAGAGGATCACGTCGTCGCCCTGGGCGGCGAAGTTCTGCTCGGACTCGTTGACGTTCGGCGGCAGGACCTTGATCTTCATGCGCCGGCACTCGTTGAGGTAGACCGCCGACTTGTCCTTGTCGTCCTTGACGGAGGTGAGCAGCGCGGCCATGTACTCGGCCGGGTAGTTCGCCTTCAGATAGCCGGTCCAGTACGAGACGAGTCCGTACGCGGCCGAGTGGGCCTTGTTGAACGCGTATCCGGCGAAGGGGACCAGTACGTCCCACAGGGCCTGGATCGCCTCGTCGCTGTAGCCGTTCTTCCGGGCGCCCGCCTGGTAGAGGACGAAGTTCTTCGCCAGTTCCTCGGGCTTCTTCTTGCCCATCACGCGGCGCAGGATGTCGGCCTCGCCGAGCGAGTAGCCGGCGATGATCTGGGCGGCCTTCTGGACCTGCTCCTGGTAGACGATCAGGCCGTAGGTGACGGACAGCACCTCCTGGAGCGGCTCCTCCAGCTCCTTGTGGATCGGGGTGATCTCCTGGCGGCCGTTCTTGCGCTCCGCGTAGTTGATGTGCGAGTTCATGCCCATCGGGCCCGGCCGGTAGAGGGCCGAGACGGCGGAGATGTCCTCGAAGTTGTCGGGCTGCATCTGGCGGAGCAGCGAGCGCATCGGGCCGCCGTCGAACTGGAAGACGCCGAGGGTGTCACCGCGGCAGAGCAGTTCGAAGGTCTTGGGGTCGTCCAGCGGGAGGGAGAGCATCTCCAGGTCGATGCCCTTGTTGGCCTTCACCATCTTGATGGCGTCGTCCATGATCGTGAGGTTGCGCAGGCCCAGGAAGTCCATCTTGAGCAGGCCGAGCGACTCGCACTGCGGGTAGTCCCACTGTGTGATCGTGACGCCGTCGGTGTGGCGCGTCCAGAGCGGGGCGTGGTCGACGATGGGCTCGCTGGACATGATCACGCCGGCCGCGTGCACACCCATCTGCCGGACCAGGCCCTCGACGCCCTTCGCGGTGTCGATGACCTTCTTCACGTCCGGCTCGTTCTCGTACATCCCCCGGATCTCGCCGGCCTCGCCGTAGCGTGAGTGCGTGGGGTCGGTGATGCCGTTCAGGTCGATGCCCTTGCCCAGGACGTCGGCGGGCATCGCCTTGGTGAGCCGGTCGCCCATCGCGTACGGGTAGCCCAGCACGCGCGCGGAGTCCTTGATGGCGTTCTTCGCCTTGATCTTGCCGTACGTGCCGATCATGGCGACCTTGTCGGCGCCGTACTTCTCGGTCACGTACCTGATCACCTCGACGCGCCGGCGCTCGTCGAAGTCGATGTCGACGTCGGGCATGGAGACGCGCTCGGGGTTGAGGAACCGCTCGAAGATCAGACCGTGCGGGATGGGGTCGAGGTCGGTGATGCCCATGGCGTACGACACGATCGAACCGGCCGCCGAACCGCGGCCGGGGCCGACCGCGATGCCCTGCTTCTTGGCCCACATGATGAAGTCGGCGACCACGAGGAAGTATCCCGGGAACCCCATCTGGATGATGACGTCCATCTCGTACTCGGCCTGCTTCTGGCGGTCGTCGGGGACACCGCCGGGGAAGCGCCGCTCCATGCCGCGGCGGACCTCCTCCTGGAACCAGGTGACCTCGGTGAAGCCGTCCGGGATGTCGAACTTCGGCATGAGGTTCTTCGCCTCGAACATGCCTGCGGTGTCGATCTGCTCGGCCACCAGGAGCGTGTTCGCGCACCCCTGCTGCCAGGCTTCCGAGGAGTCGACGGCGTACATCTCGTCCGTCGACTTCAGGTAGTAGCCGCCGCCGTCGAAGCGGAAGCGGTCCGGGTCGGAGAGGTTCTTGCCGGTCTGGATGCACAGCAGCGCGTCGTGCGCGGTCGCCTCGTGCGCGTACGTGTAGTGCGAGTCGTTCGTCACCAGCGGCGGAATGCCCAGCTTCTTGCCCACCCGCAGCAGATCCTCACGGACCTTGCGCTCGATGTCGATGCCGTGGTCCATCAGCTCCAGGAAGTACCGGTCCTTGCCGAAGATGTCCTGGTACTCCGAGGCCGCCTTCACCGCCTCGTCGAACTGGCCCAGGCGCAACCGGGTCTGCAGCTCACCGGAGGGGCACCCCGTGGAGGCGATCAGTCCCTCCGACCACTGGGAGATCGTCTCCTTGTCCATCCGGGGCCACTTCTGCAGCCAGCCCTCCGAGTACGCGTCCGAGGAGAGCTTGAACAGGTTGTGCAGCCCCGTCCGGTTCGCCGCCCAGATCGTCTTGTGGGTGTAACCACCCGAACCGGACACGTCGTCCCGCTTCTGGTGCGGCTGGCCCCACTTGACCTTCCGCTTGTTGCGCCGCGACTCGGGGGCCACGTACGCCTCGATCCCGATGATCGGCGTGACGCCGGCCTTCTTGGCCGTGTGGAAGAAGTCGTACGCCCCGTGGAGGTTGCCGTGGTCGGACATCGCGATGTGCGTCATGCCCATCTCGTTGCACGCGTCGAACATGTCCTTCAGCCGCGCGGCACCGTCCAGCAGCGAGTACTGGGTGTGGACGTGCAGGTGCGTGAACGGCGTCTTTGACACGGCTTCGGCCTCCAGGAAGAACGGGCGTCGACAGGGTCCCTACGAGCTGCGGACAGTCTGGGGGACAGCCACGAAGTCTATGCCTGAGCACTGACACTCCGAGCGCTTCCCCCCGTACCTTCATGCGGGGGAAACGGGCACTCCCGCGAACCCCCGTCCGTTGGAGAATGACGGAGACATCCGTTCCAATGACGGAGACATCCGTTCCGGCGAACGGCGCATTCCGTCCCACTCGTCATGCACCACCTGCACCAGGAGGCACCCAGCGATGTCGGTTCCGCAGCTCAGCGCCGAGCAGCGCGGCGAACAGATCCTCGCCGTCTTCAATACCGCCTTCGGCGATCTGCTGGCCGCCGATCCGGCCGCCTTCCGTGTGAAGTTCCGGAAGATGGCCGCCTCCGCGTTCGCGTTCTACCGCGGGACGGCGAACCTCTTCTACCACGACCTGGAGCAGGAGAAGCGCGGCGGGCCGTACCTGGACGAGCGCACCTCCCGGGTGTGGATCCACGGCGACCTGCACGCGGAGAACTTCGGCACGTACATGGACGCCCAGGGCCGCCTGATCTTCAATGTGAACGACTTCGACGAGGCGTACGTCGGCCCCTTCACCTGGGACCTCAAGCGTCTCGCGGCCTCCGTGGCCCTGATCGGCTACGCGAAGGCGCTGAGCGACGAGCAGATCACCGCCCTCGTCCGGACGTACGCGGCCGCCTACCGCGAGCGCATCCACGCCCTCGCGACGGGCGCCAAGAGCGACGAGGTGCCGCCCTTCACGCTGGACACCGCGCAGGGCCCGCTCATGGACGCCCTGCGGGACGCGCGCTCGCTGACCCGTTTCGGGCTGCTCGACTCGATGACCGAGATCCGCGACTTCGAACGCCGCTTCGCGCCGGGCGGCGGCTCCATCGAGCTGGACGCGGCCACCCGCTACAAGGTCCTCGCCGCCTTCGACGGCTATCTGGAGACGCTGCCCGAGTCGTCCCTGGACCGCCCGGACTCGTACCGGGTGAAGGACGTCGTGGGCCGTCGCGGCATCGGTATCGGCTCGGCCGGCCTGCCCTCGTACAACATCCTCCTGGAGGGCGCCACCGACGCCCTGGAGAACGATGTGGTGATCTACATCAAGCAGGCCCAGACACCGGCCGTCTCCCGGCACATCACGGACTCCTCGATCCGTGACTACTTCCAGCACGAGGGCCACCGCACGGTGATCTCCCAGCGCGCCCTCCAGGCGCACGCCGACCCGTGGCTGGGCTGGACCGAGCTGGACGGCGCGGGCCAGCTGGTCGCGGAGGTCTCGCCGTACGCGGTCGACCTGGACTGGGGCGACATCGACGACCCGGAGGAGATCGCGGCGGTCGTCGCGGACCTCGGCCGGGCCACCGCCACCATGCACGCCGCCGCGGACGACGAGAGCGGCCACTCGGAGCTGGTGCCGTTCTCCACGGAGCGCGCCATCGACGCGGCGATCGCGGGCGACGAGGACAGCTTCGGCGACCTCCTCGTGGACTTCGCACACGAGTACGGCGCACGGGCGCGCGCCGACCACCAGATCTTCGTGGACCTGTTCCGTAACGGACGGATTCCGGGTCTGTAGCCGTCCGACCACCCACAGGAACCCTTTAGGGGTCTCCTACAGGAGTACGTGACAGACTCTTCACTGCTATGGACATATCCGGGACCCAGCTCAGAGCCGTGCGCGCGGCGCTGTTCACGGCACTGGTCGTGACGCTCAGCACCGCGTCGCACGTGCTGCTGTCCCGGGTCCCCCTGCCGCTGACCACCGTGGCCGCGATCACCGGCGCCGTCTTCGTCGTCGCGTACGCGCTGGCGGGCCGGGAGCGCGGCTTCGGGCAGATCGCCGCCCTGCTGATCCCGCTGGAGCTGGCCGCCGACACGCTGTTCACCGCGGGCCAGCACGCCTGTTACGGCAGGGCGGGCGGCCCGGTCACCGGCCCGCTGCGCTCGGTCGGCCTCGACATGCTCTGCGGTGGCGGTGAGGTCGGCACCCCGCTGGCCCGGGTGGCGGGCGGCGAGGCCCCGCCCGCCGCGGCCCTGCTCGCGCACGCCGACCCGGGTGCCGCCTGGCTGCTGCTCCTCGCGCACATCGGCGTCGGTCTCCTGGCTGCCGCCTGGCTCCGCCGCGGCGAGCGGGCCCTGACCCAGTTCCTGGGCGCGGTGGCCGCCACCACCTTCCGTCCACTGATGGTCGCGGTCGCCGCGGTGACCGTACATCTCACTCCGGTGCGCCGGATGCCGCGGTCCCCGCGCCGGGTCGCCGCCGCGCGTACGCGGCTCTTCGTGCACTCCGTGGGGCGGCGTGGACCGCCGTGCTCGGCCGTTTCCGCCTGAGCACACCAGTCCTCGTACACCCGCCTTCACCACGGAGAAACGATCATGAGCAAGAGGAACAGTCAGGCCTCGAAGTCGGCGGCCCGTGAGCGGCTGCGCATCGAGCGCGAGCGTCAGGCCAAGCGCGACAAGGCCAAGCGGCAGATCATCGTCGCCGGATCGATCGTCGCGGTCCTCGCGATAGCCGGCGGCATCGGTTACGCCGTCGTACAGAACAACGAGCCCTCGAAGTGGGAAGAGGCCGCCGACGCGAAGGTCGTCGCCCCCGCCAACACCAGCGGCAAGAACGGCTCGACCGTCGTCATCGGCGACTCCAAGACCGACAACACGGTCCACCTCTACGAGGACCCGCGCTGCCCGGCCTGCGCCTCCTTCGAGCAGACCGTCGGCGAGACCGTCAACAAGGGCATGGAGGACGGCGACTACAAGCTCTCCTTCACCCTCGGCACGTTCCTCGACGGAAACCTCAGCGGCGAGGGCTCGAAGAACGGGGTGAGCGCGCTCGGCGCCGCGCTGAACGTCAGCCCCGACGCGTTCCTGGAGTTCAAGACCGCGCTGTACTCGACGAAGTACCACCCGGAAGAGACGAAGGACGACCTCGCCAAGGACAGCTACCTGATCAAGGTGGCGAACACGGTGGACGCCCTGAAGGGCAACAAGAAGTTCCAGGACGCCGTCGAGAAGGGCACGTACGACGCCTGGGCGATGAGGATGAGCAAGACGTTCGACGACTCCAAGGGTGTCGACTCGACGCCGACCATCAAGATCAACGACAAGGTGATCAAGAACCCCAGCACGGTCGCCGACTGGCAGAAGGCCCTCAAGGACGCGGGCGTCACGAAGTAGCCCACGGCGGCGCGGGGCAACAGGGCGGCACAGGGCAAAGGGCAACAGGGCGGGTGAACTCCTCCGAGTTCGCCCGCCCTTCATGTCCTTAACGCCTTACAGAAAGCCCTACTCATCAGTAATCTGACCGACCGTGACCAGTCGCATCAGATCCCTCTCCAGCCACGGCCTCCCCGACCTTCCCGCCCCGAGCCGCCGTACGGTGGTCAAGGCGGCCGCGGCCACCGCCGCCCTCGGGGCCCCGCTCGCCGCCGCACTGCCGGCCCGCGCCGTCCAGGCCCCCGCGTTCCTGCACGGCGTCGCCTCCGGCGACCCGCTGCCCGACGGCATCCTGCTGTGGACCCGGGTGACACCCACCGCCGAGGCGACCCCCGGCTCCGGGCTCGGCCCGGACCTCGAAGTCGGCTGGGCGGTGGCCACGGACAAGGCGTTCACGAACATCGTCGCGAAGGGCTCGACCACCGCGGCCGCCACCTCCGACCACACCGTCAAGGCGGACATCCGCGGCCTGAAGCCCGCCACGGACTACTGGTTCCGCTTCTCCAGCGGCGGCACCGACTCAGCTGCCGCCCGCACCCGCACGGCCCCCGCCCACGACGCGGCCGTGGCCGGCATGCGCTTCGGCGTGGTGTCCTGCGCCAACTGGGAGGCCGGCTACTTCGCCGCGTACCGCCACCTCGCGGCGCGCGGCGACCTGGACGCCTGGCTGCACCTGGGCGACTACATCTACGAGTACGGGAGCGGCGAGTACGGGACCCGGGACACCGTCGTACGCCCGCACGCCCCAACGCACGAGATCGTCACCCTCGCCGACTACCGCACCCGGCACGGCCGTTACAAGACGGACCCCGATCTCCAGGCCCTGCACACGGCGGCTCCGGTCATCGCGATCTGGGACGACCACGAGTTCGCCAACGACACCTGGTCGGGCGGCGCCGAAAACCACACCGAGGGCGCCGAGGGCGCCTGGTCCGCCCGTCAGTCGGCCGCCAAGCAGGCCTACTTCGAGTGGATGCCGGTCCGGCCCGCCATCGAGGGGACCACCTACCGGCGGCTGCGCTTCGGCAAGCTCGCCGACCTCTCACTGCTCGACCTGCGCTCGTACCGCTCGCAGCAGGTGTCGGTGGGCAACGGCTCGGTGGACGACCCGGCCCGTACCCTCACCGGCCGGGCCCAGCTCGACTGGCTGAAGGCGGGCCTGCGGGCCTCGGACACCAGCTGGCGGCTGGTCGGCAACTCGGTGATGATCGCCCCGTTCGCCATCGGCTCGCTCTCCGCCGAACTCCTGAAGCCGCTCGCGGAGCTGCTCGGCCTGCCCAAGGAGGGCCTCGCCCTCAACACCGACCAGTGGGACGGCTACACCGACGACCGCCGCGAACTGCTCGCGCACCTGCGGGACAACGCGATCCGCAACACGGTCTTCCTCACCGGCGACATCCACATGGCCTGGGCGAACGACGTGCCCCACAACGCCGGTACGTATCCGCTGTCGGCCTCCGCCGCCACCGAGTTCGTCGTCACGTCGGTGACCTCCGACAACCTCGACGACCTCGTCAAGGTCCCCGAGGGCACCGTCTCGGCCCTGGCGTCACCGGTGATCCGGGCCGCCAACCGGCATGTCCACTGGGTCGACACCGACCGCCACGGCTACGGCGTCCTGGACCTCACCGCCGAGCGGGCGCAGATGGACTACTACGTCCTGTCCGACCGCACGTCCACGAACGCGACGGCGTCCTGGGCACGTTCGTACCGCACGCGCAGCGGTACGCAGAAGGTCGAGCGGACGTACGACCCGGTCTGATCCCGCCCCGCCAGCAGCCGCGGAGTCTCGGTCACAGCGTCTCGGCTACGGAGTCTTCGGCTACAGAGTTCTCGGCTACAGGGTTTCGAGGAAGCCGAGTGCCACCCGCCAGGTGGCCTCGGCGGCCTCCTCGTCGTAGTCCGGCAGCCCGGGGTCGGTGTAGAGGTGTCCGGCGCCCGCGTACCGGTAGACCTCCACGTCGGCCCCCGCCTTGCCCATCTGCAGATACCAGGCGGTCAGCCAGTCATCGGGCTCGAAGGCGTCCGGCTCGGCGACATGCAGCTGGACCGGCAGCTCGTCCACCGAGGCGGTCTCCGCGATGTCGGACGTGCCGTGCAGGAGCAGCAGCCCGCGGGCCTTGCCGTCGCCGAGGGCCAGGGTCTGCGCGGTCGCCGCGCCCAGTGAGAACCCCGCGTACACGAGCCCTCGCTCCGAGTACGGTGCCGCGGCCAGGACGGCCCGCTTGAGCAGCTCGTCCCTGCCCAGCTCGTCCTTGAAGGCCATGCCCTCCTCCACGGTCTCGAAGGTCCGCCCCTCGAAGAGGTCGGGCGTCCACACCTCGTGTCCCGCCGCGCGCAGCCGGTCCGCCGCGTCCCGCACCGCGGGCCGCAGCCCGTAGGTCGAATGGAAGAGCATGATGTTCATGAGGCCATGGTGCCAGCCACCACTGACAGCCGGTCGGCAGAGGTGACGCAGCGGATATGACCGGGACCACAGGTTAACGATCCCCGTCGGCCGGTTACGGTCGAAGGCATGGAGAACGTGCTTCGCCCGCTGATCGTGATCGGCGGCTCGCTCGTACTGACGCTGCTCGTCGGCTGGATCGTCGACCTGCTGCTGCGACGTGCCGATCAACGCCACCAAGGGATCCCGCTGTGGGGCCTGCTGCGCCGCTGCCGTCTTCCCCTGCAGTTCGTGATGTGCGTGGCACTGCTGCGAGGGTCGTACGACCGGGCCGAGATCGCCGACGACCACTCCGAAGGGATCGGCCAGATCCTGACCCTGGTCCTCATCGGTTCCGCGGCCTGGCTCATGATGCGGATCGCGACGGCGATCGTCGAGTCCTCGTACTCCCGCTACGCCAACGCTCACCGCGATCCGGCCAGGGTGCGCCGGGTCCGTACGCAGGTGACGCTGATCCAGCGGGTCGTCTCAGCGATCGTCGGTACGGTGGCGGTCGCCGCCATGCTGCTGACCTTCCCCGCGATGCGCGCGGCCGGCGCCTCGCTGCTCGCCTCGGCCGGCATCCTCGGCATCGTCGCCGGTGTCGCCGCGCAGTCGACCCTCGCCAACATGTTCGCCGGGCTGCAGATCGCCTTCGGCGACATGGTGCGCCTCGGCGACACGGTGGTGGTGAACGGTGAGTGGGGCACGGTCGACGAGATCACGCTCACCTTCCTGACGGTACGCACCTGGGACGAGCGCCGGTTCACCATGCCGGTCTCGTACTTCACGTCGCAGCCGTTCGAGAACTGGTCCCGCGGCGGTGTGCAGATGACCGGCACGGTCTTCTTCCACCTGGACCACACCGCGCCCGTCGAGGAGATGCGCACCAAGCTCCGCGACATCCTCCGCGAGTGCCCCGCATGGGACGGGCGCGACTACGGCCTCGCCGTCACCGACTCCACGCCCAACACGATGGAGGTACGCGCGCTGGTCACCGCGAAGGACGCGGACGACGTCTGGACGGTCCGCGTCACCGTCCGCGAACAGATGTTCCGCTGGCTGACCACCCACCACCCGTACGCCCTGCCCCGCGTCAACACGGCCGACGCGATCCTCCCGCCGAGCACCGCCCAGGCGAACGGCGCCGAAACCCACCGATCCCGCACATCCACACGCGGCCGCATGGTGGAACCCCCACGCACAGGCCGCGGCTGACCTGGGGGCGCCTTCACCGGGCGCCCTTCAGGGGCGCCGGTCAGGGGCGCCCTTCAGGGGCGCGGGGAACTGCGCGACAAGCCCCCACCGGCCGGCACCCACCCACGGCCCCGCCCACAGGCCCCCTCACCCCGACGCCCCCCACCCGGCGAGGGTCACCGCAAGCTGCGCACATCCAGGTGCCGCAGCACCCGGTCCACGACCTCCGGATTCGCCCCCGCCTCACTCCGCGCCGCCAGCACCTCGTGCCGGGCCGCGGACAGCATCTCCCCCTGGATCCGCCGCACCCGCTTGATCCGCCTGGCACGCTGCTCGTGGGCCTCCTGCCGCTCGTCCTCCCCCAGGTCGGGGCTGATCCGGTACCCGATGTCGAACGCCCGCCGCAGCAACTGCTCGGTGAGTTCGTCGGGCAGATCCTCCGTCTCCCCGATCTCCCTGAGGCGCTGCTTGGCCGCCTTGGCCGCCCGCAGGGCGAGTGTCTTCTCGAACGCCTTCTCCTCGTCGGTGTCGGCCCGCACCCCCAGCTTCCGGACCAGCCAGGGCAGGCTCAGCCCCTGCACCACGAGCGTCGCCATGATCACCCCGAACGCGATGAAGATCATCTCGTCCCGGTTGGGGAACGGCGCCCCGTTCTCCATCTCCAGCGGAATGGCCAGCGCGAGCGCCACGGAGGCCACCCCTCGCATCCCGGCCCACCACATGACGACGGTCTCCCGCCACGTCGTCGGAATGTCCTCGTCGCGGTCCCGCTTCGCGTGCAGCCGCTTGGTCAGCCAGGTGGCGGGCAGCAGGTAGGCCAGGCGTACGAGCACGACGACCCCCACGATGGCGGCGGCCCAGCCGAGCATCTCCTGCCACCGCCCCGACGCCGTCCTGATCGCGTTGTGCAGCTCCAGTCCGATGAGCCCGAACGCCACCCCGGTGACCAGCGTGTCGACGATGTTCCAGAACGTGTGCCCGGCGAGCCTCGTCATGACGTCGTCCGCGTCGTTCGCGTACTCCGCCAGGAACATCGCCGTGGTGAGCACCGCCAGCACACCGGACCCGTGCAGCTCCTCGGCCAGCACGTACGAGGCGTACGGCACGAGCAGGGTCAGCCCGATCTGCAGCGTCGGATCGCCGAGGTAGTCCATCAGCCGGTTCGCGCCCCACCCGAGCCCGATCCCCACGGCGACCGCGACGACGGCGGACAGCAGGAAGTCGAGCAGGGCACCCGGCACCGAGAAGGAGCCGCTGATGGCGGCGGCGATGGCAACGTGGTAGAGCACGATCGCCGTCACGTCGTTGAACAGCCCCTCGCCCTCCAGGATCGACACCAGGCGGCGCGGCAGCCCGAGCTGTCCGGCGACGGCGGTGGCCGCGACCGGATCGGGCGGCGCCACCAGCGCGCCGAGCGCCACGGCGGCGGCGATCGGCAGCCCGGGCACGATCGCGTGGGCCACCGCGGCGACCACGGCGGTGGTGACGAACACCAGAGCCACGGCGAGCAGGAAGATCGGCCGTTTGTTGGCGGCGAACTGCCGCCAGGAGGTACGCCGTACAGCGGCGTAGAGCAGCGGTGGAAGCAGCGCGGGCAGGATCAGCTCGGGCGGGATGTCCACGTTCGGTACGAAGTGGAGCAGGGCCAGCACGATCCCGAACAGGGTCATCAACACCGGCGCCGGAAGCCCGAACCGGTCCCCCAGCGGGACGCTGACGACGGCCCCGAGCAACAGCACGAACAACAGGGCCAACTGGTCCACGGTCAGCGCTCCAACGTGGTCTGGACGATCAGGCGGTCGGACCACCAGCGTGCCACCCGCGACCCTGCGGGCGGGTGACCGCCTCGATCCGGGCGGCCCACCGGGCCCGCCTTCAGGACCAGCCGAGGACGGGCCCGGGACCTTGGAGGCTTCTCCGGTGCCTATCCGGTGCCTAGGTTCCGGACAGGTCCTGGAGAGCGATCCGCATCGCCCGGTGCGCGATCCCGGCCTCCGGGTACTCCGGCCCGTAGGCCACGTACCCCAGTCGCTCGTAGAACCCCAGGGCGTGCGTCTGCGCGTGCAGATCGACCGCCGTCAGCCCACGCGCGCGTGCCGCGTCCTCGATGCCCCGCACGAGCGCGACCCCGACACCGAGCCCACGCGCGGCCCGGACGACGGCCAGCCGCCCCAGGGACCCGACGCCGGACTCTCCACCGGTCTTGGCGACCGCCGCGTCGCCGTACAGCAGCCGCCCGGCGCCGAGCGGCAGCCCGTCCTCGCGCATGGCGAGCACATGCACGGCGTCGGCGTCGTACAGGTCGTACTCAAGGTCTTCGGGGACCTGCTGTTCGACGACGAAGACCTCCTTGCGCACCGCGAAGCAGGCCTCACGGTCGGCGGGGTCCTCCGCGACCCGCACCACGTAGGACGACGCCCCCAGCAGCACGCTCATGCGTCGCTTTCCTCCCGCACACGGTCCAGCGCCTGCTGCAGGTCCTCGGCATAGCCGGACTCGAACTCGACCCACTGCCCGTCACCGGGGTGCTCGAACCCGAGCCGCACCGCCTGCAGCCACTGGCGCGTCAGCCCGAGCCGCTTGGCGAGCGTCGGGTCGGCGCCGTATGTCAGGTCGCCGACGCAAGGGTGCCGGTGGGCCGACATGTGGACGCGGATCTGGTGCGTGCGGCCGGTCTCCAGCTTGATGTCGAGCAACGAGGCCGAGCGGAACGCCTCGATCAGGTCGTAGTGGGTCACGGAGGGCTTGCCCTCGGCGGTGACCGCCCACTTGTAGTCGTGGTTCGGGTGCCGGCCGATGGGCGCGTCGATGGTGCCGCTGGTCGGGTCGGGGTGGCCCTGGACGAGCGCGTGGTAACGCTTGTCGACCGTGCGCTCCTTGAACTGGCGCTTCAGCGACGTGTACGCGTACTCCGACTTGGCCACCACCATCAGGCCCGACGTGCCCACGTCGAGGCGGTGCACGATGCCCTGGCGCTCGGCGGCGCCCGAGGTCGAGATCCGGTATCCGGCGGCGGCGAGGCCGCCGATCACGGTCGGCCCGGACCAGCCGGGGCTGGGATGCGCGGCGACACCGACCGGCTTGACGATCACGACCACGTCATCGTCGTCGTGGATGATCTCCATGCCCTCGACGGGCTCCGCGACGACCTGCACGGGCGCGGGTGCCTGCGGCATCTCCACTTCCATCCAGGCGCCGCCGTGCACCCGCTCGGACTTCCCGACCACCGAGCCGTCGACCGTGACCTTTCCCGCCACGGCGAGCTCGGCGGCCTTCGTACGGGAGAAGCCGAACATGCGGGAGATGGCGGCGTCGACACGCTCGCCCTCCAGGCCGTCGGGCACGGGCAGGGTACGGATATCGGGAACGGTGCTCACCCGTCGAGTATGCCGGACGGGTCGGACACCGCCGTACGGCAGCCCGCGCGCAGAGAGCTCTCAGTCCTTGTGGACGGTGCCGTCCGGGTCCAGGCCCCGGAAGGACAGCAGCACGATCAGGATGCCGCCGCAGACGATCGCGGAGTCGGCGAGGTTGAAGACCGCGAAGTGCTTGGGTGCGATGAAGTCGACGACCGCGCCCTCGAAGACGCCCGGCGCACGGAAGATCCGGTCGGTGAGGTTGCCGAGCGCACCGCCGAGCAGCAGGCCGAGCGCGATGGCCCAGGGCAGGCTGTAGAGCTTGCGGGCGAGCCGGGCGATCACCACGATCACGGCCGAGGCGATCACCGTGAAGATGATCGTGAAGGCCTCGCCGAAGCCGAAGGCCGCGCCCGCGTTGCGGATGGCCTCGAAGCGCAGCCAGTCCCCGATGATCTCGATCGGCTCGTGGTGTTCCAGCTTCGCGACCACGATCAGCTTGCTGACCAGGTCCAGCGCGTAGGCCAGGGTGGCGACCGTGAAGAGTACGGCGATCCGGCGCCTGCCCTTGGGCTCTCCGGCCTCGCCCGGGGTCGCGCTCCGGTCGGGCTGCTCCGGCTCGGCCCCCGCCTCGCCCGGGGTATCCGGCGTACCGATGATGCGCTCCGCCTCTGCCACGTGAGTCCCTCAACCTAGGTGCCTGACTGAGCAAGAGGGTACGGCACAGCCCGCCGCGGCCAGGTGCCCAGGAGCCACAGCGGGCGGATCGGTGTTCGATCGACGGGAGGCCGGCGGCGGGTCAGTAGCGCCGCTCCTGCTTCTGCTTGCACTCGACACACAGGGTGGCCCGCGGGAAGGCCTGCATGCGGGCCTTGCCGATGGGGTTGCCGCAGTTCTCACAGAGCCCGTACGTGCCCGCGTCCAGGCGCTCCAGGGCGCGTTCGGTCTGCTCCAGCATCTCCCGGGCGTTGGCCGCGAGCGCCATCTCGCTCTCGCGCGTGATGTTCTTGGTGCCGGTGTCCGCCTGATCGTCGCCCGCGCCGTCCCCGGAGTCGCGCATCAGCCCCACCAGGGACTCCTCGGAGTGGGTGATCTCGGCCCGCAGCCGCAGGGCCTCGGAGAGCAGTTCCGTGCGCGCCTCCTCGACCTCCTCCGTGGTCCACGGGTCCTCGCCGGGGCGTACCGCGAGCTCACCGGGTTCCGCCGCGGCCACCCGCGCCTTGGGAACCGCGGTGGGCTTGTCCGCAGCCGCGGCCGCGGTCGTGCCAGGGGTCTTCTTCGCAACCACCGTCGTGGCTCCCGTCGTCTTGGCGGCCTGTGCCGCTCCCTCGGCCGCGGAAGCGGCCGCCTTCTTGGCCCCGACCGACTTCTTGGCCGCTGCCTTCTTGGCCGCTGCCGACTTCTTGACCGCGGCCGACTTCCGCGGCGCCCGCTTCACCGGCGCGGCGGTCTTGTCGGCAGCGACGGCCCCGGTACCGGCTGCCTTGGAGGAGACGGGCTTCGAATCGGCCGCCTCCGTGGATCTGCCGGACGCCGACTGCTGTACGGCGGTCTTCTTCGCCACCATGGCCGCGGCCCCTTCACATTTTGTGACCTTGCACGCGAATCGTGCTGGGACGATAAATCGACTTCAGTCCCTCGGCAACGGGGCACGCCGTCCGATCCGCCCGCCCCGCGCCTGCCGCACAGCGAGTCTGCAAGCGTTGTGCCCAGCTCCCCGCCCGGTAATCCGCCGAACCGGCGTCCCAGGACACCGGCACCGGCGCCTCGGCATTCGGGTCAGTGCCCGTCCCCGTCTCCCCCGGGCGTCGCCGCCCCGCTCCCCCGGACCCCGCAAAACCGGTCGGCCGCTGTCGGCCCGGCGCCGTACACTGGCCGCAGCGAGAAGCGTGGATGGGGACGAGTAGCGGCGTACGCGGCCAAGAGCGACCCGGGGACGGTGGGAGCCCGGGGGCGAGCGCGACGTGAAGATCACCCCGGAGCCGCCGGAAGAAAGCCGCAGCGAGGCAGCAGCGGCCGGTAGACCCGGTATCGCGACCCCAATGAGGGGGCTCACCGGCGCGCGGAAAGCGGCGGAGGGCCAAGGAGGGTGGTACCGCGGGAGCACGCCGCACACGGCGTAGGTGACAGCACAGCTCTCGTCCCTCCGGACGGAAGGCAGAAGTCCGCCGGAGGAAGTTCGTTGGATACGCAGCCGAGTACACAGCCGCAGTACCGCCAGGTGCCGGCCCAGGTCGACCTGCCCGCCCTCGAGCACGCCGTGCTCGACTTCTGGAGCGAGCAGAAGATCTTCGCCAAGACCCTGGAGCAGTCCGAGGGCCGCCCGGAGTGGGTGTTCTACGAAGGCCCGCCCACGGCCAACGGCATGCCGGGCGCCCACCACATCGAGGCACGCGTCTTCAAGGACGTCTTCCCGCGCTTTCGCACCATGCGCGGTTACCACGTGGGCCGCAAGGCCGGCTGGGACTGCCACGGCCTCCCGGTGGAGCTGGCCGTCGAGAAGGAGCTGGGCTTCAGCGGCAAGAAGGACATCGAGGCGTACGGCATCGCCGAGTTCAACGCCAGGTGCCGTGAGTCCGTGACCCGTCACACCGACGCGTTCGAGGAGCTCACGACCCGCATGGGTTACTGGGCCGACCTGAACGACCCCTACCGGACCATGGACCCGGAGTACATCGAGTCCGTCTGGTGGTCGCTCAAGGAGATCTTCGACAAGGGTCTGCTGACCCAGGACCACCGCGTCGCCCCCTGGTGCCCGCGCTGCGGCACGGGCCTGTCCGACCACGAGCTGGCGCAGGGCTACGAGACGGTCGTCGACCCCTCGGTGTTCGTCCGTTTCCCGCTCACCTCCGGTCCGCTCGCGGGCGAGGCCGCGCTCCTGGTGTGGACGACGACCCCGTGGACCCTGGTGTCGAACACGGCCGTCGCCGCGCACCCGGACGTGACGTACGTGGTCGCGACGGACGGCCGGGAGAAGCTGGTCGTCGCCGAGCCGCTCGTCGAGAAGGCCCTCGGCGAGGGCTGGGAGACCACCGGGCAGGCTTTCACGGGCGCCGAGATGGAGCGCTGGACGTACCAACGTCCGTTCGAGCTCGTCGAGTTCCCGAAGGACGAGCCCGCCCACTACGTGGTGAACGCGGAGTACGTGACGACCGAGGACGGTACGGGTCTGGTCCACCAGTCCCCCGCCTTCGGTGAGGACGACCTCAAGGTCTGCCGCGAGTACGGGCTGCCGGTCGTGAACCCGGTGCGCCCGGACGGCACCTTCGAGGAGGACCTCCCCCTCGTGGGCGGTGTCTTCTTCAAGAAGGCCGACGAACAGCTGACGGAAGACCTCCAGAACCGCGGCCTGCTCTTCAAGCACATCCCGTACGAGCACAGCTACCCGCACTGCTGGCGCTGCCACACCGCGCTCCTGTATTACGCGCAGCCGTCCTGGTACATCCGCACCACGGCCATCAAGGACCGCCTCCTCCAGGAGAACGAGAACACCAACTGGTTCCCGGACTCGGTCAAGAGCGGCCGCTACGGAGACTGGCTGGACAACAACGTCGACTGGGCCCTGTCCCGCAATCGCTACTGGGGTACGCCGCTGCCGATCTGGCGCTGCGAGGACGATCACCTCACCGTCGTCGGCTCCCGCGCGGAGCTCACCTCGCTGACCGGCAGCGACCAGTCGGAGCTCGACCCGCACCGCCCGTTCATCGACGCCGTCACCTTCGCCTGCCCTCAGTGCGAGAAGACGGCCACGCGCGTGCCGGAGGTCATCGACGCCTGGTACGACTCGGGTTCGATGCCGTTCGCGCAGTGGGGCTACCCGCACAAGAACAAGGAGCTGTTCGAGGCCCGCTACCCGGCGCAGTTCATCTGCGAGGCCATCGACCAGACCCGCGGCTGGTTCTACACGCTGATGGCGGTCGGCACGCTGGTCTTCGACAAGTCCAGTTACGAGAACGTGGTGTGCCTCGGCCACATCCTCGCCGAGGACGGCCGCAAGATGTCCAAGCACCTGGGCAACACCCTGGAGCCGATCCCGCTGATGGACCAGCACGGCGCCGACGCGGTCCGCTGGTTCATGGCGGCCGGCGGCTCCCCCTGGGCGGCCCGCCGGGTCGGCCACGGCACCATCCAGGAGGTCGTCCGCAAGACGCTCCTCACGTACTGGAACACGGTCGCCTTCCAGGCCCTGTACGCGCGCACGGCGGGCTGGGCCCCCAGCGAGGCCGATCCGGCCCCGGCGGACCGCCCGGTCCTCGACCGCTGGCTCCTGTCCGAACTGCACGCGCTCACCGACCAGGGGACGCAGGCTCTGGAGTCGTACGACACCCAGCGCGCCGGCAAGCTGCTCTCGGCCTTCGTCGACGACCTGTCGAACTGGTACGTACGCCGCTCGCGTCGCCGCTTCTGGCAGGGCGACAAGGCAGCCCTGCGCACCCTGCACGAGGTCGTCGAGACGGTGACGCGGCTGATGGCCCCGCTGACCCCGTTCATCACCGAGCGGGTCTGGCAGGACCTCGTGGTGCCGGTGTCCCCCGGTGCCCCGGAGTCCGTGCACCTGTCGACCTGGCCGGAGGCGGACCTGTCCGTCATCGACCCGGAGCTGTCGAAGCAGATGGTGCTGGTACGCCGTCTCGTGGAGCTGGGCCGGGCCACGCGCGCGGAGTCGGGGGTGAAGACCCGCCAGCCGCTGTCCCGCGCGCTGGTCGCCGCGACCGGATTCGGCTCGCTCGACCGTGAACTGCACGCGCAGATCACGGAGGAGCTGAACGTGAGCTCGCTCGCGTCCCTCTCCGAAGTGGGCGGTTCACTGGTGGACACCACGGCCAAGGCCAACTTCCGCGCCCTGGGCAAGCGCTTCGGCAAGGGCGTCCAGGCGGTGGCGAAGGCCGTCGCCGAGGCCGACGCGGCCGCGCTGTCCCTGGCGCTGCGCGAGGGCACGGCGTCGGTGGAGGTCGACGGCGAGACCGTCACGCTCGCCCCGGACGAGGTGATCATCACAGAGACCCCGCGCGAGGGCTGGTCCGTCGCGTCGGACTCCGGTGCGACGGTCGCCCTCGACCTGGAGCTCACCGAGGAGCTGCGCCAGGCCGGTCTGGCCCGCGACGCCATCCGTCTGATCCAGGAGGCCCGCAAGAACAGCGGCCTGGACGTGGCCGACCGGATCGCCCTGCGCTGGACGTCCCCGGACCCGAAGGTCATCGCGGCTCTCACCGAGCACTCCGGCCTGATCTCCGACGAGGTCCTCGCCACGGACTTCTCGCAGGGTGAGGCGGACGACACCTACGGCGCCCCGTTCACGGACGAGCCCCTGTCTCTGACGTTCCGGCTGCGCAAGGCGTAGCAGCACGGCCGAAGGCCCGGGCCCGCCGAAATTCTCGGTGGTCCCGGGCCTTCGGCGTTGCGTGCCCGCGTACAGGTGCACCCCTGCCCGAACACGTACAGCAACCATGAACACGTACAGCGACCAAAAAGGGCGGAGCCCCCGGATATCCGGGGGCTCCGCCCTGAACGCTGCCGACGCCTACGGCGTACCGGCGGCCGTCAGTTGTCGTCCTCGTCGATCAGGAAGCCACGCATCGGCGAGGGCGCCTGCTGCATGGGCGAGGGGCCCTGCGGCCGGACCGGCGCCATCGGCTGGGTCATGGCCGGCGACATCTGCTGCTGGCCGCCGTAGGACGGACCCGCGGGACCGGGGCCACCCATCTGGTTGCCACCGTAGGACGGCGCGCTCGCCCCGGCCGGAGCCATGGACGGGCTCGGCGACGACGGAAGCGACGCGGTCGCCGGCGTACGCGGCGGAGCCAGCGAGTCGTCGGCCTGGGTCTCCAGCTGACGCAGCTGCGACTCCAGGTAGGACTTCAGACGCGTGCGGTACTCGCGCTCGAAGCCTCGCAGATCCTCGACCTTGCGCTCCAGCGTGGCGCGGGCGGACTCCAGGGAGCCCATCGCGACGCGGTGCTTCTCCTGCGCGTCCCGCTCCAGGGCGTCGGCCTTGGCACGGGCGTCGCGCTCCAGACCCTCGGCTCGGCTACGGGCCTCACCGACGATCTTGTTGGCCTCGGAGCGGGCCTCGGCGATCGCCTGGTCGGCGGTCTGCTGAGCCAGCGAGAGCACCCGGGCGGCGCTGTCGCCACCGGGGCCCTGGCCGGGCTGCCCCATCTGCGGGCCGTGCCCGCCCATCGGGCCGCCCATGGGACCGCCCATCGGGCCACCCATCTGCTGGGACATCTGCTGCTGTTGCTGCATCTGTCCCTGCATGGGGCCGGGACCCTGACCCATCTGTCCCTGCATGGGGCCGGGACCCTGACCCATCGGACCCTGGCCCATGGGGCCCTGACCCATCGGGCCCTGACCCTGCTGGCCGCCCTGGGCACTGGGGCCCGCGGGCAGCTGCGGGGCGCCGCTCGGCAGCTGGGGCGGGCCACCCATGGGGCCACCCATCTGCTGCTGCGGCGGGCCCGATATGCCGGCGGGCACAGGAGCGCCCGGACCGCCACGCATGCCCTGTGGCGGGCCCTGCTGTTGCTGCGGATCCTGCTGTTCGGGCGGCTTGCGCATGCCCTGTTGCTGGTTCTGCGCGGCGGCGCGTGTGGCGGCTGCCAGCTTGGCGCGCAGGTCCTCGTTCTCGCGGAGCAGGCGGGTCAGTTCGGCTTCGACCTCATCGAGGAAGGCATCGACCTCGTCCTCGTCATAGCCTTCTCGGAGGCGGACGGTCGTGAACTGCTTGTTCCGCACGTCCTCGGGGGTCAACGGCATCTCTTCACCTCAACGTAGTCGTCGGCATCGTCGGCGTTCGGCAAGACCGTATCGTTCACATCTGGCTCACGAGGTTGATCAGGATGTAAACGATGATCATCAGTACGAAGAAGGACAGGTCGAGCGCCACGCCCCCGAGACGTAGCGGCGGAATGAACCGCCGCAGAAGCTTGAGCGGTGGATCAGTGACAGTGTAGGTGGCCTCAAGAACGACCACCATTGCCTTGCCGGGTTGCCATGAGCGGGCGAACTGGAAGACGTAGTCCATGACCAACCGGAAGATCAGCACGATGAGGAAACACATCAGCGCGACGTAGAGAACCTGCCCAACCACGCTCATGATCCGTGCGTCCCTCTCCCCTGCTTTTCATGCTTGTCCGGTCCTGCGTCTCAGCTCTGGTTGAAGAACCCGCCCTCTGCGATGCGAGCCTTGTCCTCCGCCGTGACATCGACGTTAGCAGGCGACAACAGGAACACCTTCTGCGTCACCCGCTCGATGCTCCCGTGAAGGCCGAAGACCAAACCGGCAGCAAAGTCGACAAGTCGCTTCGCGTCCGTGTCATCCATCTCGGTCAGATTCATGATCACTGGAGTGCCCTCACGGAAGTGTTCCCCGATGGTACGGGCCTCGTTGTAGGTCCGGGGGTGCAGTGTGGTGATCCTGTACGGCTCTCGTTCCGACACGACCTTGGGCATGATCACCGGTGCGTTCTTCTCCAGGCTCTGACGTTCTTGTGTGATGGACGCCACGGGGGCAATTCGGGCAGGACGCCCGGATTCCGCGGCCGACGGGGCGGAATGGGACACAGGCTCGCGCTGCACCGGCGCCTGCACCACTCGTACCGATTCGTCCCGTTGGGACTGATGTGGCTGGTGCGACTGATGCGACGGCTCATGCCGTCGGCGGTCCCGCTCGGGTTCCGGATCCAGCTCGGGCTCGAAGTCGTCGTCGGGGTCGAAGCCCCTGCCGTCGTACCCATCGTCCTCCACGAGGCCGAGGTAGACCGCCATCTTGCGCATCGCGCCGGCCATGCTCTGAGTCCTCCGCTCTGTGGTGGATCGGCTGACTGTTGCCAAGCGCCCGCGATCCACGAGGTCGTATGCCCGCCTGGGGCGGTAATGACCATATTTTCTGCTGTGGTCCGACTTCTTGGCGACGTTACCCGAGCCTGGGGCGGACACCGAGTACCGCAGTGCCGACGCGTACATGTGTCGCACCGGCCGCCACTGCTTGCTCGAGGTCCGCACTCATCCCTGCCGAGACCATGTTCGCAGTCGGATGACTGCGGCGCAGGTCAGTCGACAAATCCATCAGGCGCTCGAACGCCGCCGGTTCACGCCCCGCGTACGGACCGGTGAGGGGAGCGACGGTCATCAGCCCGTCGAGCCTCAACCCCGGAGCCCGCGCGACGAGTTGGCTCAACTCCTCGACACCATCGACCCCTACACCACCACGCTCCCCCAGTCCACCCTTTCCAGCCGCGGACTGCTCCGCGTCGAGCGCAATCTGGAGGAGGCAACCCACCTCGCGTCCGGTCCGCACCGCTTCCTTCGACAGGGCGGTGACGAGCCGGGCCCGGTCGACAGACTGCACGACATCCGCGTAACTGACCACGGAACGTACCTTGTTGGTCTGCACCTGGCCGACGAAATGCCACGAGAGGGGCAGATCGGAGCACGCCGCCGCCTTGGGCGCCGCATCCTGGTCACGATTCTCGGCGACGTGCCGCACACCGAGTTCCGACAGGAGCCGCACATCCTCGGCGGGGTAGGTCTTGGTGACCACGATCAGGGTCACCTCTTCGCGCTTGCGCCCGGCCGCCGCACACGCGGCGGCGATGCGCTCCTCCACTTTCGCCAGGTTCCCGGCGAGTTCGGCCCTACGGTCCGTCATGCCCGATCAGTCCAGCCACACATAGCCCGCGAGCCGGCCCGTAATGCCGTCACGCCGGTACGAGAAATGGTCGTCCGACTCGATGGTGCAGACCGGCGACTGCTCCCGGTCACGCACCCCGAGCCTCTCCAGTTGCGCGTGCACGCCGGCGGTCACATCGACCGCGGGCGTGCCCCAGGCCGTCTCGGCGTACGTGCCGGGCTCGACGGCCGCGACCTCGGCCCGCATCGCGTCCGGCACTTCGTAGCACCGGCCGCAGACCGCGGGGCCGGTGCGGGCGACGATCCGGGCCGGTTCGGCGCCGAGCTCCACCATGGCCCCGACGGCGGCGGGCACGACCCCGGCGACCATGCCCGGCCGTCCCGCGTGGACGGCGGCCACGACCCCGGCGACGGGGTCCGCGAGCAGTACGGGTGAGCAGTCCGCGGTGAGCACCGCGAGGGCGAGGCCCCGGCGGGCCGTGACGACCGCGTCGACCTCAGCCGCCGGGCGGTCGCCCCACGGCTCGTCGACCACGGCCACGTCGGGCCCGTGGACCTGGTTCATCCAGACGACCCGCGCCGGGTCGAGCCCGAGCGACTTGGCCGCCAGTTCGCGATTGGTCCGTACGGCCCCGGGGTCGTCGCCGACCGCTCCGCCGAGATTGAGCTCCTCGTACGGAACGGCGCTCACCCCGCCCCACCGGTCGGTGAAGGCGAAGTGCGCGCCGCTCACAGTGCCCGCTGCCGAGCGCTGTCCTATCACTTGAGGAAGTCCGGCACGTCCAGTTCCTCCGCCGCGCTGTCGGAGTAGCTCCGTGACGGCGGAACCGGCGGGGTGGCGGACGGCAGTTCGCTGCTCACCGGCTCCGGGGCGGGCTCCGGCGACTCCTTCGGCGTGACGCTGCCGAGCGAGCCGAAGGACGGGCGGCTTTCGGCGGCCCGCGCCGGGGTGGGTTCGTCGCGCTTGGCGGAGGACGAGCCGAGCACGTTGTCCCGCTTGGACGGAGGCTGGCCGCCGTCGAAGCCGGCCGCGATGACGGTGACCCGTACCTCGTCGCCGAGCGCGTCGTCGATGACCGCGCCGAAGATGATGTTGGCCTCGGGGTGCGCGGCCTCGCTCACCAGCTGGGCGGCCTCGTTGATCTCGAACAGGCCGAGGTCCGAACCGCCGGAGATCGAGAGCAGTACGCCCCGGGCACCATCGATGGAGGCCTCCAGGAGTGGCGAGGAGATCGCCATCTCGGCAGCCGCCACCGCGCGGTCGTCGCCGCGGGCCGAGCCGATCCCCATGAGGGCCGAACCGGCCTCGGACATCACGGACTTGACGTCGGCGAAGTCGAGGTTGATCAGACCGGGTGTGGTGATGAGATCGGTGATGCCCTGAACACCGGAGAGCAGGACCTGGTCCGCCGACTTGAACGCGTCGAGGACGGAGACCTGGCGGTCCGAGATGGACAGCAGCCGGTCGTTCGGGATGACGATGAGGGTGTCGACCTCTTCGCGGAGTTCCGCGATGCCGTCCTCGGCCTGGTTGGCGCGGCGCCGGCCCTCGAAGGTGAACGGGCGGGTGACCACGCCGATGGTGAGTGCGCCGAGCGAGCGGGCGATGTTGGCCACCACCGGCGCGCCGCCGGTGCCGGTGCCACCGCCCTCACCGGCGGTCACGAAGACCATGTCGGCCCCCTTGAGGACCTCCTCGATCTCCTCGCGGTGGTCCTCTGCCGCCTTGCGGCCGACGGCCGGGTTGGCTCCGGCGCCGAGTCCGCGGGTGAGTTCGCGGCCGACGTCGAGTTTGACGTCGGCGTCGCTCATCAACAGCGCCTGGGCGTCCGTGTTGATGGCGATGAACTCGACACCCTTGAGACCGACCTCGATCATCCGGTTGATGGCATTGACACCACCGCCGCCGACACCGATGACTTTGATGACTGCGAGGTAGTTCTGCGGTGCTGCCACGTCGAAGGCCTCTCGCCTCGAGTTACGTGTCGTCGCCTCGCACGGTCGCGATCCGACGACTGATGCCGAATGGGACGGTCCGAACGCCGACCCGAACCCTAACGCTGAAGTTTAGGGTTACCAGTGTGTCTGTTCCTTGGACTCTTCCGAACAGGACACTAAGTCGACAAGTGGCGCACGTTCAACGAACACGCCGAACCTCCCATTTTTCTTTTCACCCTATGTGATCAGCCATAGCGCTGCCCAACCAGGGTCCTGGCCTGCGTCGATGTGCGTCAACTCCCCGATGACGCCGGGGCGGTGGGAACACTGACGTCGAAGTGCCGCGCCTCGGGAGCGGCTTTCATGAGAGCAGTGAGCGTATGCGCCTTGGAGCCGCCCTGCTCGCCACTTCCCCAGTCCACCTCGCGGTCGCCGCTCAACTCCAACGAGATGGAGTCGTACGAACGGACCTTGACGACCTGGGTGGCACGCGTCACCGCGGCCGGTAGGGAACGAGCCACCCGCACCGCCTCGCGCACCAGCCGATCGGCGCCGAAACGGCGCAGACCCGCAGACCGGGACACGTTCAATTCCAGCGTCGGCACGCCCTGCGGGGCGCGTGAAACCGTGGCATATCGCACACCCTTGGCGTCCACTTCAACATACTTGCCCCCCTTTCCGGTATTTTCGGTGACGAGGACCGGGATACGCTCGGTGACTTTCAGCCGGATTCCATGGGGCCAGGAACGGTCGACGTCGACCAAGTCGATTCGGGGCAATTTCCGGAGCAGTCCTGCCTCAATCACATCGGTGTCGACGGAAATCAGCGGCGACCCGACCGGGACATCGGCCGCCTCGACGACCTGTGCGGGCGTCAGAACCCGGGTGCCGGAGGCCGATACGCTCTCCACCCGCGTCCACCGGGAGCCGTAGAGCACCCAGCTGACGCCGGCGCAGAGCAGGGCCAGACAGACCATCAGAATGATGAGCGTACGGGGCCCCGGCAGCCGCCTGAGGAGGGGCGGCCGGGGCGGGCCGGAAGCAGCGCCCTGCCGGTCTTGCCGTTCGCCGCGTTCGGCGGTGGTCGGTCCGGCCACGCTCCCCTGCCTTCTGCCACGCGCTAGCGGCGTGACGCGATCGCCTCGTACACCATCCCGACGAGCAGATCGTCGGCGTCCCGGCGGCCGAACTCGGAGGCGGCCCGGGACATCTCGAACAGCCGGTGCGGATCGGCGAGCACGGGCAGGACATTGCCCTGGATCCACTGCGGCGTCAGTTCCGCGTCGTCGACCAGCAGTCCGCCGCCGGCCTTGACCACCGGCTGGGCGTTCAGCCGCTGTTCGCCGTTGCCGATGGGCAGCGGGACGTAGACGGCGGGGAGCCCGACGGCGGAGAGTTCGGCGACGGTCATCGCGCCCGCACGGCAGAGCATCATGTCGGCCGCGGCGTACGCGAGGTCCATCCGGTCCACGTACGGTACCGGGATGTACGGGGGCATCCCCGGCATCTGGTGAACCTGCGGCAGTTCGTTCTTCGGGCCGACCGCGTGCAGGATCTGGATACCGGCCCGCTGAAGGTACGGGGCGGTCTGCTGGATCACCTCGTTGAGGCGGCGGGCACCCTGCGAGCCGCCGGAGACCAGCAGCGTCGGCAGAGAGGGGTCGAGCCCGAAGGCGGCACGGGCCTCGGGGCGGACGGCGGCCCTGTCGAGCGTGGCGATGGAGCGGCGCAACGGGATGCCGATGTAGCGGGCACCGCGCAGCTTGCTGTCCGGGGTGGAGACGGCGACCTGCGCCGCGTACCGCGAACCGATCTTGTTGGCGAGTCCAGGCCGGGCGTTGGCCTCGTGGATGATGATCGGGACGCCGAGGCGCTTGGCCGCGAGGTAGCCGGGCAGGGCGACATAGCCGCCGAAGCCGACGACCGCGTCCGCCTTGGTGCGCTCCAGGATCTGCTCGGCCGCCTTGATCGTGCCGCGCAGCCGTCCGGGGACGGTGATCAGCTCGGGTGTGGGCTTGCGCGGCAGCGGTACCGCGGGGATCAGCGCGAGGTCATAACCCCGTTCTGGCACGAGTCGGGTCTCGAGTCCGCGCTCCGTGCCCAGAGCCGTGATTCCCACGGCCGGGTCCTGCCTGCGCAGGGCGTCCGCGAGGGCGAGCGCGGGCTCGATATGACCGGCGGTCCCCCCACCGGCGAGTACGACATGCACCGAATTTCACCGCTCTCCGGACGAACGCGCCGAGGCACGCCGTCGCATTGTGTTCCACTTCCGAGGCTCCCGACCAGCGGAGCCTCTCACCGCAGCCCGCTTTCTGCCAAAGCGGGGCTGCCGCATCGCGAGCGCCGCCCGCGCAGCGGGATCCTCACGCGCGAAGGCGATCAGGAGCCCGATGGCGAACATGGTCGGCAGCAGGGCGGAACCCCCGTAGGAGAACAGCGGGAGCGGGACACCGGCGATCGGCAGCAAGCCGAGCACCGCACCGATGTTGATCACGGCCTGGGCCGTGATCCAGGTGGTCACGCCACCCGCGGCGTACCTCACGAAGGGGTCCTCCGTGCGTCCGGCCACGCGGATACCCGCATAGCCTAGAGCCGCGAAGAGCGCGAGCACCGACAGAGTGCCCGCCAAGCCCAGTTCCTCACCCGTGATGGCAAAAATGAAGTCGGTGTGCGCTTCGGGCAGTTGCCCCCATTTCTCCACGCTCGCGCCGAGGCCGGACCCGAAGAGCCCGCCGGAGGCGAGGGCGTAGATGCCGTGCACGGCCTGCCAGCAGGAGTCGCCGGGGCCGGGTTCGGTGGCGCCGAGGCAGGCGAGGCGGGCCATGCGGTTGGGGCTGGTCCTGATGAGGATCGCACCGAGGGTCACCGCGATGGCGAGCACGCCGCCGAAGAGCCGGGTCGGCGCCCCCGCGAGCCACAGCAGGCCGAACAGAATCGCGGTGAGGATGATCGCCGTGCCCATGTCGCCGCCGAGCATGATCAGCCCGAGCAGCATGAAGGCCACCGGCACGAGCGGCACCAGCATGTGCTTCCACTGGGTCAGCAGCCGCTTCTCCTGTTTGCGGGCGAGCAGGTCGGCCCCCCACAGCACGAGGGCGAGCTTGCCGAACTCGCTGGGCTGGAGCTGGAAGGGGCCGCCGACCGAGATCCAGTTCTGGTTGCCGTTGACCGCGACTCCTATCCCCGGCACCTGGACGAGGATCATCAGGAAGACCGAGCCCAGGAGAATCGGATACGCCAGCGCCCGGTGCAGCTTGGACGGCATCCGTGAGGCGGCCAGCAGCAACAGGCCGCCGAGTACGGCCGCGAGGAACTGCTTGCGGAAGAAGTAGCTTCCCGGCAGCGACAGCTGGAGCGCGGTGATCTGCGACGCCGAGTACACCATCACCAGACCGAGCACGGTGATCAGCAGGCTGCCGCCGAGGATCAGGTAGTACGCGGTCAGGGGCCGGTCCCAGGCACGGCGTGCGCGGCCGTAGAGACGGCCTACGGGGTTGTCGCGCGGGGGGCGGGGCCCGGGGGGCCGCCGGGGGGCGCGCTGGACGGGAGGGCGCCTTGTACGGCTACTGGGCACGACCGGCACCCCTCGTCGTGGGAGGCCGCCCCGCCGGGGGTCCCCCGGGCGTTACGCATACCGGCCTCAGGGATGCCGGCCTTACGGGTACCTGGCTGGGGGCGGGGCGGCACAGCGCCGCGCCACCGGCACAAGGCCGCCGTCGATACACCGACCACGTTGGCGTCACGCGTCGCTCCCAAGGATCCCGGGCGCCCGGACCGGCCCGGGGCCTGCCGTCAGGCGCCCGCGGCGCCGAGTTCGCGAACCGCTTCCGCGAACATGTCACCGCGCTGGTTGTAGTTGGCGAACATGTCCATGGAGGCACAGGCCGGCGCCATGAGTACCGTGTCGCCGGGACGGGCGAGCCGTGTCGCCTCCTGAACCGCCGCGGGCATCGCCCCAGTGTCGGTCCGGTCGAGGTCGACCACCGGCACTTCGGGCGCGTGTCGCGCGAGGGCTTCGCGGATGAGGGCACGGTCCGCGCCGAACAGTACGACGCCCCGCAGTCGCTTCGCCGACCTGGTGACGAGTTCGTCGAAGGTCGCGCCCTTGGCGAGGCCGCCCGCGATCCACACGATCGACTCGTACGCCGCCAAGGAGGCTTCGGCCGCGTGGGTGTTGGTGGCCTTGGAGTCGTCGACGTAGGCGACGCCGTCCACATCGGCCACGTGCTCGATGCGGTGGGCGTCGGGCCGGAAGGCCCGCAGCCCGTCCCGTACGGCCGTGGGGGGTACTCCGAAGGCGCGGGCCAGGGCCGCCGCCGCGAGGGCGTTGGCGATGTTGTGCGGGGCCGGCGGCTGGACGTCCGCGATCTCGGCGAGTTCCTGTGCCTGCTTGTGCCGGTCCTCGACGAAGGCGCGGTCGACCAGGATGCCGTCCACGACGCCGAGTTGCGACGGCCCCGGAGTGCCGAGCGTGAAGCCGACGGCCCGGCAGCCCTCCTCGACGTCCGCCCCGCGCACCAGGTCCTCGGTGGCCCTGTCGGCCGCGTTGTAGACACAGGCGACCTGATTGCCCTCGTAGACACGGCCCTTGTCGGCGGCGTACGCCTCCATGGTGCCGTGCCAGTCGAGGTGGTCCGGGGCGAGGTTCAGGACCGCCGCGGAGTGCGCGCGCAGGGAGGGCGCCCAGTGCAGCTGGTAGCTGGACAGCTCCACGGCGAGCACGTCGAGGTCGGCGTACGCGTCGTCGTCGCCCAGCACGACGTCGATGATCGGCGTGCCGATGTTGCCCACCGCGGCCGTACGAAGGCCCGCGGCGGCCAGCATCGAGGCGAGCATCCGCGTCGTGGTGGTCTTGCCGTTGGTGCCCGTGACGGCCAGCCAGGGTGCGGCCTTCCTGCCGTCCTGGCCGCGCAGGCGCCAGGCGATCTCGACATCGCCCACGACGTCCACACCCGCCTCCTCGGCGGCCAGGAAGAGGGGGCTGCCCGGCTTCCAGCCCGGCGAGGTGACCACCAGGTCGGTGCCCTCGGGCAGCGTCTCGGCGTCCGCGAGGCGTACCGGGATCCCCTGCTGTTCGAGGGGGGCGGCCCGCTCCCGGTGTGCCGGGGAGTCGCCGCCGTCGACGACCGTGACCGACGCGCCGAGGCCGGCCAGGGCTCGGGCGGCACTGATGCCGCTCACGCCGAGACCGGCGACGGTGATGTTCATGCCCTGCCAGGCGGAAGCGGTCGTCACTTCTTGGCTGCCCATCCCGCGTAGAAGAGGCCGAGTCCGACGATGACGCACATGCCCTGGATGATCCAGAAGCGGACCACCACAAGGACTTCGGACCACCCCTTGAGTTCGAAGTGGTGCTGCAGCGGTGCCATTTTGAAGACGCGCTTGCCGGTCAGCTTGAACGAGCCGACCTGGATGACGACCGACATGGTGATGAGGACGAAGAGGCCGCCGAGCAGGGCGACCAGCAGCTCGGTGCGCGAGCAGATCGCCAGACCGGCCAGCGCGCCGCCGAGCGCCAGGGAACCGGTGTCCCCCATGAAGATCTTGGCGGGTGAGGTGTTCCACCACAGGAAACCGAAGCAGGAGCCCATGAGGGCGGCGGCGACGACCGCGAGGTCCAGTGGGTCTCGTACCTCGTAGCACGCGGCCGGGTTGGTGAGGGCCTGCGCGTTGGCGCAGGACTCCTGGAACTGCCAGACGCCGATGAACGTGTAGGCGCCGAACACCATCGTCGCGGCGCCGGTGGCCAGGCCGTCCAGACCGTCCGTCAGGTTCACGCCGTTCGACATCGCGAGGATCATGAACAGCGCCCAGACCACGAACAGCACCGGGCCGATGGACCAGCCGAAGTCCTGCACGAAGGAGAGCTTGGTGGAGGCCGGGGTGTTGTTGCGGTTGTCCGCGAACTGCAGCGAGAGCACCGCGAAGGAGATGCCGACGATCAGCTGGCCGGCCATCTTCGCCTTGGCCCGCAGACCGAGCGAACGCCGCTTGACGATCTTGATGTAGTCGTCGAGGAAACCGACCACGCCCATGCCCGCCATCAGGCCTAGCACCAGCACACCGGAGAGCCTCGGCGGCTCGCCGCTGATCACCTTGCTGAGGAAGTACGCGACGATCGTGGCCAGGATGAAGGCGATACCACCCATGGTCGGCGTACCGCGCTTGGCGTGGTGCTCGCGCGGGCCGTCGTCACGGATGTACTGGCCGTAGCCCTTGCGGGCCAGCAGCTTGATCAGCAGAGGAGTGCCCACGAGAGTCAGGAAGAGGCCGATGACTCCCGCGAACAGGATCTGATTCATCATCGGACGGCGACCTCACCCTCGGCGCCCTCGACCAGCGCCTGCGCGACCCGTTCCAGGCCGACCGACCGGGACGCCTTCACGAGTACGACGTCTCCCGGGCGCAGCTGACTGCGCAACAGGTCGACCGCCGACTGTGCGTCGGACACGTGCACCGACTCCTCACCCCACGAACCCTCGTTATATGCGCCCAGTTGCAGCCAGGACGCTTCCCTGCCCCCGACCGCGACGAGCTTGCTGACGTTGAGCCGGACGGCGAGCCGCCCGACCGCGTCGTGCTCGGCGAGCGCCTCGTCCCCGAGCTCGGCCATCTGACCGAGCACCGCCCAGGTCCGCCGCCCCTTGCCCATGGCCGCGAGCGCGCGCAGGGCGGCTCGCATGGACTCGGGGTTCGCGTTGTAGGCGTCGTTGACGACCGTCACACCGTCCGGGCGCTCGGTGACCTCCATCCGCCAACGGGAGAGGGAGCCCGCCTCGGAGAGCGCGGTGGCGATCTCGTCTGCGGACATGCCCAGCTCATGGGCGACGGCGGCGGCGGCGAGCGCGTTCGACACGTGGTGCTCACCGTACAGGCGCATGGTCACTTCGCTGCACCCGGAGGGTGTGTGGAGCCTGAACGCGGGCTGTCCGCTCTCGGTGAGCCGTACGTTCTCGGCCCGTACGTCCGCTTCGTCGGACTCTCCGAAGAGGATCACGCGTGCCTTCGTACGTGCGGCCATGGCCCGTACGAGGGGATCGTCGGCGTTCAGGACGGCGGCGCCGCCTTCTTCGGCCGGGGGCAGACCCTCCACCAACTCGCCCTTGGCCTGGGCGATCTGCTCACGGCCGCCGAACTCGCCGATGTGGGCGGTGCCGACGTTGAGGACGAGGCCGATCTTCGGGGGCGTCAGGTTCGCGAGGTAGCGGATGTGGCCGATCCCGCGGGCGCCCATCTCCAGGACGAGGAACCGGGTTTCCTCGGTGGCGCTGAGCGCGGTGAGCGGCAGCCCGATCTCGTTGTTGAGCGAGCCGGGCGTGAAGACCGTCGGCGCCTTGCTGCGGAGCACCTGGGCGATGAGGTCCTTGGTGCTGGTCTTGCCCGCGGAGCCGGTGAGGGCCACGAGGGTCGCACCGAGCCGTTCCACGACGTGGCGCGCGAGGGCGCCGAGGGCCTTCTGGACGTCGTCCACGACGATGGCGGGCACCCCGACGGGCCGGGAGGCCAGGACGGCCACGGCGCCCGCCTCGACGACGTCCGCGGCGAAGTCGTGGCCGTCCACGCGCTCACCCGCGAAAGCGACGAAGAGACTGCCCGGCCCCACCTCCCGGGAGTCTCTGACGACCTGTCCGGTGACCTTGACCGACGGATCCGGTATGTCGTGTGTCTGCCCGCCGACGACAGAGGCGATCTCGGCGAGAGAGAGGGCGATCACAAGTTCATCCCTGGGTCTTCTGGATAGCTGCGCGGAGCACCTGGCGGTCGTCGAAGGGACGGATCACCCCGGCGATGTCCTGGCCCTGTTCATGGCCCTTGCCCGCGATCAGCACGGTGTCGCCCGGCTGTGCGCGGGCGACGGTCGCGGCGATCGCGGCGGCCCGGTCCTCGAAGACCTGGACCTCCGCGCGCTCGTGCGCCGGCACCTCGGCGGCGCCCGCGAGCATCGTGGCGAGGATGGCGAGGGGGTCCTCGCCGCGGGGGTTGTCCGAGGTGAGCACGGCGGTGTCGGAGAGCCGGGCCGCGGCGGCGCCCATCAGCTTCCGCTTGCTCCTGTCCCGGTCCCCGCCGCAGCCGAGGACGATGTGCAGCTTGCCCTCGGTGACCTTGCGCAGGGCCCGCAGGACGGATTCCACGGCGTCCGTCTTGTGGGCGTAGTCGACGACCGCGAGGTACGGCTGTCCGGCGTCCACGCGCTCCAGCCGGCCCGGCACGCCCGGTACCGCGGCGATACCGTCCGCGGCGGTCTGCGGGTCGATCCCGGCGGCGGCCAGGGAGACGATCGCGGCGAGCGTGTTGGCGACGTTGAAGGGGCCCGCGAGCGGCGACTTGGCGGTGATCCGCTCGCCCTTGGGACCGACGGCGACGAAGACGGAGTCCATCGGGCCGACCTGGACGTCCTCGGCGTGCCAGTCGGCGTCGGGATGCCCCTCCGCGGAGAAGGTCACCACGGGGACGCCGGCCTCCTTGACGAGCCTGCGTCCGTATTCGTCGTCGAGGTTGACCACGCCGAGCCTGCTGCGCTCAGGCGTGAACAGCTGCGCCTTGGCCTGGAAGTAGTCCTCCATGCCGGAGTGGAACTCCATGTGCTCCGGGCTGAGGTTGGTGAAGACCGCGATGTCGAAGATGCAGCCGTCGACCCGGCCGAGGACCAGGGCGTGGCTGGAGACCTCCATGACGACCGCCTCGACGCCGCGCTCGCGCATGACCGCGAACAGCGCCTGGAGGTCGGTGGCCTCGGGGGTGGTGCGCTCCGACTTGATGCGCTCGTCGCCGATGCGCATCTCGACGGTGCCGATGAGCCCGGTGCTGCGGACCCCCTTCAGACCGCCTTCGACGAGATACGCCGTGGTGGTCTTGCCGGAGGTGCCGGTGATGCCGATCTGGAGCAGGTCGGGGCCCGGGTGGCCGTAGATCGAGGCGGCCAGCTCGCCCATGGTCCCGCGCGGGTCGTCGACGACGAGGACCGGCAGACCGGTGGCCTCGGCGCGGGCGGCTCCCGTCGGGTCGGTCAGCACGGCTACGGCGCCGAGGCCGGCCGCCTGCGTCACGAAGTCGGCGCCGTGCATACGGGCGCCGGGCAGCGCGGCGTAGATGTCGCCCGGCCGTACGGCCCGCGAGTCATGGGTGATGCCCGTGACCTCGGCGGCGCTTTCCGGGCGGTCGGCACCCAACTGATCGGCGAGTTCCGCGAGGGGTGTGGCGGAGGTCCGAACCGGTCGCGGCGGCCCCGGATATGTCACAGGGACGCCCTTCTGGGTGGTTGGGGACTGATCGGCGTGTGGCACGGCGGTGAGCGTACCGGGCACACCCCCGCCGGAGCGAAGCGAGGGGCGTGGCGGGGTGGGCGGCGAGCCGTCGTTGCCGGCGTCGGGAGTGATCGTTGTCACGAGCTTGTTCCTGGTCGGTGGTCCGGGCGTGGCACGGGGTGTTCCGGTCGGTGCGGATAAGGACGTGATCAGTGCTGACGAGGATGTGACCGGTGCCGATGGGCCGTGGTCGGTGCGCATGAGGCCTGGTCGGTGCCCATAAGGCCTGGTCGGTGCCGGTCAGGGCGTGAAGGTGACGGGGAGCCTGGCGGCCGTCTGTCCGGTGGGCGGCACCTGGAGGGTCTTCAGTGCGAACTCCAGGACCTCCTTGTAGACGGGCCCGCAGATCTGACCGCCGAAGTAGCTGCCCTTGGTGGCGTTCTGGATGGCGCAGTACACGGTGACACGGGGATTGTCCGCGGGCGCGAAGCCCGCGAACGACGAGGTGTAGCCGCGGTAGCGGCCGGTGGCCGGATCCACACGGTTGGCCGTGCCGGTCTTGCCCGCGACGCGGTAGCCGGGGATACGGGCCTTGCCGCCGGTGCCCTCCTCGTCGTCCACGACGGACTCCAGCATGTGCGCCAGCGTTTTTGCGGTCTTCTCGCTGACGACCCTTGTCTTCTTGGCCTTGGCGGCAGGCGTGAACTGCCCGTCGGCCCCCTTCGTGCCGCGGACGAGTGTCGGTTCCACGCGTACGCCGCCGTTGGCGATTGTCGAGTAGACGGAGGCCGCCTGCATCGCGTTCATGGACACGCCCTGGCCGAAAGGAATCGTGTACTGCTGGGAGGTCGACCACTGGTCGGCGGGCGCGAGGATGCCCTTCGTCTCGCCGGGGAAGCCGAGGCCCGTGTAGCTGCCGATGCCGAACTTGCGCAGGTACGAGTGGAGGACCTGGTTGGCCTCCTGCTGCGTCCTGCCGAGCTGGCCGGTCGCCAGGATGGTGCCGATGTTGCTGGACTTGGCGAGGACCCCGTTGAGCGTCAGGTACCAGGTCGGGTGGTCGATGTCGTCCTTGAAGAGCCGGTCGCCGCGGTGCAGCCGGTTGGGCACGGTCACGCGCGTCGCGGGGGTGGCGGCGCCCTCCTCCAGGACGGCGGCCATCGACATGACCTTGGCGGTGGAGCCGGGCTCGTAGGCATCTTCCAGGCCCCAGTTGTGCAGGGCTCCCCCGTCGGCCCGGGACAGGTCGTTCGGGTCGAAGCCGGGCGAGTTGGCCATCGCGAGGATCTCGCCGGTCTTGTTGTCCTGCACTATGACGTACCCGCGGTCCGCCCCGGACTTCTCGACCTGCTCGGCGATGGCGTTCTGCGCGGCCCATTGGATGTCGCGGTCGATGGTCAGCTCGGCCTCGGAACCGGCCACCGCGGGCTTCTCGGTGGAGCCCGCGGTCGGCACCTGCCGTCCGCCGGACTGGGCGTAGCGGATCTCGCCGTCCTTGCCGGCGAGTTCCCCGTCGAGCTGCTGCTCGATGCCGCCGCCGCCCTTGCCGTCGGCGTTGACCCAGCCCAGTACCCCGGCCCCCAGCTCGCCGTTCGGGTAGACCCGTTTGCTGCTGGGCTCCTGGAGGACGCCCGCCAGGACGTTCACCGCCCCGCCCGCGCCCGCCCTGTCGGCGAGCGTGCTCTTGAGGTCCTTGATCTGCGTCCACACCTGGGGGGTCTGACGGCGGGCGAGCACGACGTACCGGGTGTTCTTGGTCCGGAGCTTGTCGGCGACGTCGCCGGGGTCCTTGTCGAGGATCGGGCCGAGCAGGGCGGCGGCCTGTTCCGGAGCGTCGTCGGTCTTCGTCGCCTTCCGCGTGAACAGCGTGGGGTCGGCGGTGATGTCGTTCGCGTCCACGCTGATCGCCAGGTCGACGCCGTTGCGGTCGGTGATCCCGCCGCGTTCGGCGGCCAGGGTGCGGCTGAGGTACCGGTTCTTCTCGGCCTTGGCCGCGTACTCGCTGGCGTCGACCGCCTGCACCTGGAGAAGCCGCACGACGAAGGCGATCAGTACGAGGGCCAGGGCGAGGCTGACCAGGCGCAGCCGCGGACGGGGACTGCCGAGCCGGATGACCCGCGCGTTCCTGGCGCGGGGCGGGGCCGGGCGGCGCGCGGGCCGGGCGCCGGGCCCGGGGCGGCGCTGCCCGCCGGGCTTCACGGACCGGGCGGGCGCGGGCACTCTGCGGCGCGGGGGTTCCCTGTCGGACACTTCCGTCACCTGCCGGGAGTCGTAGCGGTCGGCGTGGGCTGCGTGGAGGGCGCCGTGGGCTGCGCGGCGGGCTCCGTGGCCGGTGCCGGGGCCACGCCGGGTGTCGGGGGCCCGGTGGGCGTCTGCGGCTCGGTGGGCGCCGGGGCCGCTTCGGGGTCGAGCACCTCGGGCGGCCGGACCGCGGGCGCCGGCACGGACATGGACGCGGACGACTGCTCGGCGGCCGCACCGGGGACACCGAGGACCGTGCCGTCGGGGTTGAGGAAGGCCGGGTCGCCGCCGGGCACCATGCCCAGCTCGCGGGCACGGCGCTGGAGGGCATCGGGGGCGGAGTAGGCGTCCACGTCCCGCTGGAGCGCCTGCTCCTCGTCGGTGAGGCTCTTGGCGTCCTTCTGCAGATCGTCGAGTTGGAACGACCCTTCGCTGAGGGCGGAGTTCAGTACCAGGAGACCGATGAGACCGCCTCCGAGCAGCAGCACGACAAGGAGGACGAAGGGCGCACGGGCGGCCTGTCCTGAGCCGGTCGGGAAGAGCCGCGCGAGCCGGGCCGCCCTCCCCCTCAGTTCGGGTTTCCTATTCACTCACCCTCCAGGTGAGTTCGGTGGTCCAACTCATGCCCGACCCACGCGCCCTTCCGTCACTCGGCGTCCTCCCGGATGCGCTGTGCCCCGCGCAGCCGCGCCGGAGCGGCCCGCCGGTTCTCCGCGACCTCTTCCTCGGTGGGAAGTTCGGCACCGCGCGTGAGCAGCTTGAGCCGGGGCTGGTAGCGCTCGGGGACGACCGGCAGGCCGGCCGGCGCGGTGGTGGCGGCGCCCGCCGCGAGCACCTGCTTCACCAGCCGGTCCTCCAGGGAGTGGTACGACAGCACGGCGATCCGGCCCTCGACGGCGAGCGTCTTCACGGCGGCGGGAATCGCCCGCTCCAGGACGGTGAGTTCGCCGTTGACCTCGATGCGCAGCGCCTGGAACGTCCGCTTGGCGGGGTTGCCGCCGGTGCGCTTGGCCGCCTGCGGCAGGGAGTCGCGGATCAGCTCGACGAGCCGCGCGCTGTTGGTGAAGGGGTCCTTGTCCCGCTCACGCACGACCGCGGACACGATCCGCTTGGCCTGCTTCTCCTCGCCGTACGCCCGCAGGATCCGGACCAGGTCGCCCGGCGGGTAGGTGTTGAGCACCTCGGCCGCGCTGATGCCGGTCGTCTGGTCCATGCGCATGTCGAGCGGCGCGTCCTGGGCGTAGGCGAAGCCGCGGTCCGCCTCGTCGAGCTGCATGGAGGAGACGCCCAGGTCGAAGAGGACGCCCTGGACGCTCGGGAGGCCCAGCCGGTCGAGCACGTCGGGGAGTTCGTCGTAGACCGCGTGCACGAGCTCGGCCCGGTCGCCGAAGGGCGCGAGCCGCTCTCCGGAGAGGCGCAGCGCCTCCTTGTCGCGGTCCAGGGCGACCAGGCGCGCCTCGGGGAACCGGCTGAGCAGGGCCTCGCTGTGGCCGCCGAGGCCGAGGGTGCAGTCGACGACCACGGCTCCCGGCCGCTCCAGTGCGGGGGCCAGCATGTCCAGGCACCTCTGGAGCATCACCGGGACATGTCGACTGTTGCTCAAGGGGCCCTCTCAGATCCGGCGCGGCCGGTACGCACCGCCGGGTTCCCGCCCTCCCGCAGCCGACACGGGAAGTCCCCCGGGTGAAGGGGAGGGCCTGCCGGCGCCGGAAGCGTCAGCCGACCGGGAGCGGGAGGAGGCCGAGCCGTACGTACGCGCCGCGCACGCGAGGAGATCCCGGCACGGTCGCCGGGGCTCCGGGGATAGCTGTCCAGCAGGGAGGACGTCTCGCCTCCCGCTCCGCGTCACTTTAGTCCACGGTCTCTCGCGGTCAATGAACCGGCCTGCGCGTCGCGACTCTCCCTCGCGATCAAGCGGCAAACCGGGAAATTACCCCCGTACGGGCGCACCCGATCCACTCTCGTGGGTTACCTCACAACAACGCTTGTTGATGTTCTTTGTCCCCTCTCACAGCGGGCCCGAGGAGCGTGTGCCCCTTACCGTCATAGGTATGACGACTTCCCGATCCGTTCCCACAGAACCCGAAGACGCCATATCCCGACCCGGCACCGTCACGGACCGGCTGGTCGAGGCCAACGCACGGTACGCCGACGCGTTCGCCGATCCCGGCATGGACGCCCGACCCGTGCTGCGCGTCGCGGTCGTGGCCTGCATGGACGCCCGTCTCGACCTGCACGACGCGCTGGGCCTGGAACTAGGCGACTGCCACACCGTCCGCAACGCCGGCGGCGTCGTCACCGACGACGTGATCCGCTCCCTCACCATCAGCCAGCGCGCTCTCGGCACCCGCAGCATCGTGCTCATACACCACACCGGCTGCGGCCTGGAGTCCCTCACCGAGGACTTCCGCCACGACCTGGAGATGGAGGTCGGCCAGCGCCCCGCGTGGGCGGTCGAGGCCTTCCGGGACGTCGAACAGGACGTGCGGCAGTCCATGCAGCGCGTACGGACCTCTCCGTTCCTTCTGCACACGGACGACGTACGTGGTTTCGTATTCGACGTGAAGACGGGCCTGCTGCGTGAGATAGACCCCACCTGACGTCGGTTCGGCCCGTCCAAAGAACCCAAGACCTGACATATCGCGGGCAGTTGTCCACAGGCGAGTGACACGAACCGGTAACGGCAACAAGAATGCGTGTGTGACGTCACGCGGAACTTTTCACGCGTGGCGTCCGTGTTCGGGGTGGGCCGGTCCGCATCACAGTGCGTCGGCCCGGAGAAAGAACGGGCCGAGGAGGGCCGGGTGACGACCTATGACGATCGAGCGAGCCTTACAGATCTGACCGCCACTGTGGAGAGAGTCCGCAGTTCGGTGGAGGAAGTGATCGAGGGCAAGCCTGAGGTCGTACGGCTTTCGCTGACCGTACTGCTCGCCGAGGGGCATCTTCTGATCGAGGATGTCCCCGGCGTCGGCAAGACCATGCTGGCCAAGGCACTGGCGCGGTCCATCGACTGCTCGGTGCGGCGTATTCAGTTCACGCCCGACCTGCTGCCCTCGGACATCACAGGGGTGTCCATCTGGGACCAGCAGAACAGGGAATTCGAGTTCAAGCCGGGCGCGATCTTCGCGCAGATCGTGATCGGGGACGAGATCAACCGCGCGTCGCCCAAGACGCAGTCGGCGCTCCTGGAGTCCATGGAGGAGCGCCAGGTCACCATCGACGGGCACACCTACGAGCTGCCCGGCCCCTTCATGGTGGTGGCCACGCAGAACCCGGTCGAGATGGAGGGCACCTACCCGCTGCCGGAAGCTCAGCGCGACCGTTTCATGGCCCGGGTCTCCATCGGCTACCCCAGCCCGGAGGCCGAGCTGCAGATGCTCGACATCCACGGTGGTGCCTCCCCGCTGGACGACCTCCAGCCGGTGGCGCACGCACACGAGATCCTGAAGCTCATCGACGCGGTCCGCACGGTCCACGTCGCCGACCCGGTGCGCCGGTACGCGGTGGACCTGGTCGGCGCCACGCGCAACCACCCGGACCTGAGACTCGGCGCCTCGCCGCGCGCCACGCTGCACCTGCTGCGCGCCGCGAAGGCCTCCGCCGCCCTCAGCGGCCGGGACTACGCGCTGCCGGACGACATCCAGGCTCTCGCCGTGGCGGTGCTGGCACACCGGCTGCTGCCCACCGCCCAGGCCCAGTTGAACCGTCGTACGGCCGAGCAGGTCGTCCTGGAGATCCTCCAGCGCACGGCCGTGCCCGCGGCACCCCAGTCGCCGGGCGGTCTGGCCATGGGCCGGGCCACGTCCGCCTTCGGCGAGCAGCCGCCCCGGAGGCTGTGATGACCACCGGCGGGATGCCCGCAGCGACGGCCGAGGAGGACAAGGGCGGGCTGCGCACGGCTCTCGCCGGGCTCACCACGCGCGGGCGGTCGTTCCTGGCCGCCGGCATCGCGGCCGCCATCTGCGCGTACGTCCTGGGGCAGGGCGACCTGCTCCGGGTCGGGCTGCTGCTAGCCGTACTGCCGCTGGTCTGCGCGGCCGTGCTGTACCGCACGCGCTACCGGGTGGCCGGCAGCCGCCGTCTCTCCCCCGGGCGCGTACCGGCGGGATCCGAGGCACGTGTCCATCTGCGGATGGACAACGTCTCGCGGCTGCCCACGGGGCTGCTGATGCTCCAGGACCGGGTGCCGTACGTGCTGGGACCGCGGCCCCGGTTCGTGCTGGACCGGGTCGAGGCGGGCGGCCGGCGCGAGGTGTCGTACCGCGTGCGCTCGGACCTGCGCGGCCGCTATCCGCTGGGCCCGCTGCAACTGCGGCTCAGCGACCCCTTCGGGATGTGCGAGCTGACCCGCTCCTTCTCGACGTACGACACCCTCACCGTCGTCCCGCGCGTGGAGCCCCTGCCGTCGGTGCGGCTGACCGGTGAGGCGAAGGGGTACGGCGACGGGCGGCATCGCTCGCTCGCCCTGGCAGGCGAGGACGACGTGATCCCGCGCGGGTACCGCTACGGCGACGACCTGCGCCGGGTGCACTGGCGCCTGACCGCCCGGTACGGCGAGCTGATGGTGCGCCGCGAGGAGCAGCCGCAGCGGTCCCGCTGCACGGTGCTCCTCGACACCAGAGGCATCGCCTTCGACGGCGCGGGCCCGGACTCGGCCTTCGAGTGGGCCGTGTCGGGCACCGCGTCGACGCTGGTACACATGCTCGAACGAGGCTTCTCCGTGCGGCTGCTGACCGACACCGGCACCTCGGTGCCGGGCGAGGGCGCGGACGGGTTCGCCGGAGCCGGCCAGGAGTCGGCGGACGCGGCGGGACTGATGATGGACACCCTCGCGGTGATCGACCACTCCGACGGTACGGGCCTGTCACGGGCGTACGAGGTGCTGCGCGGCGGCAACGAAGGTCTGCTGGTGGCCTTCCTCGGCGACCTGGACGAGGAACAGGCGACCGTGCTCGCCAAGATGCGTCAGCGCAGCGGCGGGGCGGTCGCCTTCCTGCTGGACAGCGGCGCATGGGTGCGGGGCGCCGTCGACGAACAGAGCGAGGAGCGGCTTCGGATGCTGCGTGAGGCGGGCTGGACCGCCCTGGCCGTCCCGACGGGCGTCGGCCTGGCCGACCTGTGGGGGGAGGCGGACCGCCAACGCACCGGGGTCGCGTCGGCGGGCAGCACGGCAGGAGGCGGTGGCTCATGAGCGGACGCGCGCGACTCGCGCTGTGCGCCACGGCGGCGACGCTGATGGCGTCCTGCGCGCTGCTGCCGCTGGTCGACCCGGCGACCTGGTTCCTCCAGGCGGCGTTCCTGCTCGTGATACAGACCGGGGTGGGCGCGGCGGCCCGGCGGGTGCCGCTCGCCCGGCCGCTGACGATCGCGGTGCAGGCGCTGGTCACCCTGATGCTGCTGACGCTGTCGTTCGCCCGGGAGCAGGCCATCGCCGGGCTGCTCCCCGGCCCCGAGGTGTTCCGTCACTTCGGCAACCTGCTGCAGGTCGGCACGGACGACGTCGGGCAGTACTCGATCCCGGCGCCGCTCTCCGACGGCATCCGTCTGATGATGGTCGGCGGAGTCGTGGTGATCGGACTCGCGGTGGACGCGCTCGCGGTGACGTTCCGCAGCGCGGCCCCCGCCGGACTGCCGCTGCTCGCGCTGTACTCCGTCGCCGCGGGTCTCGCGGACGGCGGCACCGCCGGATGGGTCTGGTTCCTGCTGGCGGCCGCCGGCTATCTGATCCTGCTGCTGGCCGAGGGACGTGACCGGCTCTCGCAGTGGGGCCGGGTGTTCGGCGGCGGGTCCCGCACGCCGGGCTCTGACCCCTCGGAGAACGCGCTCGCGCCGGTCCGTACGGGCCGTCGCATCGGCGCCGTCGCACTCGGCATCTCCCTGGTCGTGCCGCTCGCCCTGCCCGCGCTCGACGGCGGGCTGCTGGACGCCGCGGGGACCGGCGTCGGCACGGGCTCCGGAGGCGGCGGCACGATCTCCGCGGTGAACCCGCTGGTCTCGCTCCGCGACAGCCTGAACGTCGACGAGGACCGCGAGGTCCTGTCCTACCGCACCAACTCCGAGCAGACGCAGGACCTCTATCTGCGCATAGTCGCGCTCGACGAGTTCGACGGCACGGCGTGGAAGCCGGCCAAACGCCATGTCGAGGACGTGCCGGGGTCGTTCCCGACGCCGCCCGGCCTCGGTGACGACGTCCAACGCACCGAGATCCAGACAAGGATCTCGGCGGCCGACTGGTACGCGCAGGACTGGCTGCCGATGCCCTACCCGGCCAGCCAGGTGGGGATCAACGGCAAGTGGCGGTACGAGCCCGTGGGCCGCACGCTCGTCGGCGACCACGGCCAGACCACGCGCGGCCAGGAGTACACGGTCAAGAGCCTGATCGTGCAGCCGACCGCGGAGCAGCTCGCGGGCGCGCCCGAGGCGCCGGAGGTACTGAAGCGCGAGTTCACCAAGGTGCCCGGCTCGCTGCCGCCGGTGGTGGCCCGGACGGCACGGGACATCACGGCCGACGCGGACAACAACTACGAGCGCGCGGTGAAGCTGCAGGACTGGTTCGCCCTGGAGGGCGGCTTCACCTACGACACCGAGGTGCAGGTCGGCAGTGGGTCCCAGGCGATAGCGCGCTTCCTGAGGGACAAGGAGGGCTTCTGCGTCCACTTCTCGTTCGCGATGGCCTCCATGGCTCGCACGCTGGGCATACCGGCCCGGGTCGCGGTGGGCTTCACCCCTGGTTCGCCCAAGTCGGACGGCACGACCTCGGTGGGGCTGCGGGACGCGCACGCCTGGCCCGAGCTGTACTTCGAGGGCGTGGGCTGGACCCGCTTCGAGCCGACACCGAACCGCGGCTCCGTTCCGGAGTACACCCGCACGGACACGCCCGGTACGACGGTCCCCGACCCTGACGTGCCGTCGCGGTCCTCGTCCACGGCGCCCTCCGCCGAACCGTCGAGCAGCGAGAGCTGCACGGCGGCTCAGAAGAAACTGGAGCAGCCCTGTGGCAGCGAGTCTCCGCAGGCGGCGTTCGGGGCGACGAACGACGGCCCGCCGTGGTTCCTGATCCTCGGGCTCACCCTGGCCGGGCTCGCCACGCTCGCGGTACCGCTGCTGCCGATGCTGTGGCGGATGCGGGCCCGATCTACGCGGCTCGGTTCGCACGGCCGGACCGAGGCGGACGCCGCGGCCACCACGCTGGCGGCCTGGCAGGAAGTCAGCGATACGGCGTGGGACTTCGGTATCGCGCCGGACGAGTCGCAGACGCCGCGCAAGGCGGCGGCACGGATCGTCCGCATCGGGCAGCTCGATCCGGAGGCCGCGGCCTCCGTCCACCGGGTCGCCGACGCGGTGGAGCAGGTCCTGTACGCGCCACGCCCCCGGCCGACCGCGGGCCTGGGCGATGACGTACGCCGGATGGCCGCGGGTCTTCGGGCCACGGCCGGCCGCGGTGCGCGCCTGCGCGCGCTGCTCGCCCCACGCTCGGCTGTACGGGTGGCGTGGGCGGTCTCCGAGGGCTGGATCGCGCTTAAGTACCGGGCCGCGGCCCGCTGGACGGCAGTCGTACGCCGGCCGTCGGGGCAGAGCAGCGGCTGAGGTCGGACCGGCCCTGCGGTCGGTCCGGCCGCTGAGGTCTGAGGGGGTGCCTGCCCGGGTCGGGTGGGCACCCCCGCCTTTTGCCCGTCGGCCGGGCGTCGCGAGCCCGGTGAACCTTTCCGGTCACAGCACTGGCTGCGGGCCGGTGGGGGCTTGTCGGCCGGAGCGGGAAGGGCATGGCCGGGCGCGCTGAAGGGGCGGCCACCTCAAAGGTGGTCGCCCCTGTCTGCGTGCGTCTGTCGGACGAGACCCGGTGAGCTACTGGCCGCCCTGGTCATCACGGCGCCGCTGCCAGCGCTGTTCGATGCGGTCCATCATGGAGCGCCGCTGCCGGCCCTGACGTGGGGCCTGCGGAGCGCCCGGCGCACCCGCCGCGGGTTGTTCACCCGGCTTGGGGGCTTTGCGCCAACCGGTGACGGCGAGCACCGCACAGCCCAGCATGACGAGAAAACCCACCACACTGACCCAGATCTGCTGTGCGACCATTCCGGCCATGAGGAGCGCGATACCTACGAGGAAGCCCGCGACCGCCTGGTAGACCCGTCGCCGGGTGTACGTACGCAGCCCGCTTCCCTCAAGCGCTGTCGCGAACTTGGGATCTTCGGCGTACAGCGCTCGCTCCATCTGCTCGAGCATTCGCTGCTCGTGCTCCGAGAGCGGCACGGCGTCCTCCTCATCGTGCAGTCGCCGGGGCGACCGGGGGTCCCTTCAGGATAGGCAGGGAATCGCCCCCGTGAAACCCGCCCCTCTGCGCCAATTCGCCAACCGGAACCCGCCATGGCGCTCCGGTCCACTGAGGCGTAGATTCCCCAGCGACCGGCCCGTCATGCCGGGTGGTCTCCCCCGATCATACGGCTCCGAGCGCCCGATCGGGGGGCCTGTGGCGTACTCCATCTGCTGTCGCGTCCCTGATCAGCGCTGCGCCACAGGAGGCGGCTCACCTCTCGGCGGCCTCCCGCGGCTCACCGAGCACATGAAGCTGCGTGGCAACGGAGTGGAACGCGGCGAGTTCGGCGGCTGCGGCCTCCAGCTTGAGCAGGGCGTCCAGAGCGCCCGGCTCGGTGTCCACGAGGACCCCGGGGACCAGGTCCGCGAAGACCCTGACGCCGTGCACGGCACCGACTCTCAGACCCGCGCCCTCGACCAGTGCGGTGAGCTGATCGGCCGTGAAGCGCCGGGGAACGTGATCACCCTCTCCCCAGCGGCCGTCCGGGTCGCTCAGGGCGTGGCGGGCTTCCGTGAAGTGCCCGGCGAGGGCCCGTGCGAGCACGGCGCCGCCCAGGCCGGCGGCGAGCAGGCTGAGGATGCCCTCGGGGCGCAGCGCGCCGACGGCGTTGCGAAGGCCCTCGGCGGGGTCGTCGACGTACTCGAGCACGCCGTGGCACAGCACCGCGTCGTAGCCGCCGCGCTCGACGACGTCGAAGAGGCCGTGTGCGTCGCCCTGGACACCCTGGACGCGGTCGGCGACCCCGGCTTCGGCGGCCCGGCGCTCCAGCGCGAACAGCGCGTTCGGGCTGGGGTCCACGACGGTGACGCGGTGACCGAGGCGGGCGACGGGCACCGCGAAGTTGCCACTGCCGCCTCCCGTGTCGAGCACGTCCAGCGACTCCCGGCCCGTGGCCTTGACCCTGCGGTCGAGGGCGTCCTTGAGAACGTCCCAGACCACGGCGGTACGGAGAGAAGCGCGGGGGCGAGAGGGCTCGGAGCGCAGCGACGCCGGTCGAGGGCGGCGGGGGGAGACGGGCGGGCGCATCGGGTCCGACACGGCAGTTGACTCCTCGGCGCGGCACCGCCTCGTGCTGGGCGGAGCGATGGGGGTACCTCCCCGCCCTGTCCGGCGCCGGGGAGATGCAGTGCGTCTCCAACCTTATTGCCTCGCGCCCGCTGCCCGGCTCCCCGTCTCGCGCGCCGGACGGACGGCGGAGGCGGGGTCCGGGCGCCGTCACCCCGCGTCCGGCAGGTCCGGCGCGGCCGGGGCGTCCAGGGCGTCCGGCGCGTGCCGCGCCTCCTGGTCGCTCTCCTGCCGCGGCTGGGGCAGGACCGGCTGGAGCACCAGCATGCGCTCGACGAGGCGGAGGAACATCGCCACGTCACGCAGCAGGTCGTCGGCGTCGCGGACGGTGGCCGCGCCCTGGATGCCGGCCTCCGCGCGGGCGCGGCGGCGGGCTCCGGATGCGAACAGCACGCTCCACTCGGCGAGTTCGGGCGCTATCTCGGGCAGCACCTCCCAGGCGCTCCGGATCTTCGCCCGGCGCCTCACGGTGGTCTCGGGGCGGCCCCGGGCGGCGAGCACGGCCGCGGCGGTGCGCAGCGCGGCCAGATGCGCCGTCGCGTACCGCTCGTTCGGTGTTTCCACCAGGGCCGCCTCGTCGAGTCCGGAGTGGGCCTGGGCGAGCAGGTCGAGGGCGGCGGGCGGGGCCGTGGCCCGGCGGAGCACGGGGTGCACGTCGCTCGCCGGACCGGTCAGTGAGGGGGCAGGGCCGGAGGCGCGGCGCCGATGGGCGGCGGCTGCGGAGGAGCTGGCCATGACGAACCTCCTGTCGTCTGTGTGACGGCACTCCCCGACGGGGGGTGCCGTATGCGCCTATCGTGCGGTATGCCACTGACAATCCGTTCTGACCTGCGCTTTTGCCTCGATCACAGGTTCGGAGTAGTTTTTGCACTGACCAGTCAGTGCAAAAACTTTGTGCTTCAAGGACCCGGTGGATGGGGGAAGTTGTGGACGGTCCGCACGGACTCGGCGTCACGGCCGAGGACTTCGGGCTCAAGGGCCCTCGCGGCTGGGCGTTCCGCGGGGTGGACGTCGACGCGGAGCCCGGCTCGCTGATCGCGATCGAGGGGCCCTCGGGTTCGGGCCGTACCTGCCTGCTGCTCGCGCTCACCGGCCGGATGAAGCCCACCGAGGGACGCGCGAGGGTGGGGCGGTCCGAGCTGCCCAGGCAGTCGGCGGCGGTCCGCCGCCTCAGCGCACTCGCCCATGTGCCCGGGGTCACCGACCTGGAGCCGGCCCTGTCCGTCGCCGAACACCTTCGGGAGCGGGCACTGCTCCAGCGGAGGTTCGGCGGCTCCGTACGCGGGCTGTTGCGGCCGCGCCAGGAGCGGTTGACGGAGGCACGGCTGCGGGTCGACAGCGCGCTGGCCGCCGCCGGCCTGGACCGGGAGGCGCTGCCCAAGGGCTCCAGGACCGCCGTCCGCGACCTGGAACGCCTGGAGGCCCTGCGCCTCTCTGTGGCACTCACTCTGATCGGGCGCCCCAGGCTGCTCGGAATCGACGACACGGACCTGAAGCTCTCTGCGGCCGAGCGGGCCGAGGTCTGGGCGCTGTTGCGCTCCCTGACCGAGGCCGGGACCACCGTCGTCGCGGTGTGCAGCGAGGCCCCCGAGGACGCGGTCGTGGTGTCCACCGGCCTCGACCACGACCACGACGACCAGCAGAACGATCAGGGCGACCGGCACGACCGGGACGACCAGGACGACCAGGACAAGGAGACTGTGGATGCGCTCGCCGAAACTGGCCGCGCTTGAGCTCAGGCGCTTCGGCAGGGGCAGGCTCCCGCGCGCCGCGCTGGCCGCGCTCCTGCTGCTGCCCCTGCTGTACGGCGCCCTCTACCTGTGGTCGTTCTGGGACCCGTACGGCCGTCTCGACCGCATCCCCGTGGCGCTGGTGAACGACGACAGGGGAGCCACCGCCGCCGGCAAGAAGATCGCGGTGGGCGACGAGATCACCGAGGGGCTGCGCGGGAGCGAGACGTTCGAGTGGCACGAGGTGAGTGCCGCCGAGGCCCGCGAGGGCGTCGAGAACGGCACCTACTACCTGTCGCTGACCATGCCGTCCGACTTCAGCGGGAGGATCGCCTCCAGCTCGGGGGACTCGCCGGAGACGGGCGCCCTCCAGGTGCGTACGAACGACGCGAACAACTACATCGTCGGGCAGATCTCGCGGACGGTCTTCAGCGAGGTGCGCACGGCCGCCTCGACCAAGGCGTCCCGGTCGTTCCTCGACCGGATCTTCGTGTCGTTCTCCGACATCCACGGAAAGACCGAGAAGGCCGCCGCGGGGGCCGACGACCTCAAGGGTGGGATCGGGAAGGCTAAGAAGGGCTCGAAGGACCTCTCGGACGGCCTTGAGGACGCCGAGAAGGGCAGCGGCAAGCTCGCCGCCGGCCTGAAGAAGCTCGACACGGGCGCGGGCGATCTGGAGGACGGCTCGCGGCAGGTCTCGGAGGGCACGCAGACCCTCGCTGACAAGGTCAACGGCGTCGCGGACAAGGTGGGGCCCTTCCTGAAGGGCAACGAGAAGGAGATCGGCGACACCGCCCGGCTCGTCGCGGACTCCGCCGCCGCCATCCGCCACAACCTCGGCACGCTGGCAAAGACGGCTCCGACCGCCGCCAAGGAGGCGCACACCGCCTCCGACACGTTGAACGGCGTCTACAAGGCGCGCTGCCAGGACCAGGACCTGCCGCTGCCCGACGCCGCCTGCCCGGAACTGAAGAAGGCCAAGGACGCGGCGGCGGACGTGGCGAAGGTCGCCGACGACGTCGACACGCTGGTGGCCGGCCAGGACGGTGACCTGAAGACGCTCGACAAGCACCTGGCCACCCTGGAGAAGCAGGCAAGGGCGCTGGCCGACCGCTCGCCGCACCTGTCCGAGGACCTCGCCACGACCGTCGCCGGAATCAACAAGCTCGACAAGGGGGCCGGGAAGGTCGCCAAGGGGGCCAGGACGCTGCACACGGGGCTCGGCACGGCCAAGAAGGGTGCCACCGACCTCGACAGCGGGATCGGCAAGCTCGGGACGGGCGCGGACGACCTCGAAGGCGGCATGTACAAACTCGCCGACGGCTCGGGGAAGCTAGCCGGCAAGCTGCACGACGGCGCAGGACAGATCCCGGACTACGACAAGAAGGACCGCGACCGGCGCACCGAGGTCATGGCCGACCCCGTACAGCTCGCTTCGAAGGACCTGCACAAGGCGCCCAACTACGGCACCGGTTTCGCCCCGTACTTCATTCCGCTGTCCCTGTGGGTGGGCGCGATGGTCGCCTACATGCTGATCCCGCCGCTCAACCGGCGCGCACTCGCCGCGGGCGCCCCCGCCTGGCGCATCGCGCTGGCGGGCTGGCTGCCGGTGGCCGCCCTGGGGGTGCTGCAGACGGTCGCGCTGATGTCCGTACTGCACTGGGCGATCGGCCTGGAGGCGGTGCGGGCGGCCGGGACGGTGGTCTTCCTGTTCCTGGTGACGGCCTGCTTCTCCGCGATCGTGCAGTGGCTGAACGCCCGCTTCGGAGCGGCCGGCCGGATCCTCGTCCTCGCTCTCCTGATGCTGCAGCTGACGTCGGCCGGCGGCACGTATCCCGTGCAGACCAGTCCGGGCTTCTTCAACGCGATCCACCCCTTCATGCCGATGAGTTACGTCGTCGACGCCCTGCGCAGGCTCATCACGGGCGGCGGTCTGGGACCGGTCTGGCAGGCGTGCGCCGTGCTCACCGCCTTCACCCTGGGCGCGCTCGCGCTCACCGCGGTGTCCGCGCGGCGACGGCAGGTGTGGACCCTCGACCGTCTGCACCCGGAGCTGAGCCTGTGACAATCAGGGCCATGGAAAGCAGCAGGACGGTGGGCAGCGGCGACGGCCGGAGACAGGCGACCCGGCAGAAGCTCTACGAGGCGGCGGTGACCCTCATCGCCGAGCAGGGCTTCTCGGCCACCACCGTGGACGAGATCGCCGAGCGTGCGGGAGTGGCGAAGGGCACGGTCTACTACAACTTCGCGAGCAAGTCCGTCCTCTTCGAGGAGTTGCTCCGGCACGGTGTGGGGCTGCTCACCGCCTCCCTGCGGGAGGCGGTCGAGAAGACCGACAGGGACGGGGGCAGCAGGGTCGACGCGCTGGACGCGATGATCCGGGCGGGCCTCGGCTTCATCGGCCGCTACCCGGCCTTCACGCAGCTCTACGTGGCGGAGCTGTGGCGCACCAACCGGGCCTGGCAGTCCACCCTGATGGTGGTCAGACAGGAGGCCGTCGCGGTCGTCGAGGACGTGCTGCGCGACGGGATCGCGAACGGCGAGCTGAGCGACGAGATCGACACCCCGCTGACGGCGGCGGCGCTGGTCGGCATGGTGCTGGTGGCGGCCCTGGACTGGCTGGCGTTCCAGCCGCAGCGGTCCCTGGACGACGTCCACGCGGCGCTGTCGCTGCTGCTCCAGGGGAGAGTCGGCGGGGAGCGCCTCGGACGCAAGTGAGCGCCGGTCCGTAGTGGCCGCGTCCCCCGCGGGCCACGCCGTACCGGCGCCCCTCTTGTGCTCCCCCGTGCGTCCCCCGTGCTCCCCCGACGGTTCCCCGTTCGGTCCCCCTCGGGCCCCGTGCCTCGCTCCCGCCGAGTCCTCGGCGGAAGGAGCGGTAGAGGGCACTGCGCCGTTCCGCCGCCCCGTGTCGGCGGTACGGGAGCCGCGCCCTTTTCCGTGCCTCCACTCTCTCGTTCCCGCAGGTCGGCGCCCATCCGTGCGCGTACTCAACTCACCCCCTAGGTACGTACTCAGGCCTACGCATTCATGCTCAGGACGCGCCGACGCCGACTGGTCACGATCGCGTCCGTGTCCGTACTCCCTCCGGACTCCCTCCGGCCGGGGGCCTGGGGGTTTCCCCGGCGCGACCGGCTGTCGGTGGCGGCCGATAAAGTCCCTGTCATGGCACGCATTGTGGTGATCGGCGCCGGGATGGGCGCAATGGCGGCCGCCGCGCGGCTGACCGTCGCGGGCCACCGGGTGACGGTGTACGAGCGCACGGCGACGTACGGCGGCGCGGTGGGCCGCTTCGAGCGCGACGGCTTCGCCTTCGACACCGGCCCCGGCCTGCTCCCGGTCCCCGCGGTGTACCGCGACCTGTTCGTCAAGACGGGCAAGGAGCCCCTGGAGGCATGTGTCGACCTGGTCCAGGTCGACCCGGCGGCTCGGCACGTCTTCGCCGACGGCACGGAGGTCCCGCTGCCCAACGCCTCGCGCGCGGGCGTCGTCTCGGCCCTGGACGAGGCTCTGGGCGCGGGCGCGGGTGAGCGCTGGGGCGACTTCCTGGTCCGGGCGCGCGAGGCCTGGGACCGGACGCGGCGGCCACTCCTGGAGGAGCCGTTGTGGTCCGACTGGCAGGTCCTCGGCGAGCGCGAGCCCTATCCGGCACTGCGGCAACGGCGCCTGCTGCGTACGCGTACGGCGCGCCGTCTCTCGGAGGTCGGCTCCGGGGAACTGGGCGACCCGCGCCTCGCCGCCCTCCTGGAGAGTTACGCGCTGGCGTACGGCCTCGACCCGGGCGCGGTCCCGGCGAGCGCGGCCGTCCTGCCGTACATGGAGCACGCCTTCGGCGCGTGGTACGTGCGCGGCGGGATCCGGGAGCTGGCCCGGGCCGTGTACGAGCGCTGTCTGGCCCGCCGGGTGGAGTTCCGTTTCGGGGCCGAGGTCGTCTCGGTCACGGAGAAGGACGGCCGGGCGGCCGGCGTGGAGCTGAAGGACGGGACCGTCGCCGAGGCGGACTTCGTGGTGGGCGGCCCGCCTGAGCTGCTGGAGAGCCTGACAGGCCGCGGTGATCTGTACGGGGGCGAGTCACCCGCACCGCACCCCGTGTCCCGGTCCTGCGGCAGGGCTGTGGTCTGCCTCGCCCTGCGCGGCCCGCGCGAGACGGGCACCGCGCACCGCACGGTCGTGCACACCACGGACCGGGCCGAGGAGTTGGGCCACACTTTCAAAACCGGTACGGTGCCGCCGCGGCCCACGGTGTGGGTGGACCGTCCCGGCGATCCGCTGCTGCGCCCGGACGACGCCCACGAGTCCGTGGTCCTCACGGCGACAGTGCCGTCCCTCGCGCACTACGACTGGGCCGCTGCCGGTGCCGCCGACAGCTTCGCCGACCGCATGGTCGCCGCCGCGGAGCGGGCGGTGCCGGACCTGCGCGAGCGCGTGCTGTGGCGCGAGGTACGGACTCCGCTGCACACGGAGCGGGAGACCGGAGCGGAGGGGGGCGGTGTGCCCGCTCCCGCGCTGGCCGGCGGGGACGGCGCACTGCTGCGGCCGGCCAACGCCACCGGCGTTCCGGGCCTGTTCGCGGTCGGCGGCTGGGCGCACCCCGGCGGCGGGCTTCCGCACGCGGGCATGTCGGGGGCTCTGGTCGCCGGACTGATCGTGGAGGGACCGGACTTCCGGGGCTCGCAGTGACACCCGGTGGCGCCCCTGCGGCGGGCGCCGCGCCGAGATCGCGCCGGGTTCAGTACCGGTACTGCTGCTCGTCGTACCCGCCCTGCTGGCCCTGCTGGCCCGGCTGTTCCTGCTGGCCGTTGCCCTCGTAGGGATACGGCTGCTCCTGCGGGAGTTCGCCCCCGTACGGGTCCTCGGTGGTCCGCTGCTGCGGCACCCAGACACCGCCGGCCGGGGTCTCGCCGCCGTAACCGCCCGCAGCGTACTGGTCCTGTCCGTAATCCTGCTGCCCCTGCTGTCCTTGCTGCCCGTACTGCTGCTGCGAGGCGTCGTAGGACTGGCCGTACGAGGCGGCGTCGTAGGACTGCGAGCCGGCGTACGGGTCGGCGTAGGCGGGGTACTGCTGCTGTTGCCCGGTGTCGTAGCCGTACTGCTGCTGCTGGTCGTAGTTCGAGTAGCCGTCGTATCCGTAGTTCTGGGCGAACTGGTCCTGGGCCTGGCCCTGCGCCTGCCCCTGCTCTTGTCCCTGCGCCTGCCCCTGGGCCGAGGCGGCGTACGCGGGGTCCGTGGCCGCGGCGTAGGCCGCCTCGCTGTAGACGCCGTACTGGCCGGTGTCGTCGGGCAGCGGCTGCGGCTCGTAGACGGAGCCGGAAGCGGAAGCGGACTCGGCGGCAGTCCCGGGGCGCTGCCCGAAGACCGAGTCGTCACGCCCGAAGGCGTCGTCCCCGCCGAAGCTCTCGTTCCGGCCGAAGTCCGGTTGAGGATACGTTCCGGTCTCCGCGGCCTGGAGGTCCGTGACCTCCAGCGTCGGGTCCTTGCGCTCGGGCTCGCCCCGGCGGCGCTTGGTGAGGCCCGGGCGTCCGGAGACGGCCCAGCCGGACGCGAAGCCGCTGCGGAACGACAGCGTGACGTACGTCTGCCCGACGGCGAAGGCAGCCGCACCCAGACCGATGACCAGCACGTTCGGGATCAGGACACCGAAGACCACCCCGAGGAAGCCGCCGAAGGCCAGCAGCCGCCAGCGCAGCCGCGCCTTGTACTGCAGCAGTACCTCGCCCAGCAGCCACAGCGCGACGATGCCGAACGCGATATAGAGGACCGTCCAGCCCATGTACGCCCCTCTCACAGGTGGCCGCTACGCAGTGTGTCGTACGACGATGCGACCGGTCTAGACCCGCTGTGGGTGATGCAGGCCAAGGTTCTCGTAGATTTCCAGCGTCGCAGTGGAGTTGTTCAACGTAATGAAATGCAGTCCGGGGACTCCCTCGGCCAGCAGCCCCGCGCAGAACTCCGTGGCGAACTCGATGCCAATGGAGCGTACAGCCGCCGGATCGTCTTTGGCTGTGAGGATCCGCTCTTTCAGGGCATCCGGGAACGACGCATTGCTCAGTTTCGGCAATCTCTCCAGCATCTTCACGCTGGTCACCGGCATGACCTCGGGGATGATCGGCGTAGTGCAACCCGCCGCGTCGACCCGGTCACGCAGCCGCAGGTACGCGTCCGGCTGGAAGAACATCTGCGTGATCGCGTAGTCGGCGCCGGCCCGGCACTTGTCGACGAAGTTCGCGACGTCCGCGTCCCAGTCCGCGGACCGCGGATGCATCTCCGGGAAGGCCGCGACTCCCACGCAGAAGTCGCCCGACTCCTTGATGAGCCGGACGAGTTCGGCCGCGTAGGTGAGGCCCTGGGGGTGCGCCACCCAGTCGGCCATCGGGTCACCGGGCGGGTCGCCGCGCACGGCGAGCATGTTCCGGATCCCGGCGTCCGCGTACTGGCCGATGATGTTGCGCAGTTCCGCGATGGAGTGGTTGACCGCGGTGAGGTGGGCGACCGGGGTGAGTGTCGTGTCGGACACGATCTGTTCCGTCGCCTTGACCGTCCCGGCGCGGGTGGTGCCGCCCGCCCCGTACGTCACGGAGACGAAACTGGGCGCGACCGCCTCGACCCTGCGCAGCGCGTTCCACAGGTTCCGCTCGCCCTTTTCGGTCTTCGGCGCCCAGAACTCGAACGAAAACGTCGTCTTTCCCGTCGCGAGCATGTCCCGCACGGTGCGGGCGTGGTCAGTCCTGGTGGAAGCAGATCCGAGGGCCATACCCGCAGGTTAGCCAGGGGGAGACGGTCCCCCAACCGGATGCGGAGAAATTGCCCGATTTGTCGACTTGTTGTCCACTCCTCGGACAACCATGCCTCGACCGAACCTCTGTCGGACCGCTGCCGAACCCCTGACAGCTTACTGCCGGAGCGCTGCCGGACCTCCGACTCGGGCCGTCCGCGGCCTCCGGCTCACACCGCCCTCAGGCGCTTCGCGAACTCCGCCGCGGCCGCTCCCGGATCACCGGCCTCGGTGATGGACCGTACGACGACGACGCGACGCGCGCCCGCTTCGAGCACCTCGTCGAGGTTGCCGAGGTCGATGCCGCCGATGGCGAACCAGGGACGGTCCGTGGCCAGCGCGGCCGTGTGGCGGACCAGGTCGAGGCCCGGCGCGTGGCGCCCCGGCTTGGTGGGGGTCGGCCAGCAGGGCCCCGTGCAGAAGTAGTCCACGCCGTCCTGGGCGGCGGCGGCCGAGGCCTCGGGCCCGGCGTGGGTGGAGCGGCCGATCAGGACCTCGTCGCCGAGGATCGCCCGGGCGGCGGGGACGGGCAGGTCTCCCTGACCGAGGTGCAGGACGTCGGCCCCGACGGCGTGGGCGACGTCGGCCCGGTCGTTCACGGCGAGCAGTTTGCCGTGCCGGCGGCAGGCCTCCGCGAGGACGGCGAGGTGTTCCAGTTCCTCGGCCGCCTCCATGCCCTTGTCCCGCAGCTGCACTATGTCCACGCCGCCCGCGAGGACGGCGTCCAGGAAGCCGGCGAGGTCGCCCTGGCGCCTGCGAGCGTCCGTACAGAGGTAGACCCTGGCGTCGGCGAGCTGGGCGCGTGCGGTGGATACGGGCATGCGTGGGCCCCCCGTGGCGTGTCGGTGGCGTACGGGCCGCGGGCCTGCGGGGCACGCGGCCCGTACGCCGTGCGGCGTGGTCAGGTCAGACGGCGAGCGCCTGGGCGCGGCGCTTCACCTCCGTGCCGCGATTCTCACTCAGAGCCTGCGCGGGGGTACCGGGCAGGCTCTCGTCGGGGGTGAAGAGCCACTCGAGCATCTCTTCGTCGGAGAAGCCGTCGTCCCGCAGGAGCGTCAAGGTGCCGGTCAGGCCCTTGACGACCTTCTGTTCGTCCGCGTCGACAAAGGCGGCGGGGACGTGCAGCGCGCGGTTCTCACCACGGCGTACGGCGATGAGCTGGCCTTCCCTGACCAGCTGCCGGACGCGCGTCACCTCGACGCCGAACTGTTCGGCGATGTCGGGGAGGGTGAGCCAGGCGGGGACGAGAGCATCGATCTTTGCGTCAATCTCGGTCACGGACACAAGCCTGCCATCTCGGACTGACACCCGGTACCCGGGCCCGGACTCACACCCGGTGCCCCGGCCGGTCGACCGGGGCGGTGTGGTCAGGCCACGGCCCCCTTCAGCGGCCGTGCCGGGTCCGCCAGCAGGGCCGGGTCCATTCGGGTGCCCGACTCGATCAGCCGTCGCCCCTGCGCCAGGTCCCGGGGCCTGCCCACCGCCAGGACCGCGACCAGGCGGCTGTCCCGGAGCCAGCACACCGACCAGGAGGGGGTGGTCGGATCGCCGCGCCAGGTCAGGGTGTCCGCGGATCCGTGATGCCCCGCGTACTGGACGAAGCGGCCGAACTGCTCGGACCAGAAGTAGGGCACCGGGTCGTACGGGGCGGGCGTCTCGCCGACGATGTTCGCCGCGACGGTGCGCGGGCCCTGGAGCGCGTTGTCCCAGTGGTGGACCAGCAGGCGCTCGCCGTAGCGGCCCGACGGGAACGACGCGCAGTCGCCGACCGCGTACACGTCGGGGACGGAGGTGCGCAGGTGGTCGTCCGCGACGACCTCCCGGTGGGCGCCCAGTTCGATCCCCGAGCCGGCCAGCCAGGCCGTGGCGGGCCGCGCCCCGATTCCGACGACGACGGCGTCCGCGGGCAGCCGCGACCCGTCGTCCAGCACCACCGCGCCGGGCTCGACGCGTTCCACGCGCGCGTGGGTGCGCAGCGACGCCCCGCTGTCCTCGTACCAGGCGGCCATGGGAGCGGCCACCTCGGCCGGCAGCACGCCGACGAGCGGCCGGTCGGCGGCCTCGACGACGGTCACCGCGCACCCCGCCTCACGCGCCGCCGTGGCGAACTCCGCGCCGATCCAGCCCGCGCCCACCACCACGATGTCGTGCTGCCGGGCGAGCACGGGGCGCAGCCGCTCGGCGTCGTCGAGGGTGCGCAGCAGATGGACGCCGGGTACGCCCTCGGCGCCGGGCAGCCGGATCGGTTCCGCTCCCGTGGCGACGACCAGGACGTCGTACGGGACGGGGCCGTGGGCCGTGTCGAGTTCGCGCCGGGCCGGGCGCACGCCGGTCACTTCGAGCCCCAGGCGCAGCTCGACGTCGAGGCTCTCGAAGTCGACGTCGAAGGCGGAGCCCTCGGCCTTGCCGAGCAGCACGGCCTTGGACAGCGGCGGACGGTCGTACGGCTGGTGGGGCTCCGCGCCGATCAAGGTCACGCTTCCGGTGAAACTCTGTTCCCGCAGGGCCACGGCCGTCTGAACCCCGGCCATGCCCGCACCGACGATCACGACACCCGGTCGCACCGTCGGACTCCGTACCTGCGTCAGCTCGCTCACCCGGTCACCATAGACAGGGGTGGAATCGTCGGTCAGGGGCGCGTACGGGTCCGTCGGGCGAGCGGGGCACGCCGCGCGGCTCCCTTACTGCGGTGCGAGGCGAAGAGCTAGGGTGGTCGGCGCAGAGCACTCGCGGGAGTCCGGACGCACCGGGCTGAGAGGGAGGCTGGGGCGGCCTCCGACCGTACGAACCTGATCCGGGTCATGCCGGCGAAGGGAGGGGCTGGACGCCCATGTCGCGTACATCACAAGCATCTTCACCCGACGTCCTGGTCTCCGACGTCCTGGTCGTCGGGGGCGGGATCATCGGTCTGGTCACCGCCTGGCGCGCCGCGCAGCGCGGGTTCACGACCGCGCTCGTCGACCCCGAACCGGGCGGCGGCGCCGCGCAGGTCGCGGCCGGGATGCTGGCCGCCGTCACCGAGCTGCACTACGGCGAGGGGACCCTGCTCGGCCTCAACCTGGCCTCGGCGCGGCGCTATCCGGACTTCGTCGCCGAGCTGACCGAGGCGACCGGCGTGGACCTCGGCTACCGGCAGTGCGGCACGCTGACCGTGGCGCTCGACGCCGACGACCGCGCCCATCTGCGGGAACTGCACGCCCTGCAGCGCCGGTCGGGCCTGGAGTCGGAGTGGCTGAGCGGCCGTGAGTGCCGGCGCCTGGAGCCGATGCTCGCGCCGGGAGTGCGGGGCGGGCTGCGGGTGGACGGCGACCACCAGATCGACCCCCGACGGCTCGCCGCGGCCCTGGTCACGGCCTGTGAGCGGGCCGGAGTGGTCTTCCACCGCAGATGGGCCGAGCGGCTCACCGTCACAGGGGGCCGGGCCGCCGGAGTCACCACGACGGACGGCACCGAGCTGTCCGCGGGGCAGGTGGTCCTCGCCGCGGGCAGCCTCAGCGGACGCCTCGCGGGCGTGCCCGAGGACGTACTGCCGCCGGTGCGTCCCGTGAAGGGGCAGGTGCTGCGGCTGACCATGCCGGAGCGGAGCCCGGCCCTGCTGAGCCGGAGCGCGCCCTTCCTGAGCCGGACGGTGCGTGCCGTCGTCCGCGGCAGCCACGTCTACCTGGTGCCGCGTGAGAGCGGCGAACTCGTCGTCGGCGCGACCAGCGAGGAGCTGGGCTGGGACACCACGGTGACGGCGGGCGGCGTGTACGAACTGCTGCGGGACGCCCACGAACTCGTCCCCGGCATCACCGAGCTGCCGCTCACCGAGACCCGGGCCGGACTGCGTCCCTGCTCCCCCGACAACGCGCCCCTGCTCGGCCCGAGCGGGCTCCCCGGGCTGTTGCTGGCGACCGGCCACCACCGCAACGGTGTGCTGCTCACCCCGGTCACCGGCGACGCCCTGGCGCACGCCCTGGTCACCGGCGAACTCCCGGACGAGGCCCGCCCGTTCGCCCCCGGGCGGTTCGACGCCGCCGCACTCATGGAGCAGCCCGTATGAGCGTGACCGTCCTCGTCAACGGGGAGCGGCGGCAACTCGCCGCCGACACCGCCCTCGACACCCTCGTCACCGCTCTCTGCGCGGCCCCCTCCGGTGTCGCCGCCGCGCTGAACGAGACCGTCGTTCCGCGCGCGCAGTGGCCGGGAACCCTCCTGCGCGAGGGAGACCGCGTCGAGGTACTCACCGCCGTCCAAGGAGGCTGACCCATGGCCGACGACCCCTTCGTCCTCGGCGGTACGTCCTTCGCGTCCCGTCTGATCATGGGCACCGGCGGTGCCCCCAGCCTCGACGTCCTGGAGCGCTCACTCGTCGCGTCCGGCACGGAACTGACGACGGTCGCGATGCGGCGCGTGAGTCCCGGAGCCCACGGCTCGGTCCTCTCCGTGCTCGACCGGCTCGGGATCCGCGTTTTGCCCAACACCGCGGGCTGTTTCACCGCGGGGGAGGCCGTGCTGACGGCCCGCCTCGCGCGCGAGGCGCTCAGCACGGACCTGGTCAAACTGGAGGTCATCGCCGACGAGCGCACGCTGCTGCCCGATCCGATCGAACTGCTCGACGCCGCCGAGACCCTCGTCGACGACGGCTTCACGGTCCTCCCCTACACGAACGACGACCCGGTCCTCGCGCGGAAGCTGGAGGACGTGGGCTGCGCCGCGGTCATGCCGCTGGGGTCGCCCATCGGCTCGGGGCTCGGGATCCGCAATCCGCACAACTTCCAGCTGATCGTGGAGCACGCGCGCGTGCCGGTGATCCTGGACGCGGGAGCCGGTACGGCGTCGGACGCCGCGCTCGCCATGGAGCTGGGCTGCGCCGGTGTGATGCTCGCCTCGGCCGTGACCCGGGCGCAGGAGCCGGCCCTCATGGCCGAGGCCATGCGGCACGCGGTCGAGGCCGGACGGCTGGCGTACCGGGCGGGCCGCATTCCGCGCCGCCACTTCGCCGAAGCCTCGTCGCCGGCGGACGGAATCGCGCGCTTGGATCCGGAACGACCCGCTTTCTGAGCTTCGGCTTGAACATCTGTCCGAATCCATATGCCGTGCCGCCCTGGTCAGCGTGCGAGGTCCGTCACAGCTCGGCTTCAGTACCGCCCCGGAACCGCCCGGGCGGGCCGCGCCGTCAGTGACGGCTCGTACACTCACCTGCGTGGATACGACCCTTCAGGACCCGTTGGTCGGGCATGTGCTCGACGGTCGGTATCGCGTCGACGCGCGCATCGCGGTCGGCGGGATGGCCACGGTCTACCGGGCCGTGGACACCCGCCTGGACCGGGTGCTCGCGCTCAAGGTGATGCATCCGGCCCTGGCCGCCGACGTCTCGTTCGTCGACCGCTTCATCCGCGAGGCCAAGTCGGTGGCGAGGCTCGCCCATCCGAACGTGGTGCAGGTCTTCGACCAGGGCGCCGACGGCGGCTACGTCTATCTGGCGATGGAGTACGTGGCCGGATGCACCCTTCGCGACGTGCTGCGCGAGCGCGGGGCGCTCCAGCCGCGGGCGGCGCTGGACATCCTGGAGCCGGTCCTCGCCGCGCTCGGCGCCGCGCACCGCGCCGGATTCGTACACCGTGACATGAAGCCGGAGAACGTCCTGATAGGGGACGACGGCCGGGTGAAGGTGGCGGACTTCGGTCTCGTACGGGCCGTGGACACGGTCACCCACACGACGGGTGCCGTACTGGGCACTGTGTCGTATCTCGCACCGGAGCAGATAGAGAACGGCACGGCCGACCCCCGGGTGGACGTGTACGCCTGCGGCATCCTCCTCTTCGAGATGCTCACCGGCGACCGGCCGCACCTGGGGGACTCGCCCGCAGCGGTGCTCTACAAGCACCTCCACGAGGACGTGCCCCCGCCGTCGGCGGCCGTGCCCGGCCTGGCCCACGAGCTCGACGAGCTGGTCACGACGGCCACCGCGCGCAACCCCGAGGTCCGCCCGTACGACGCGGTGGCGCTGCTCGCGCAGACCCTGGACGCGCGCAGCGCCCTGAGCGACGACCAGCTGGACGCCGTACCCCCGGGGGCCCTCTCCACGGACCGTCCGGGCGCCGACAACCGTACGAGTGTGATCCCGCGCTCGCTGTCGGTGCCGCGGCCGCTCCCGGTGAACGACGACGCGGAACTGCACCACACGAGCTTCCTGCCGTCCCCGCCGCCCGAGCCCCCGCGGCGCCGCCGCAGCCTGTCCCCGCGCCGGGGCCTGCTCGCGATCATCGCCGCGGTCCTGCTGGCCCTCGGGGTCGGCGCGGGGATCTGGTACATCAACTCCGGGCAGTTCACCGAGGTCCCGGCGGTGCTCAACCAGACCGAGGCGAAGGCCCAGCAGCGCCTCCAGGACGCCGGCCTCGACGTGAAAGCCGTCAAAACCGAGTACAGCGACACCGTCAAGCGCGGCAAGGTCATCAGCAGCGATCCCAAGCCGGCCACCCGGATCCGCGACAACGGCTCCGTGACGCTGACGGTTTCCAAGGGCCCGAACGTCGTGCGTGTGCCGGACCTCAAGGGCTTCGTGCTCGGCAAGGCGAAGGAACGGCTGGAGAAGGAGGGGCTCGTGGCCGGCATGGTCACCAAGGCCTTCAGCGACGACGTCGTCGTGGGCCAGGTGATCAGCACCGAGCCGGGGGCGGGCACCGAGCGCCGCGGCGGCGCGGCGATCGCCCTCGTCGTCAGCAAGGGCAGCCCGGTGGACGTGCCCGACGTGCTCGGCGACGACCTGGCCGACGCCAAGGAGGAACTGGAGGACGCGGGCCTGACGGTCGAGGTCGCCTCCGAGCGGGTCACCTCCGACTACGACGCCGGTCAGGTGGCCGAGCAGTCGCCCGACCCCGACCGGCAGGTGGCCCAGGGCGGCACCGTCAAGCTGACGGTGTCCAAGGGCCCGCCGTTGGTCGAGGTCCCGGACGTCGTGGGCGACAGTGTCGACGACGCGAAGCAGGAACTGGAAGAGGCCGGCTTCGAGGTCAAGGAGGACCGCGATCTGCTCGACATCTTCGGCGGCGACGAGGTCAAGAGCCAGTCGACGGAAGGCGGCGAGACGGCGCCCAAGGGGTCGACGATCACCATCGAGGTCGGCTGAGCGAGGCGTTCCGAGGACGTCCGCCGAGACATCCGCCGACAGGGCGGCCGGGACCGCGTGACACCCTGGGAGGGTGAGCACTGACCAGTCCCGCAACCCCGTCGGCGGCCATGTCCCCGTCGCCGGAGGCCTCGCCTCCGTAGGCCTCTCGTACGCGCGCGACCTGGCCGCCGAGGCCGTCCAGGTCTTCGTCGCCAACCCGCGCGGCTGGGCGACACCGCCCGGGAACCCGGTCCAGGACGAGGCGTTCCGTGCGGCCTGCGCCGCGGAGTCCCTTCCCGCGTACGTCCACGCGCCCTACCTGATCAACTTCGGCTCGCACACCGAGGCGACCGTGGAGAAGTCGGTGGAGTCGCTGCGGCACTCGCTGCGCCGGGGGCGCGCCATCGGGGCGCTGGGCGTGGTCGTGCACACGGGCTCGGCCACCGGCGGCCGGGAACGCCCGGTCGCGCTCCGGCAGGTGCGCGAGTATCTGCTGCCGCTGCTCGACGAGCTGACCCACGACGACGACCCCCACCTCCTCCTTGAGTCGACCGCCGGCCAGGGCGCCTCGCTCTGCTCGCGGACCTGGGACTTCGGCCCGTACTTCGAGGCGCTCGACTCCCATCCGAAGCTGGGTGTCTGCCTGGACACGTGCCACATCTTCGCCGCGGGGCACGACCTCACCGGGCCGAGCGGGATGCACCAGACTCTCGATCTGCTGGTGGACACGGTCGGCGAGGGCCGCCTGAAGCTGATCCACGCCAATGACTCCAAGGACGTGGCAGGCGCCCACAAGGACCGGCACGAGAACATCGGCGTCGGCCACATCGGCGAGGACCCGTTCCGCGCCCTGATGACCCACCCCGCCACCGAGGGCGTACCGCTGATCATCGAGACGCCCGGTGGCAAGGAGGGGCACACGGCGGACGTGGAGCGGCTGAAGAAGCTCAGAACCTGCGTCTGACGGACAGCGTGAGGCACGGACGGCGTGAGGTGGTGAGCCGTCAGAGCTCGGGGCCGTCTCCGGGCTCCTCCTGGTACGAGTAACGCTGCTCCCGCCAGGGATCGCCGACGTTGTGATAGCCGCGCTCCTCCCAGAAGCCGCGACGGTCGGCGGTCATGTACTCCACACCGCGGACCCACTTGGGGCCCTTCCAGGCGTACAGCTGCGGCACGACGAGACGCAGGGGAAAGCCGTGTTCCGCGGTGAGCAGTTCGCCGTCCTTGTGAGTGGCGAGGATCGAGCGCTCCGACGCGAAGTCGTCGAGGCGCAGATTCGAGCTGAAGCCGTACTCCGCCCAGACCATGACGTGGGTGACGGTGGGTGCGGGCGGAGCGATCTCCAGGATCGTCCGGGCCGGAACACCGCCCCACTCCGCGCCGATCATGCTGAACTTCGTGACGCAGTGCAGGTCGGCCACGACCGTCGCGTACGGCAGGGCCGTGAACTCGTCGTGGGTCCAGCAGTGCTTCTCACTGTCGGCGGTGGCGCCGAAGACCCTGAACTCCCAGCGCTCGGGGCGGAACTTGGGCACGGGCCCGTAGTGCGTGACCGGCCAGCCCCGCTGGAGTCGTTGTCCCGGCGGAAGCTCCGACTGTGCTGTTTCTCCAGATTCACGATCCACCGGCTGACCCATGACTCCATCCTGACAGACCGGGAAGGTGGACATGACCAGGTCAGTACCCACTCGGTCAACCGCGACAAGACGGACTAAGCCTGTGCTTACTTACTAAGCATGCACTTACTGGACGATCTTCGACGCCGGTGCAATCATGCGGCGCAACCCGCCAGTTCCCCCCGCTTGGAAGGAGCCTCTGCGATGCAGGGCGACCCCGAGGTTCTCGAATTTCTCAATGAGCAGCTGACCGGCGAGCTCACCGCGATCAACCAGTACTTCCTGCACGCGAAGATGCAGGAGAACTTCGGCTGGACGAAGCTCGCGAAGTACACGCGGCACGAGTCCTTCGACGAGATGAAGCACGCGGAGTTGCTGACCGACCGCATCCTCTTCCTGGACGGTCTGCCGAACTACCAGCGGCTCTTCCACGTCCGGGTGGGGCAGACGGTCACCGAGATGTTCCAGGCGGACCGACAGGTCGAGGTCGAGGCGATCGACCGGCTCAAGCGCGGCATCGAGGTGATGCGGACCAAGGGCGACATCACGTCCGCGAACATCTTCGAGTCGATCCTCGAGGACGAGGAGCACCACATCGACTACCTGGACACCCAGCTGGATCTGGTGGAGAAGCTCGGCGAGGCGCTCTACATCGCACAGCTCATCGAGCAGCCGGAGAGCTGAGCCGCTTCAGGGCTACGCGGCCTCGTCCAGCCGCTCCACTTCCGCGAACGCGGGAATGTCCTGAGCCGCCGGCTCGCGACCGGGGAGGGCGCCTCGGCCCAGCAGTGCCTGGATGCGCCGTACGCAGGATCCGCAGTCGGTGCCCGCCTTGCAGGCGGACGCTATCTGCCGAGGGGTGCAGGCGCCGCCCTCCGCGTGCTTCTTCACCTGTGCCTCGGTCACTCCGAAGCAGTTGCAGACGAACACGCGGTGCACCTCCCGACGGGATTCGATAGGTCACGCCGTCCCCGAAGATCGGTGAGGCTAACCTAACCTTACCCGCCGACTCCGAGCTGCAAAAGTGCGGTGGGGCGCGGATCGTATGTGATCCGCGCCCCACCGCATGCGTCTGTAACAACCGGAACGGCCGATGATCTGCTACTGGTCCCGGTACATCTCCGCCACCAGGAAGGCCAGGTCAAGGGACTGGCTGCGGTTCAGGCGGGGGTCGCAGGCCGTCTCGTAGCGCTGGTGCAGATCGTCGACGAAGATCTCGTCGCCGCCGCCCACGCACTCGGTGACGTCGTCGCCGGTGAGCTCGACGTGAATACCACCCGGGTGGGTGCCCAGCGCCTTGTGGACCTCGAAGAAGCCCTTGACCTCGTCGAGCACGTCATCGAAGCGGCGGGTCTTGTGGCCGGAGGCCGCCTCGTAGGTGTTGCCGTGCATCGGGTCGGTGATCCAGGCGACCGCCGCACCCGAGGCGGTGACCTTCTCGACCAGCTCGGGCAGCCTGTCGCGGACCTTGTCGGCGCCCATGCGGACGATGAAGGTCAGCCGGCCCGGCTCACGGTCCGGGTCGAGCCGCTCGATGTACTCCAGCGCGTCCTCGGCCGTCGTCGTCGGGCCCAGCTTGATCCCGATCGGGTTGCGGATCTTCGAGGCGAACTCGATGTGCGCCCCGTCCAGCTGACGGGTGCGCTCACCGATCCACACCATGTGGCCCGAGACGTCGTACAGCTTCCCGGTGCGGGAGTCGACCCTGGTCAGCGCCGACTCGTAGTCGAGAAGCAGCGCCTCGTGCGAGGCGTAGAACTCGACGGTCTTGAACTCCTCCGGGTCGGCCCCGCAGGCGTTCATGAAGTTCAGTGCCTGGTCGATCTCGCGCGCCAGCTGCTCGTAGCGCTGCCCGGACGGCGAGGTCCGCACGAAGTCCTGGTTCCAGGCGTGCACCTGGCGCAGGTGGGCGTAACCGCCGGTGGTGAAGGCGCGGACCAGGTTGAGCGTGGAGGCGGAGGCGTTGTACATCCGCTTCAGGCGCTCGGGGTCCGGGATGCGGGCCTTCTCGTTGAAATCGAAGCCGTTGACCGAGTCGCCGCGGTACGTCGGCAGGGTCACGCCGTCACGGGTCTCGGTGCCCTTGGAGCGGGGCTTCGAGTACTGGCCGGCGATACGGCCGACCTTCACGACCGGCACGGACGCCGCGTACGTGAGGACGGCGCCCATCTGGAGGAGCGTCTTGAGTTTGTTGCGGATCTGGTCGGCGGACACGGCGTCGAAGGCCTCGGCGCAGTCGCCGCCCTGAAGGAGGAACGCCTCGCCCTTGGCGACGGCTCCCAGCCGGGCGCGCAGCTGGTCGCACTCGCCGGCGAAGACGAGCGGCGGATACGACTCGAGGTCCGCGATCACTTCGCGCAGAGCCTCAGCATCGGGGTACTCGGGCTGCTGCGCCGCGGGCAGGTCTCGCCAGGTGTTGCCAGCGCTGGCGCTGGACTTAGCGTTCACGGTCACGGCGTCAACATTACGGGGTCGTGTCGGGCGTCCATCCACCTGCTCATCAAGTGAGACGGGCCGCACGCATGGGATCTCGCATGAATCTCGCATGGGATAAGGTGCGACGCATGTTCGCGCACCCGACCCAGAACCAGAACTGGTGGTGGACCGCTCACCCGGCGGCCCACTGACTGCGCGTACGCAAGACTTCGCGAAGGCCGCCCGAGGGGCGGCCTTCGGTGTTTCCGCGACCGGGACCGTTCCTCTCCGCCTCTCTCCACACCTCTCTCACCGAGACGCCGAGAAGGAACAGGACCCATGAACCTGCTCGATCTGCTGGACGATCCCCGCCCGTTCGCGCTGCTGCGGCGCCGTACGCCGGGCCACGATCACGACACCGTCGAGTTGCTGCTCGGCCCGGTCACCGAGCACGAGCGGCTGGCCGACATCCCCGAGGGGCTCGCCCTCGTCCCCTACCGCCAGATCCGCGAGCGCGGCTTCGACGCCCACGACGACGGCACCCCGCTCTCGGTGCTCACGCCGGAGGTGTCGTACGAGCTTTCCCTGGAGCAGGTCCTGTCGGAGCTGCCCGCGCACGACGTGCGGGTCGAGGACGGGGGCTTCGACGTCGCGGACGAGGAGTACGCGGAGATCGTCGGGCGGGTGCTGCGTGAGGAGATCGGGCGGGGCGAGGGCGCCAACTTCGTCATCCGGCGGACGTACGAGGGGGAAATCCCGGGGTTCGGGCGGGCCGACGCGCTGGCGCTCTTCCGGCGGCTGCTGGTGGGTGAGCGCGGGGCGTACTGGACGTTCGTGGTGCACACCGGCGACCGGACCCTGGTCGGGGCGAGCCCCGAGGTCCATGTGCGGATGTCCGGCGGGACCGTCGTGATGAACCCGATCAGCGGGACGTACCGCTACCCCGCCGAGGGGCCGACACCCGAGGACCTGCTGGAGTTCCTGGCCGACGGCAAGGAGATCGAGGAGCTCTCGATGGTCGTCGACGAGGAGCTCAAGATGATGTGCACGGTCGGCGACATGGGCGGGGTCGTGATCGGGCCGCGGCTCAAGGAGATGGCCCATCTCGCGCACACCGAGTACGAGTTGCGGGGCAGGTCGTCGCTGGACGTGCGCGAGGTGCTGAAGGAGACCATGTTCGCCGCGACCGTCACGGGATCGCCGGTGCAGAACGCCTGCCGGGTGATCGAGCGGTACGAGCCCCTCGGGCGGGACGGGGCCGGGCGCGGCTACTACGCGGGCGCCCTCGCCCTGATCGGACGCGACGAGGGCGGCGCCCAGGCCCTCGACTCCCCCATCCTCATCCGGACCGCCGACATCGACGGGGGTGGACGGCTGCGGGTGCCGGTGGGCGCGACGCTCGTCCGGGGCTCGGACCCGGCGAGCGAGGTCGCGGAGACCCACGCGAAGGCGGCGGGTGTGCTGGCCGCCCTGGGAGTAGGCCCCGGGCGGCCGGGCGGGGGCGCCGCGCGGGCGAGCCTCGCCGACGATCCGCGGGTGCGGGCCGCGCTCGACGGGCGGCGGGCTTCGCTGGCCCCGTTCTGGCTGCGGATGCAGGAGCCGTCGGCCGGGTCGTCGGGCCATGTGCTCGTCGTGGACGGGGAGGACACCTTCACGGCGATGCTCGCGCATCTGCTGCGCTCGTCCGGGCTCACGGTGACCGTACGGCGGTACGACGAGGCGGGGCTGCGGGAGACGGTCCTCGCGCACGAGGGCCCGCTGGTGCTGGGGCCCGGCCCGGGCGATCCGTCCGACATGACGGACCCGAAGATGGCCTTCCTGCGCGGCCTCACCGCGGAGGTGCTCCGCGGGCACCGGCACGGTGTCCTGGGGCTCTGCCTCGGCCACGAGCTGATCGCGGCGGAACTGGGGCTGGAGATCGTGCGCAAGGAGATCCCGTACCAGGGCGCGCAGACGGACATCGACCTGTTCGGGCGGACGGAGACCGTCGGCTTCTACAACAGCTTCGTGGCGCGCTGCGACGACGAGGCCGCGCTCGAACTGGCGGCCCACGGCATCGAGGCCGCCCGCAGCCGGGCGGGCGAGGTGCACGCGCTGCGCGGGGCGGGCTTCGCCGGGGTGCAGTTCCACCCCGAGTCGGTGCTGACGCTGCGTGGCGCGGACGTCGTACGGGAGCTGCTGGATCAGGTGCGCGCGGGGGCGGGCACGGGCGCCGGCGCGTTCTCGGAGCGGCGGCCCGCCCGGTAGCCGAGCGCCGGTTTTCGCCCCCGCCGCCCCTTCCCGTCCCGTCCCGGGGGCTCCGCCCCCGAACCCCCGCTCCTCAATCAAACGCCGGAGAGGCTGACATGCCAGCCCCTCCGGCGTTTGAGGACAAGCGCGAAGCGCGCCAGGAGGGAACTCAGCCGAAGAAGACGCCCACCTCCGCGTACAGGCGGGGATCCACCGTCTTCAGGCGGGCCGTGGCCTCCGCGATCGGGACGCGGACGATGTCGGTGCCCTGGAGGGCGACCATCTTGCCGAAGTCCCCGTCCCGGACGGCCTCGATGGCATGCAGACCGAACCTCGTGGCGAGCCACCGGTCGAACGCACTGGGCGTGCCACCGCGCTGGACGTGCCCGAGGACCGTCGTCCGGGCCTCCTTGCCGGTGCGGCGCTCGATCTCCTTGGACAGCCACTCCCCGACGCCGGAGAGCCGCACATGTCCGAAGGAGTCCAGCGAACCGTCCTTGAGGACCATGTCGCCGTCCTTGGGCATCGCCCCCTCGGCGACGACCACGATCGGCGCGTACGAGGCCTTGAAGCGCGAGGTCACCCAGGCACAGACCTGGTCGACGTCGAAACGCTGCTCGGGGATGAGGATGACGTTGGCCCCGCCCGCGAGGCCCGAGTGGAGCGCGATCCACCCCGCGTGCCGGCCCATCACCTCGCACACCAGCACCCGCATGTGCGACTCGGCGGTGGTGTGCAGCCGGTCGATCGCCTCGGTCGCGATACCGACGGCGGTGTCGAATCCGAAGGTGTAGTCGGTGGCGGACAGGTCGTTGTCGATGGTCTTCGGTACGCCGACGACGGGCACCCCGTACTCGTCGGTGAGGCGTGCCGCGACCCCCAGGGTGTCCTCGCCGCCGATCGCGATCAGGGCGTCCACCTCGCACTTGGCGAGGTTCTCCTTGATCCGGCGGATGCCGTTCTCGGCCTTCAGGGGGTTGGTGCGCGAGGAGCCGAGGATGGTGCCGCCCCGGGGCAGGATGCCCCGCACGGCGGGAATGTCGAGCCGGATGGAGTCGCCTTCCAGCGGACCCCTCCAGCCGTCCCGGAAGCCGGTGAAGTCGTAGCCGTACTCCTGCACGCCCTTACGGACGATGCCCCGGATGACGGCGTTGAGCCCGGGGCAGTCGCCGCCTCCGGTCAGTACTCCGACCCGCATGGAAAGTCCCTTCGCCGCGGTTGCCTGACGGGACTCACGCTAATAGTGATCCAGGTCACTTAAGCAGGGGGCGGAAGGTCAATTCCGGTGAATTGTGCGGGTGTTGATCACTCACCTTCACTCGATGGTGGGTATCGACGGGTTTACGCGTCGTCGAGGCCCCGCTCTATGGCATAGCGCACCAACTCCACGCGGTTGTGCAGTTGCAGCTTGCCCAGGGTGTTCTGGACGTGGTTCTGCACGGTGCGGTGAGAGATGACGAGGCGCTCGGCGATCTGCTTATAGCTCAGGCCCTTGGCCACCAGCCGGAGCACCTCGGTCTCGCGGTCTGTGAGCTGCGGGGCCCTGGGCTCGTCGCCGCCCGTGGCGGGCCCGGGGTCGGAGGCGAGTCTGCGGTACTCGCCGAGGACCAGGCCCGCCAGGCCCGGGGTGAAGACCGGGTCGCCGACGGCCGTGCGGCGCACCGCGTCGATCAGCTCCTCCGTGGAGGCGGACTTGAGCAGGTAGCCGGTGGCGCCCGACTTGACCGCTTCCAGGACGTCGGCGTGCTCGCCGCTCGCGGAGAGGACCAGGACGCGCAGGGCGGGGTTGAGGCCGACGAGTTCCTTGCAGACCTGCACACCGGGCTTCGCGGGCAGGTTCAGGTCCAGCACGAGGACGTCGGGCCCGGCGGCCTGGGCGCGGCGCACCGCCTGCTCGCCGTCGCCCGCGGTCGCGATCACGTCGAATCCGGACTCGGCCAGGTCACGGGCGACCGCGTCGCGCCACATGGGATGGTCGTCGACCACCATGACCCTGATCGGGTCCTGCCGCTCACTCATGCCTTCTCCGCCTTCCCCCGTGCACCCTTGGGCCCTTTCAGGGCCTTCGGGTCCCGCACGTTCTTCGGTACGTCCTTCGGTACTGCGTCCTTCGGTACTTTCAGCTCGACCTCCGTGCCCTGCCCGGGTACCGAGATCAGCTCGGCGGTGCCCCCGATCTCCCGCAGCCGTCCACGGATCGACAGGGCGACGCCCAGGCGCCCCTCCCCCTCGGCCTGGGCGAGCCGCCCCTCGGGGATGCCGGGGCCGTCGTCGCGCACGGTCACGACGACCGCGTCCGGCTCGTCCTCGATCAGGATCCACGCCCGGGCGTCCGCGCCCGCGTGGCGGTGGACGTTGTCCAGGGCGGCCCCGACAGCGGCGGCCAGTTCCTTCGCGGCTCCGGCCGCGAGCGGCACCGACGCGCCCGGCTCGGAGAACGTCACCTTCGAGGTGGCGTACGGGGCCAGCAGCGGGCGCAGGTCACAGGGAGCGGAGTCGTCCCTCGGGTCGGGCTCGTCCACCGCGCGTACGACGGCACCCTCGACCACGTCCTCCGACACCCGTGAGACGGGTACCAGCGCGCCGGAGACCAGGGTGCGCAGCGCCACCTCCTGCTCGCCGGCGAGACGGCCCAGGTCCGCGGCCTCCCCGCCGAGCGCGGAGCCGCGCCGCTGCACCATGGCGAGCACCTGGAGGACGCCGTCGTGGATGTCACGGGCGAGCCGCACCCGCTCGCGCGTCGCCGCCTCGATCTCCAGGGCGCGGGCCAGGGTGCGCTCGGAGGCCCGGGCGACCTCGACGACGTATCCGATGGCGATGGAGGCGACCCAGACCAGCAGCACGTTGTGGAGGGTGTCCTGGCTGAGCGCACCGCGCTGCACGACGTTGGCGACGCCGACGAGCGCCGAGGCGAAGGCCGCCCAGCGCCAGCCGCCCTTGATCGCGAACGCCAGTACGGAGCCCGCGGTCCAGATCGACGGGAGGGTCGGGCCGCCCTCCACGATCCGGTCGTGGGCGTCCGCGACGGGGGTGAGCAGGACGCCGGTGAGGGCGATGGTCAGGTCGGCCGCGAGGAAGCGTTTGGTACAGCTCGCCGCGTTCGCCACCTTGGGCAGGGTCGCGAAGGTCCACGCGAAGAGCACCCCGAAGTAGCCGACGGCCACTTCGGGGCGGAGGAACTCGTCGTACTTGGTGACGAAGAGACCAATGGCGTAGAACAGCGTCAGCACGCGGTACCCGGTGAGCGCGCGCCACAGCGGCTGCTCGACCGACATTCTCATGACTGTCTCCCGCTTGGCCATGTCCCCCACTACCCCATTCCCCCGGCGGCCGCGTCTAGGAGCTGGACTGCTCCTTGTCGGCCGGCTCGGCGTCCGCCTGGGCCTGTTCGGCTGCCTTGCGGGCCTGCTCGGCTTCCTTCTGGGCTTCCTTGTGCGCCTGCTTCTGTGCCTTCGCCGCGTCCGCGATCTGCCTCTTGGCGGCCGTCGCGTAGATGTCGACGTACTCCTGTCCGGAGAGCTTCATGATTTCGTACATGACCTCGTCGGTCACCGCGCGCAGGACGAAACGGTCGTGCTCCATGCCGCTGTAACGGCTGAAGTCCAGCGGCCTGCCGATGCGGATACCCGGACGCATCAGCTTGGGCATCACCTTGCCCGGAGGCTGGATCTTCTCGGTGTCGATCATGGCGACCGGGATGACGGGCGCCCCGCTGGCCAGCGCCACGCGCGCGAGACCGCCGGGCTTGCCGCGATAGAGGCGGGCGTCGGGTGACCGCGTGCCCTCCGGGTAGATGCCGAAGAGCTCGCCGCGCTCAAGGACGTCGACGCCGCTCTTGATCGCCGCCTCGCCCGCGCCGCGCCCTCCGGAGCGGTCCACCGGCAGCTGGCCGACGCCCTTGAAGAAGGCCGCGGTCATCCGGCCCTTGACGCCGGGGGTGGTGAAGTACTCGGCCTTCGCGATGAAGGTGACCTTGCGGTCGAGGACGGCGGGCAGGAAGAACGAGTCCGAGAACGACAGGTGATTGCTCGCCAGGATGGCCGGGCCCTCGGCGGGAATGTTCTCGAGGCCCTCCACCCAGGGTCTGAAGGCGAGCTTCAGGGGCCCTCCGATGGAGAACTTCATTGCGCCGTAGATCACCCGAGTGCCTCCTGTGTATGTCGATCAGACCTTAACCCGGAGCACTGCCAATGGACCCGACGGCCCTGGTCGGTGTCAGTGCCGTCGCGTACGGTGAAGTACACCTCGAAGCTTCGGGGTGATCGTCGCGTCGCCCTTGAATGAACAGGAGACCGAAGGTGCCGGTCCTTCCCGGAGCTGAGCCGTTCCACCACGAGGGCGGAGAGGTCGGGGTCCTCCTCTGCCACGGCTTCACCGGTTCCCCTCAGTCACTGCGCCCCTGGGCGGAGTATCTCGCCGGGCGCGGTCTGACCGTCGCGCTGCCCCTGCTGCCCGGGCACGGCACCCGCTGGCAGGACATGCAGCTCACCGGCTGGCAGGACTGGTACGCGGAGGTGGACCGTGAGCTGCGCGCCCTGCGCGAACGCTGCTCCCAGGTCTTCGTCTTCGGCCTCTCCATGGGCGGCGCCCTCACCCTGCGGCTCGCCGCGAAGCACGGGGACGAGGTCAGCGGCGTCGTGGTCGTCAATCCGGCGAACAAGGTGCACGGCCTCGCGGCGTACGCCCTGCCGGTGGTCCGCCACTTCGTCAGGACGGTGAAGGGCATCACCAGCGACATCGCCAAGGACGGCGGTGTCGAGATCGGCTACGACAAGGTGCCCCTGCACGCCGCGCACTCGATGCGCACCTTCTACCGGCTGCTCGACGGCGAGCTCCCGCAGGTGACGCAGCCGATGCTGCTCCTGCGCAGCCCGCAGGACCATGTCGTGCCCCCCGCAGACTCGGCTCGCATCCTCAGCCGGGTGTCGTCCGTGGATGTCACGGAGATACTTCTGGAACAGAGTTACCACGTCGCGACGTTGGACCACGACGCGGACCGGATCTTCGAGGAGAGCTTCGCCTTCGTCTCCCGGCTCGCACCCGGTGCCGGCAAGGAGGCCGGCGCGGGTCAGGCGGGTCAGCAGGAAGGGACGGCCACTGGTGGCTGAGCACGACGCGGACCGCGAGCCCGACGAGAAGGACGCGCCGCCCGGCGGGGAACAGGGCCCGTCGTTCGACGAGACAGCGGCGTGGGAGGCCATCGTGGCGGGGTACGGCGACGAACCGCCGGACCCGCCCGGCGCCAAGCCGTTCAAGTCGGTGGAGGACCTCGCGCTCCTTGAGCCCGAGACGAACGGCTCCGGCGGGCCGGGCGACTCCGACACCAAGACCGCCGCGACGCCCAAGGGCGCAAAGGACCGGAAGGGCGGTACGGACGCCACGGACCCGGAGGCGACGGCGGCAGCTGAGGCGGCGGACGAGCCCGCCGACGGGAAGCCGAAGCCGCTCGGCAGCTCGGTCGCGTTCGCGCCCGGTGTCGCGGGCCCACGCGACTACCCGGCGGCCGAACCGGCCGAGGAGGACTTCGACGAGGACGACGAGGGCCACTTCGTGCCGCCCGAGCCGCCCCCGCTGCCCGCCGCGGACACGACGTCCAAGTTCGCCTGGCTGGGCGTGATCGGCGGCCCCGTGCTGCTCCTTCTCGCGGTCCTGCTCGGCTGGGAGATGACGTGGTGGCTCGCCACGCTCGGCATCGGCGGCTTCCTCGGCGGTTTCACCACGCTGGTGGGGCGGATGCGCGGCGACGACGAGGACGACGACCCGGGGCGCGGCGCGGTGGTCTGACGCCCGAACCGGCGCTTCCCTGCCCGGAGTTCGGGCGGACTCGCGCCGAGTCCGGGCAGACGGGTGGCGTGCTCAGCCGGCCGGAATTCTGAGGGCGGCCAGGACCGGGAGGTGGTCCGTGGCCGCCCTCAGGTCTGCCTCACTCACTCCGGGGTGGGCCGCTGGCACGCCGCAGCCCAGGATCTCCACGCCCGCCGTGGCGAAGAGCGCGTCGATGCGCTGGTGGGGATCGCCGGGCGTCGAGGTGTGCTCCCCGCCCCAGGGGGCCACCTCCCAGCCGTCCCGGAGCTCCACCGCGAGGCGCTTGAACGTGCGGCCGTTCGGGCGCTCGTTGAGGTCACCGCCCGCGACGGCGTACGGGGTGTCCAGTGCGGCGAGCTGGTCCAGGAGCATCCCGCCCTGCTTCCGTCGCTCGTCCTTCTGGAGGGAGAGATGACAGCTCAGTACGCCGACGCGGGCGCCCCCGAACCGTACGACCGCGGTCGCGAAGCCGCGTCGGTGCAGGCCCGGGGTGAGCGGGAGCAACACGTCCTCGGTGTGTTCGACCGTGGCCCGCAGGGAGCAGAGGAGGGCGGGGCCGGAGGCCGTGGCACCGCCGGAGAGGAGAACCTGTCCCGAGGCCGCGGCCAGCCGGGCCAGCTTCTTGCGCCAGCGGAAGAAGCGGGGGGCTTCCTGGACCAGGACGAGGTCCGGTGCGCAGGCGCTGATCACCCGGGCGAGCGCGGCGGTGTCGTCCCGCATGGAGCGGATGTTGTAGCTGAGCACCCGGATGACGGCCGAACCGTCGGGTTCGGTACGGGACGCTGGTAGCGGACTGGCTGTCGGGCTGGTCGGCATGCGGATCAAGATATCGGGCGGGGGGTGCGGGGTTGTTCTTTTACCGCGGCGCGGTGGGGGCTGGGTGCGCAGTTCCCCGCGCCCCTTCAGGGGGCCTCTGGCGAGCCGTGCCCAGGCAGGGGCGCCCCAAGGGGGCGCGGGGAACTGCGCGCTCAGCCCCCGCCGGGCCGCAGACTCCGTACCGCCGACCGGGCCGCGCCCACCCCGCCCCGCCCCGCAGAACACGAATGCCCGCCGGCCCGGTGAGGGCCGGCGGGCGTCGTCGGGGCGTGCTACATGACCGGGTCGGGCTCCCGGGCCAGGTCGGCCGCGCCCACCAGCCCCGCCTCGTTGCCGAGCTGCGCAACGATCACGTCGGCGACCGGCCGCCAGTTGCCGCCGACCAGCCACCGCTTGTACGACTTGCGGATCGGGTCGAGGACCAGCTCGCCCTCGTCCGAGAGACCGCCACCGACGATGAACGCGGAGGGGTCGAAGAGCGAGGCGAGGTCGGCGAGACCGGCGCCCGCCCAGCGGGCCAGCTCACGGTACGAGTCCACGGCCACCGGGTCGCCCTGCCGGGCGGCCATCGAGATGTGCTTGCCCTCGATGCCTTCGGGAGAGCCGTCACCCAGCGAGAGCAGGATGTCCGCGTTCTCGGGGGTCGCGTTGGCGCGCTGCTTCGCGTACCGCACGAGGGCGCGACCGGACGCGTACTGCTCCCAGCAGCCCTGGGAACCGCAGCCGCACAGCAGGCCGTCCGGGACCATCCGGATGTGGCCGAACTCGGCGGCGACGCCGAAGTGCCCGCGGCGCAGCTTGTTGCCGATGATGATGCCGCCGCCCAGGCCCGTGCCCAGCGTGATGCAGATGACGTTGCGGTGGCCCTTGCCCGCGCCGAACTTGTACTCGCCCCAGGCGGCCGCGTTCGCGTCGTTCTCGACCACGACCGGCAGGCCCACCCGGGCCTCCACCGCTGCCTTCAGGGGCTCCTGCCGCCAGTCGATGTTCGGCGCGAAATAGACCGTCGAGCGCTGACGGTTGACGTATCCGGCGGCACCGATGCCCACGCCGACGATCTCGTGCCCGGCCCTGGCACCCTCGACGGCGGCGGCGATCGCGTCCACGATCGCCTCCGGCGTGGTGGGAGTCGGCACCTTGAAGGTCGAGAGGATGTTGCCTTCCTCATCGACCACCCCGGCCGCGATCTTCGTGCCGCCGATGTCGACGCCGATGGTGAGTCCCATGAATCCCTCAGTTTCGGTCGAGCCCCGCTACGGCCAACCGTACCCGAGCAGCTTCAGTCGAGGTCGATGTGTTCACCGCTGCCGGTGCCCTCGTCCCGGGGGCGCGCGGCGGTGTCACGGGCACTCCAGCGCCGCTCCTGCGCCTCGACGGCGGAGCGGTACGCGGCGAGCAGTTCGGAGCCGGCGCTCGCCAGATGGTCGAACACGTCGGGGTTCCGCTCGATGACGGGCTCGACGGCGGCCTTGGCCTGCTGCACGACCTGGTTCACCACCTGCTGGGCGGCGCCGCCCGCGACCGCGCCGAGCAGCGGTGACTGGAGCGAGGACAGCTTGTCGGTGACGGCGTCGACGAGTTTGCGCAGTTCCTCGGCGGCCGAGCCGGGCGGCCGGCCGTACTGGGTGCGGCGGCGGGCCTGCTCCGCGGCGAGGTCCTCGGCGCACGCCTTCGCCCAGGCGTCGCCGTCGGTCGCCCGGACCTCGTCGCGCTCCTCGGCGCGCACCGTTTCGTCGTGCACCGTGCCGAGCGCGTCCTCCCCTGCGTCGGACGTGGGGCGCTCATCGCTCATGGCGGACTCCAAGCATCGGCTCTTTATCTCTCGACGTTACCCGAACGGGGGTATGCCGTTCACCGTGTCCGCGGCCACAGATCCGGGTCTGGCACGAACCGGACACGCAGTTCGCCCTCGCGCAGGGAGGCGCCGTCCACCGCGCAGCGGCGCAGTGCGGACGGGAGCGTGACGATCCGCCGGAACTGCCCGGCGGTGACGACGAGTTCGTCCCCGCGCCGCACGAGGTCGAGTTCCTCGCGTATCGCGCCGGGGAGCGGGATGTGCCAGACGAGCACGCCGTCGTCGGCGAGCCGGTCGACGACGGGCCATTCGACCGGGCCGGGAGCGTCGTCACCCGGAACGCGCCCGGATGCCGGCACGGGCCCGGACGTCGGCACGGACGCCGGCACGGGCGCGGGCACGGGAAGGGCGGCGAGGTCCTCGGCGCCGCGCGGGTCGCGGCCGAGGTGGGGGACTTCGTGCACGCCGTACGTCTGTCCCCACTCGGCACGCCACTCGTCGACAGACTTGCGCTGCTGGACGGCGAGGGCGGCCAGCCAGGTGTCGGGGGACGCGTCGGGCAGGACGCGGTTGGCGAGCAGGGCGTCGGTGCGCAGGCCACGCAGGGCGAGGCCGGTGGTGGCCGACCGTACGGCGTCGGCGCCGGCCGGGCCCGGCTCGGCGACGAGCCGTACGGTCGTGGCCGGGTCCTCGACGGCCAGCTGCACCGCGGCCAGTTCGACGTCCCAGCGGGCCGCCGTCTCGTACAGCCGGTCGGTCGGCATCGGCACACCGGCCAGCCGGCCGAGGACGGGGCGCAGGGCGCGGGCCGCCTGGCGCTCCGCGGGCAGCAGGCGGCGCAGATAGCGGCGCAGCTGTTCGGGGAGGGCCAGGAGGGCGAGTGCCTGGGGGGCCGGCGGCAGGTCGACGACCAGCAGGTCGAAGGTGTCCGCGGCGGCGGCGTCCCGCAGTGCCCGGAGCAGGGCGAGTTCCTCGGCGCCGGGGAGAGGGGTGAGCTCATCGGCGTCCAGCCGGGCCGATCCCAGCAGGTCCAGGGCGGTGGAGACCTGTTCCTGGAACGCGAGGAGGCCCACCCGGAAGCCCTCGCCGGCGTCCGGCCGCCAGGCGGTGAGCCCGGGGGCGGTCTCGGTCGGCGTGCCTCCGGTGGGGGCGCCGAGGGCTGCACCGAGGGTGTCGGTGAGGTCCGCGGAGAGCACCAGGGTGCGGGTGCCCCGGCGGGCCGCCTCCAGAGCGGTGGCCGCGGCGACGGTGGTGCGGCCGGAGCCGCCGGGGCCGGTGATCAGGATGGTGCGCATGGTGGTGAACGGTACGTGGTGGAGCGGCGGTGGCGGCGCGCCCCTGTCTGTCGCCCGATTCCCCCGCCTGTCGGCCGACTCTCCTGCTTGTCCGCTTGCCTGCTTGGCTACTTGTCGCCCGACTCCACGCGCTTCTTCAGTCCCGCCAGCGCGCGGTCGATGATGACCTTCTCCGCCTTGCGCTTGATCATGCCGAGCATCGGGATCTTGACGTCGACGGTGAGCAGGTAGGTGACCTCGGTGGCGCTCAGGCCCGCGGGCTTGAGGATGTACGAGCCGTCCAGGGAGCGGAGCATCTGGGACTTGACCAGGGTCCAGGAGACCTCGTGGTCGCCGGTCCAGGTGTAGCCCAGGGTCTGGTCGTCCTTGATGGCGCCGGCGTCCATGACGAGGCGCACCTGCTCGGCCCGGCCCTTCTCGTCCGTCGCCAGGACCTGCGCCTCCTTCACCTCGCCCGTCCAGTCGGGGTAGCGGGCGAAGTCGGCGATGACCGCCATGACATCGGCCGGTGCCGCCTCGATCGTGATGCTCGAGCTGGTGTGTTCGGCCATCGCTGTGGCTCCTCCAGATGCGGTCCGGACAGGGGGGTTCTGCTGGGTACGAACGCTTTCTACCTGTGTGTGCAGCGTGAAGGCTACCGCGCTGTGGAGGGGCCTTCGCTCCCGGCCCCGCGACCGCCGACGGCCCCGGCTGCCCTCACCACTCCAGCACCCACGGCTTCCCCGTCCCGGCGAAGTGACCCACGTTCACGCACTCCGTGGCGCCGATCCGCATCCGCCGGGCGAGCGGCTGGTGGACGTGCCCGAAGAGCGAGTAGCGCGGCCGGGTTCGCCGGATCGCGTCCAGCAGCGCCCGGCTGCCCCGCTCGAAGCGCCGCGCCACCGTGTCGTAGACCAGCTCGGGCACCTCGGGCGGGATGTGCGTGCACAGCACGTCCACCTCGCCGACGGCCTCGATCTTCGCCGCGTACTCCTCGTCGCTGATCTCGTACGGCGTCCGCATGGGGGTACGCAGTCCGCCGCCGACGAAGCCGAAGACCCGGCCGCCGATCTCGACGCGCTGCCCGTCGAGCACGGTGGTGCCGGGTCCGGCGTACTCCGGCCAGAGAGACGGCATGTCGACGTTGCCGTAGGTGGCGTACGTCGGGGCGGGGAACGCCGCGAAGAGTTCGGCGTACTGCTTCCGTACGGCTTTCTCGATGGCGGGGCCCCGGTCGACGCCCGCCCACAGCCGGGCGCCGAAGGCCCGCGCCTCTTCATAGTGACGGGCGGTGCGGAGCGCGACGATGTGGCTCGTGCTCTCGGCGCCGAAGAGGTCCGGGAAGATGCCGCGGGAGTGGTCGGCGTAGTCGATGAAGAGCACGAGATCGCCCAGACAGATCAGGGCGTCCGCGCCGTCACCGGCCCTGACCAGGTCACGGACATTGCCGTGCACGTCGCTCACGACGTGGATCCGCGTCCTCGGGGCCTCTCGCCCACCACTGCCGTCGCCCTCTTGTGTACCTGCCATGGCGATCAAGGGTAAGCCTGTGGAGCAAACGTGTGTAGACGCAGGCGGACCTGCGGTTACCACCCAACCAGTAACGCGTTGCACTACTCTGCGCGAAGGAACGCCAACACGTGTGACGCGGGGAACATCTCACCGGACCCCCCTGTCGTAGAGGCAGTACCGGCGGGTAACGTCCGGGCAGTCCAGTCGTGCTCAGGGTTTCAACAACCGACTCCCGGAGCACCTGCCCGAGCCTGGGACCACTCCGTCGCATCACACCTGGTCGTGGCGCCGGCGCCCTATGAGGAGCAGCAGTCTTGCGCGAGTTCAGCCTTCCGGCTTTGTACGAGGTCCCTGCGGACGGCAATCTGACGGACATCGTTCGCAGAAACGCCGCGCAGCACCCTGATGTCGCGGTCATCGCCCGCAAGGTCGGCGGTACCTGGACGGATGTCACAGCCACCGTCTTCCTCGCCGAGGTGCAGGCCGCCGCCAAGGGCCTGATCGCCTCGGGCGTGCTGCCCGGCGACCGTGTCGCCCTGATGTCCCGCACGCGTTACGAGTGGACGCTGCTGGACTTCGCCATCTGGAGCGCGGGCGCGGTCACCGTCCCGGTGTACGAGACCAGCTCCGCGGAGCAGGTGCAGTGGATCCTCGCCGACTCGGGAGCGACCGCGATCGTCGTGGAGCTGGACGCGCACGCGGCCGCCGTGGAGTCGGTGCGTGACCGGCTGCCGCATCTCAAGCACGTCTGGCAGATCGAGGGCGGCGGCGTCGAGGAGCTCGGCCGGGCCGGCAAGGACGTCACGGACGCCGCGGTCGAGGAGCGCGGCTCGCTCGTCAAGGCCGACGACCCGGCGACGATCGTCTACACGAGCGGCACGACCGGGCGCCCCAAGGGCTGCGTGCTGACCCACCGCAGCTTCTTCGCGGAGTGCGGCAACGTCGTGGAGCGGCTGCGGCCGCTGTTCCGTACCGGCGAGTGCTCGGTGCTCCTCTTCCTCCCGCTCGCGCACGTCTTCGGGCGGCTCGTGCAGGTCGCGCCGATGATGGCGCCGATCAAGCTGGGCATGGTCCCGGACATCAAGAACCTCACCGACGAACTGGCCTCGTTCCGGCCGACGTTGATCCTCGGTGTGCCGCGCGTCTTCGAGAAGGTCTACAACTCGGCGCGGGCCAAGGCGCAGGCGGACGGCAAGGGCAAGATCTTCGACAAGGCGGCGGACACGGCGATCGCGTACAGCCGCGCGCTGGACACCGCGGCGGGCCCTTCGATCGGCCTGAAGATCAAATACAGGACGTTCGACAAACTCGTCTACAGCAAGCTGCGCGCGGTGCTCGGCGGCAAGGGCGAGTACGCGATCTCGGGCGGCGCTCCGCTGGGCGAGCGACTGGGCCACTTCTTCCGCGGCATCGGTTTCACGGTCCTGGAGGGCTACGGCCTGACCGAGTCCTGCGCGGCCACCTCCTTCAACCCGTGGGACCGCCAGAAGATCGGCACGGTCGGCCAGCCGCTGCCGGGCTCGGTGATCCGCATCGCCGACGACGGCGAGGTGCTGTTGCACGGCGAGCACCTGTTCAAGGAGTACTGGAACAACGAGCCCGCGACCGAGGAAGCCCTCGCCGACGGCTGGTTCCACACCGGCGACATCGGCACCCTCGACGAGGACGGCTACCTCCGTATCACCGGCCGCAAGAAGGAGATCATCGTCACCGCGGGCGGCAAGAACGTGGCTCCCGCCGTGATCGAGGACCGTATCCGCGCACACGCGCTGGTCGCCGAGTGCATGGTGGTCGGCGACGGGCGGCCGTTCGTGGGCGCGCTGGTCACCATCGACGAGGAGTTCCTGGGCCGGTGGGCCGAGGACCACGGGAAGCCTGTCGGCTCGACCGCGGTGTCACTGGGTCAGGACCCGGATCTGCTCGCGGCGGTCCAGAGCGCGGTGGACGACGGCAACGCGGCGGTGTCCAAGGCGGAGTCCGTGCGGAAGTTCCGTGTGCTGCCGCACCAGTTCACCGAGGACTCGGGGCATCTCACGCCGTCGCTGAAGCTGAAGCGGAATGTGGTGGCGAAGGACTACGCGGACGAAATCGAAGCGATCTATCAGAGCTGAGGGCGCCCACTCGCCGTGGGCGGGGCGCACGTCTGCGACTGCCCCACCGCGGTGGCTTGTCGCGCAGTTCCCCGCGCCCCTGAACGGTGGCGGCTTTCCCTGCGTCGCGGGGCCCTGCAGGGGACGTGGTCAGGGGCGCGGGGAACTGCGCGATCAGGTCACGACGGCCCGCAGGCGGCGCACGGCAGCAAGTGGCACCCCCGTAGGCGCCCCCTAGGCGCCCTGTAGGCGCCGCCGGCCGCTGCCGCACGGCAGCCCCGTAGGGGCTACAGCAGCAGCCGGAGGCGCTCCGCCAGGAGGTCCCAGCGCCACTTCTCCTCCACCCACTCCCGCCCCCGCTCCCCCATGCGCCGGCGCAACTCCTCGTCGCCGAAAAGCGTGACGATCCGGTCCGCCGCGTCCTCAGCGGAGCCACCGCGGACGACCCAGCCGGTCTCGCCGTCGAGCACCGCGTCGGGCGCGCCACCGGAGTCCCCTGCGACGACGGGAAGCCCGGTCGCGGACGCCTCCAGGTAGACGATCCCGAGCCCCTCGACATCCAGCCCCCCGCGGCGCGTACGGCACGGCATGGCGAAGACGTCGCCCGCGCCGTAGTGGGCCGGCAGCTCCGACCAGGGCACGGCACCGGTGAAGCGGACGGAGTCGGCGACACCGGTCTCGTGCGCGAGCCTGCGCAGCTCCTTCTCGTACGGCCCGCCGCCGACGATCAGCAGCACCGCCTCGGGCTCGCTCGCCAGAATGCGCGGCATGGCGAGGATGAGCGTGTCCTGGCCCTTGCGCGGGACGAGACGCGAGACGCAGACCACGACCGGGCGGTCGGTGAGGCCGAGGCGGGCCCGGACGGCGTCTCCGCCGGAGCCCGGGTGGAAGGTCTTCTCGTCGACCCCGGGAGGAAGCTGCACCATCCGGTCAGCCGCTCCGGGCGTCAGCGCGGCGGCGATCCGTGAGCGGGTGTACTCGCCGAGGTACGTGATCGTGTCCGTCGACTCCCCCACCCGGCGCAGGAGTTGACGCGCGGCGGGCAGCTGCGCCCACCCCGCCTCATGGCCGTGCGTGGTGGCCACGAGGCGCTCCGCGCCCGCCTTCCGCAGCACGGGTGCGAGCAGCCCGAGCGGTGCCGCCGCACCGAACCACACCGAGGCACAGCCGTGTTCCCGCAGCAGCCCGACGGCCCGCCGGGAGACCCTCGGAGTGGGCAGCAGCATGGTTGTTCGATCGCGTACGATGACGAAGGGCTGTTCCGCGTCGAACGCGGCCGTGGCCTCGGCTCCCTCCCGGCCACGCTTCCATGTGGAGGCGTAGACGACGAGCCGCTCGGGGTCCAGGCGCAACGCCATGTTGTGCAGGAAGGCCTGGATACCGCCCGGTCTCGGCGGGAAGTCGTTGGTCACGATCAAGGTCTTGTGCATCGTCTTGTGCATCACCGTCGACAGTACCGAATCCGCACCTGGCAGCCCCGCCCGGCCGCGTTCCACGGCTCTCGCACAGCCGCGCGGGGGATCATGGCCGGACAGAGGGGCCACGCAGAGGTGCGGAGGTGCGGAGGTGCCGTACAGCGGATCCGTACGAAAAGGGCAGGTGGGCATGGCGGGAGCCAGGGGGACGAGGTTCCCGTACGTACTGCTGGTCACCTGGGGTCTGACCAGGCTGGTGCTGCTGCTCTTCGTCTTCAAGGTATTCGTCTTCCCCGGCCCGGACGTCACGAGCGACGTCACGGTGACCTACCAGAACTGGTACGAGGTCCTGCGCACCGGCACCTTCCCGCTGGACGACGTGACCTGGCAGTACCCGCCGGCCGCCGCGCTGGCGATCCTCTCCCCCGCGCTGCTGCCGTTCCTCGCCTACACGGAGGCGTTCTTCGTCCTCGCCTTCGTCGCCGACCTGATCGCCTTCGCACTGCTCCTCCGCGCGGGCCTGCGCCCCGAGAGGTCGCTGCGCGGCGCCTGGGTGTGGGTGGCGGGCGTACCCCTGCTGGGGCCGACGGTGTACTCGCGGTACGACGTGATGGTGACCGCCGTCGCCGTGGCCGCGGTTCTCGCCGGCGTCCGGCATCCGAAGGTGATGGGCGCGCTCGCCGCGTTCGGCGCGCTGCTGAAGGTGTGGCCGCTACTGCTGCTCGTGGGCACGACCGGGCGCAGGGCCTGGGGTGCGGCGGCGACGGCGATCTGCGGTATCGCGCTGCTGTTCACCGTGTCGATGCCGGGCGCGTTCGCCTTCCTGACCTTCCAGCGCGACCGCGGGACCGAGGTCGAGTCCCTCGGCTCGCTCGTCTTCCACATCGCCCGGCACCACGGCTGGCAGGGCAAGGTTCTGCTCAACTACGGCTCGGTGGAGTTCCTCGGCCCGTATGTCGACGTGGTGAGCACGGTGGCGATGATGCTGACCGGGCTCGCGTTCGGCTGGCTGCTCCTGTGGCGGCTGTGCGCGACCCGGTTCCTGGTGCACACGGCCGCGGACACCGCGTTCGTGGCGGTGCTCCTGTTCACCACGACGAGCCGGGTCATCAGCCCGCAGTACATGGTGTGGCTGGTCGGTCTGGCCGCCGCCTGTCTGGTCTTCCGCGGCAGCCGGATGGGGCCGCCGGCGGGGATGGTGCTGGCGGCGAGCTTCGTCACCGTCCTGGAGTTCCCCGTCTTCTTCTCGGACGTCGTCGCCAGCAGCGACCTCGGCATCACGCTGCTCGTGATCCGCAACGGCCTGCTGGTCGCCGCGACCGTCACCGCGGGCGTGCTCCTGTGGCGCGACACCGTGTCGTACACGCGTTCCGCCCCGCTACCCAGTCAGACAGCACCCGCCGACGAGCAATCCCTGACCTCCTGACGGAACAGGCAACAGAGAACAGGGGCAGGGGCAGGGGCAGGGGCAAGGGCAAGGGCAAGGGAAGCGGGACCGGCTCGGGGGCACGGGACCGGCTCGGAGACATCGGAGACAGGGGACACGGTCACCCGCCCGCACGTGACCCGGTCACCCGCCCGCGAGCCTGTCCCGCAGGTACTCCCGCCACAGCCCCGTGAATTCCACCAGGGACGTGTCCAGGACCTCCCGCAGCCCCGCCTCCACCGCCCCCGCCCGCTTCTCGTGCGCCCCCACGGCCCGGTAGAACTCCCCCAGCCGTACCTCGCCCCACCGCTCGGCGATCATCCGGCAGGCCAGCCACCCGGACTCGTACGCCCGTGCCAGCTTCCCCGCGTCCTCGCCGAAGCCGAAGTCCCTGTCGGCGGGCAGTGCGGCCGGCACGCGCCCGTCGGTCACCGCCTTCGTCAGTTCGGGTGCGGCCTGGGTCGCCGAGCGGCCGGTGCCCCGGTAGCCGACCCAGTCCGCGTACCCCTCCGACAGCCACAGCGGGGTCGCCGCCGAGGTCGAGGCACGGGTCGCGACATGGGCAGCCTCGTGTGTGATCACGACCTGTCTGCCGAAGGAACCCAGTACTCCGTACGCGTCCGGGTTCACGATGATCCGGTCGGCGGGTGCCTTCCCCGACCCTCCCGCCTCCCCCGTGGTGACCGCCGCGATCCCCCGGTACCCGGACGCGGGCGCCCCCAGCAGCTCCGCCATCCCCTCCAGCGACTTCGGTACGAGGAGGACGACCCGCCCCGGCCAGTCCCCGTCCCACGCCTCCGACACCGCGGGCACCGCGCGGTCGGCCAGCCCCGCGTAAGCGCGCAGCGTGCCACGGGACTGCCCGGCCCCCAGGACGAGGCTGTGCTCGCCTCGTACGGCCACCACGGCCCCCTGCTCCCACAGTTGCCGGGCGGAGTCCTCGGCGGGCCGGTCCGCGGTCACGTACCAGCGTCCCGCGGAGCGGGTGAGGCTCAGCGTGCGGGCGGTGACGACGGGCGCCCTGTCGTAGCCGTCTATGCGGTAGCGGAGCTCCGCGTCGGCCGTGGCGCGGTCGCCGGAGCGGTGGAAGCCGGTGACACGGTACGACCAGTCGGTCAGCGGGACCGCCCGCAGGTTCCTGAACTCGGTGCGCGCCTCGGCCCGTTCACCGGCGGCGACGGAGCCCGGCGCCGCCGTCGCCATGAAGACCTTCTCGCTGCCGTCGCGCACCGCCGCCGCCCGCCGGTCGAGCACGCGCTGGACATCGGCGGACGCCCGGTCGGTCCCCGGGGCGCCGCCGCAGCCGACCGGCCCGGCCAAACCGGTCAGCAGCAGTACCACGACCCATTTCGGCGCACGTTCACGACCAGCCACGATCCTGATCGTACGGTGCCCGGTCCGCCGGGTGAGGGGCGCGTCAGGGGCGCGTCACGGCCGAGACGGGCATCATGCCCACCGGGTCGTACCGCACGGGAGCGCCCGGGTAGGGCGCGTGGATCACCTGGCCGTTGCCGACGTACATCCCGACATGGCTGGCGTCGTCCCGGTAGGTGACGATGTCACCGGGCTGGGCCTGCGCGAGCGGCACCTGCCGCCCGGCGTGGGCCTGGGACTGCGAGGTGCGCGGCAGGCCGATACCGGCCTGCCCGTACGACCACTGGATGAGGCCCGAACAGTCGAAGCCGCCGGGCCCGTTGGCCCCCCAGATGTACGGGCGGCCGACGACGGAGCGGGCCGCGGCGACGGCGGCGGCCGCGCGCCCGGAGGACGGGACGGCGCCGGTGAGGTCGGGGGCCCTGCCGGAGCGTGAGGCCCGGTCGTAGGCGGCGCGGTCGCCGTCGGACATCGAGTTGAGCAACTGCCGTGCCTTGAACAGCTTCCGCTCGACGGTGCGCTTGTGCCGGGCGACGGACTTACGGCTCTCCTCCAGTGCGGAGAGCTTGCGGGTCGCCTCCCCACGTTCCCGGGTGAGGTCGCGCACGGCTTCCTGGAGTTCCTTCAGCTCCCCGGCCTGGCGGGCGCTGATCCGGTCGAGCGCGGCCGCCTTGTCGAGGTAGTCGTCCGGGTCGTCGGAGAACATCAGCGCCAGCGAGGGATCGAGGCCGCCGGAGCGGTACTGCGCCCCGGCCAGCGAACCGAGCGCGTCCCGCAGGGTGTTGATGTGGTCCTGCTGTCCGGCGATCCGGTCCTGCGCCCTGTCCACCTGGCCGTGCAGGAGGTCGGCGCGCTCGTCGGCCTTGTTGTACGACTCGGTGGCGTGCTCGGCCTCCTCGTACAGCCGGTCCACCTCGGCGCGGGTGTCGTCCCGCGGCGCGGCGCCGGCCGGCAGGACGCCGAGGGCCGCTGCCGCGGCGGTCAGTACGCACAGGGTGGCGCCTCGGGCGCCCCGGTCGAAACCGGACGGTGCAAGGCGGCGATGGGACCCCACAGGAAGCCGCACTCCCTTCCGCTGACGGTCCCCCGGAGTTGGGGGAAACGCGCCAGACAGTAGTCGTGCGACTACGCTCAGGCCAAAGCCCGTTGCGTGCGCACAACGCGACGCCCCGCCTCAGACGCAGGTCATCAGCGGGGCGCGGGGTCAGCGGGGGCCACGGGAATTCGCCCGTTCGGGCGGCGTGGCGACCGGCCTTCGGGGAAATCCCCGAAGGGCTCCGGTCAGACGCGGACGCCGAACTGGAAGGAGCCGATCGTGCTCATCGACTCAAGGCGGACGACAGCGCCCGGCTTCGGGGCGTGCAGCACCACGCCGTTGCCGGCGTACAGGCCGACGTGCGCCAGGCTGTTGAAGAAGACCAGGTCGCCGGGCTTGAGCTCGCCACGGCCGATCTTCGTGCCGTCGTTCTGCTGCGTGTAGGTGGTCCGGGTTATGGACTGACCGGCCTGGCTGTACGCCCACTGCGTCAGACCGGAGCAGTCGTACGAGTTGGGGCCGCTGCCACCGGAGACGTACGGCTTGCCCATCTGGGTCTTCGCGGCGGCGAGGGCGGCGGCACCACGGCCGGAGGCCGGGGCCTCGTCGCCGAGTTCCATGCGTTCCCCGGCGTCACGGCTGGCGCGGGTGTCCGCGGTCTTCAGAGCCGCCTGCTCCTGGGCCGTCAGGGTGTTGAGAAGCTTGCGCGCGTCGGCGAGCTTCGCCTGGACTTCCTTCTTCTTCTCACCCAGGGTCTTGCGGGTGTCGGAGAGCTCCTTGAGCTTGCCGGCCGCTTCATCACGCTGCTGGGCGAGGACCCGCTGCTTGTCCTGGACCTTCTTCAGCGCCTCGACCTGCTGAGAGCTCAGCTGGTCGATGGCGGACGCCTTGTCGAGGTAGTCGTCCGGGTCCGAGGAGAGGAAGAGCTGGAGGGAGGGGTCGACGGCGCCCGTCCGGTACTGGGAGCTGGCCATCAGACCGAGGCCGTCGCGCATGGTGTTGAGATCGTCCTGGCCGCGGGCGACCTGGTCCTGGAGAGTGTCGATCTCCTTCTCCAGCTTCTCCTGCTTCTCCTCGGCCCCGTTGGCCCTGTCCGTGGCCAGTGCCGAGTCTTCGTAGAGCGCGTCGACCTTGGCCTTGACCTCGTCCTTGCTTGGCTTTTCGCTTGGCGCGGCGTTGGCCGCCTGCGAACTGAGAGCAACGGCGGCAGCGGCGGCAGTGGTGAGCACAGTCACACGGGTGCGGCTCGGCTGCTTCGGTCGACGGTGGGACGCCACGGAGGCGAGCTCCTTCATTACCTCAGCCGCCTACCGATGATGCTGGTTGGCGGTGCCCCTCCACCGTCACTCCCAATGAGTGATCACCCGAGTGGAGGTTCGAGGCCTGACCTTAGTGACCTCCCTGTGATCAGTTCAAATCCTCCTCGGAAAAATCTCAGTCACCGACCGTATTTTTTGCACTCAACTCACGTGCAGTAATGGTCGATTGACGCTACGTTGCGTGAAGGTTTCGCCAAGTCGGGCAAGTCGACCATGTGTTGCTCTTGGGGCGACCGGCATCTATGAGACGTACGGGACAGAAAGGCGGCCGCAGTTCACCGGCATTGCGGGACTGCCCACAAAGGGCGGATCTCAACCCCGCGAGAGGCGCTTGAGCAGCACCACGGAGGCCACGGGCCGCGCTCCCGCGCTCGCCACACCGTCGGCCACCTCACGGTCGGTGGAGACTACGATGACGGGCCGTCCCGGCGGTTCCGCGCGCACCAGCTGGCGGATCAACTCGTCCGCGGTGACGCCCGGTTTGGAGAACAGCACCCGCACCCCGCGCGGCGGCGCGAGCAGCACCGGGGCGGCCAGCTCGGCCCCGTCGAAGACGCAGGTGACCTCGGCGCCGGTCTGCGCGGCGAGCTGCGAGAGCTGGCCGAGGAGCCGCAGCCGCTGCTTCTCCAGCGGCATCTGCGGATAGCCGGTCTTGGTGACGTTGTAGCCGTCGACGACCAGATGCGCCTGCGGCAGCGCGAGCAACTGGTCGAGAATGGCCGGGTCGCTGTCGGACAGCGCCCGGGCCGCGATGTCCTTCGGTGTCATACGCCCCGGTTCGACCGCGTCCACGGTCTCCGCCGGCCGCACCGACACCGGCGGCAGAGCGAGTTCACGCCGCAGCCCCTGTGCCGCGTCGAGCACGGTGTCCAGGAGCAGCCGTACGCGCATGTCCTCGACGCTGCGCCCCTCGCGGGCCGCGCGACGGGTGGCCTCCAGGGAGCCCTCGACCTCGCCGAGCCGCTGCTTCAGCCGCCGGGCCTCGCTCTCGGCGGCCGACACCTGGACCTGCCCCTCTCCGCGTACGGACTCCATCTCGCCCCGCAGCTTGCGCAGGGCCGCCTCGCCGCGCTTGACGTCACTGAGAGCCCCACGCAGCTTGCGATGAAGCGATTCGGCTTCTTTCTTCGCCGCGTCCAGTTCGGTCCGCAGCCGCTCCGTCTCGACGCGGGTCTGGCCGCGGGCCACGGCGAGCTCCCCGCGCAGCCGCTCCAGCTCGGCGCGGCTCTCCTCGTCGGCGCGCTCGGCGTCCGCCCGCAGAGCCTCCTCGCCCGCGGCGGTCACCAGCTTCACCCAGCCCGGGGGCCGCAGCACATAGGCCGCGGCCGCCACATCCAGCGGGTCCGCGGCCGGGGGCGGCGAGCCTGAGTCGAGGGCGCCGGCCAGCTCGGGCTGCGCCTCTCTCAGCTTCTCGGCGATGCGCTGTCTGAAAAGCGGGTCGGTCTCCATGGCCGCCGCCATCGCGGTACCCGCGAACTTGGCACGGCGGTTGGGGGCGAACCGGGCGTACTGCCTCAGCTGGGTGGGCAGTTCGGCGACGGTCAGCCCACCGAAGCCGTCCGAGACGATCTGCACGACCCTGCGGCGCACACCGTCGGGCAGCGGACGGTCGAGCACCTCGGCGTCGCCGTCGTCCGGCTCCCCGCCTGTGGTCTCCACCATCCTTCACCCCATCGTCCGTGCGGGGCCCGCTCCCGTCAGGAGCCGGCGCCCGGCCTGTCCACCAGTTCCACCTGATCCACCGCGTTGCACCACCGGCAGCGCACGGACTCGATGGTCTCACTGACCACGTCACGCTCCTCGACGTTGGGCTCCCCGGCCAGATCCAGATGCACGTACTCGACGACCTTCGACGAACGCGTCACGTCGAATCGCGTGAGGTTGCCGCAGAGCGTGCAGCGCCACCGGGTCTCGGCAGTCGGGAGGGGAACCGTCATCGTGGCAGTCGCTCTCTTTCCTGAATCTCCGTGCCGCACCAGCTTCCCTGGAGCGTGTGGCTCGTAACCCTACGGCCTGGCGGGTACTCGACGCCCGTCCACCGGGAGCGGCGAGGCGCTCTGTGCGCTTCGGTCCCGTTACGTCATGCTCTGCTCATGATCGGCAACTGGGGTAAACCCGTCAACAGGGCGGTCGGCGCGGTCAGGGCCGTCCGGAGTCAGCCCGCTCCGGTGACCTACGGACTGATCGCCCTGTGTTGCGTGGTCTTCGTGATCGGCCCGGCCTCGGGGCTCAATCCCGTGTACGGCACCGGTGACGAGCCGCTCTCCGCGCAGCGGGCCTGCTTCGAGCGGTGGGGCGTGGTGCCCGTCGAACTGTTCGAGGGGACCCTGCGGGCCGCCGTCACCCCGGCCACCGCGCTCTTCGTGCACGGCAGCTGGCTGCATCTTCTGGGGAACATGCTCTTCCTCTATGTCTTCGGTGCGATGGCCGAGGAGAGGATGGGCCACTTCAGGTTCGCCCTCTTCTACGTAGGGTGCGGCTACCTCGCCCTGCTGGGCTACGCGGGCGTCCACGCCGACTCGGCGCAGACCCTCGTCGGCGCGTCCGGGGCGATCTCCGCGGTCCTGGGCGCGTTCCTCTACCTGTTCCCCAAAGCCCGGGTGACCAGTCTTTTCCCGTTCCTCTTCTTCCTGCCGCTGCGGTTTCCCGCCTGGGTGGTGCTGCCGTTCTGGGTGTCCCTGCAGTGGCTGGCGGCGGGGCGGGCGACGCAGGGGCCGGGGGTCGCCTATCTGGCGCACCTGCTGGGCTTCTCCGCCGGGTTCCTCTACGCGTGGGTGCGGTACGGGCGGCCGACTAGAGTGAAATCCCCAGCGCCGGCCCCCGAGGGAGAAAACCAGCCGTGATCACCGCGATCGTGCTCATCAAGACCAGCGTGGACCGGATTCCCGAGATCGCCGAGTCGATCGCGGCGCTGGACAGCGTCAGCGAGGTCTTCTCCGTGACCGGTACGTACGACCTGATCGCCATGGTCCGGGTGAAGGCCCATGACGACCTGGCCGATGTCATCCCCGGCATGATCAGCAAGATTCCGGGGGTGGAGGGCACGGACACGCATGTGGCGTTCCGTACGTACTCGCAGCACGATCTTGAGGCGGCCTTCGCCATCGGGGGCGACAACTAGTAGTGCTTCGTTGGGTCTCCTGGTCCGCCGGACCCCTGGCCCCCCAGGGGCCCGGATGAAGAGTTCTTCATCCTGCGCTCATCCGGGCCACCCGGTAGCGGGTGGAGGCTCACCCCAAGAGCACGGCGTGGCCCGTGTCTTCGGTCCGCAGAAGGAGGCGACGCCCGCACAGGTCGAGCGACCGGCGGACGGCCTGGAGAACTGGGCGCGCGTCCTCACCCGGGACCTCCCGTGCGCCGGTGACCTGTACGGCGGCCCGGGTACGGGGGCCTCCGGCGGCCTGGGCGCCGGTCTGGCCGCTCTCGGGGCCCGTCTGCTCCCCCATTTCGAGGTGCTCCTCGACCGTCTCGACCTGGCCGCCCGGCCGGCCCGCGCCGACCTGGTCCTGACCGCCCCGATGGCACCGGCCGAGGAGTTCCTGCGCGCCGGCGAACTCCTCACGGACGCGACGGAGCGGGCCCTGCGCATGGTGGTGCTGGGCACCCGGCTGCCCACCGGCCCACCGCTTCAGACGCCGGAGGCGGCACCCGCACCGGTACCCACGGCACTGTCCACACCGCTGTCCGCCCCGGTGTCCGCGCCGGTGTCCGCGCCGGTGTCCGGGACGCAACGCCCGTCCTCCGTACGGTAGTTCCAGCGTGCCCCGTCCTTGACAAGCTCGTTCACCGCCCGCACGAAGCGCTCCACGTGCTCGTCGGGAGTGCCCGCGCCGAAGCTGACGCGGATGGCGTTCAGCGACTTCTCGCCGGGCGCCGCCTCGGGGGCGCCGCACTCCCCCTGGGTCTGCGGGTCGCTGCCGAGGAGCGTACGGACGAGGGGGTGGGCGCAGAAGAGACCGTCACGGACGCCGATGCCGTACTCGGCGGAGAGCGCGGCGGCGAAGTGCGAGCTGTTCCAGCCCTCGACGACGAAGGAGATGACGCCGACGCGCGGGGCGTCGTCGCCGAAGAGCGAGAGCACGCGCACCTCGGGCACCTCCGCGAGGCCCTTGCGGACGGTGTCGACGAGGTGCTGCTCACGGGCGACCAGCGTGTCGAAGCCGGCCTCGGTGAGGGCCTTGCAGGCGGAGGCGATGGAGTAGGCGCCGATGACGTTGGGTGAGCCGGCCTCGTGCCGCGCGGCGCTCTCGTGCCACTCGACGTCGACACCGCCGTCCGTGCGCCGTGACACCTTCCGCGAGGCGCCCCCGCCGGCGAGGTACGGGTCGGCCTCACGCAGCCAGTCGAAGCGTCCCGCGAGCACCCCGGAGCCGAACGGCGCGTACAGCTTGTGTCCGGAGAACGCGACCCAGTCGACATCCAACTCCTGCACGGAGACGGGCTGATGGGGCGCGAGCTGGGCCGCGTCGAGCACGATCCGGGCACCGTGGGCATGGGCCGCGGCGGCCAGTTCCCGTACGGGCCACAGCTCGCCGGTGACGTTCGAGGCGCCCGTGACACACACCAGCGCGGGACCGTACGGGTCGCGGCCGGCGAGTGCCTGCTCCAGCGTGGCGACGGCTTCGCCCGGAGTGCGCGGGGCGTCGAGGCAGGTGAGCCGGGCGTCCCGCCACGGCAGCAGCGACGCGTGGTGCTCGGTCTCGAAGACGAAGACCTGGCAGTCGGCGGGCAGGGCGGCGGCGAGGAGGTTGAGCGAGTCGGTGGTGGACCGGGTGAAGACGACCTGGTCGCCGTCCCGACAGTCGAGGAACTCCGAGACGGTCCTGCGGGCGTTCTCGAAGAGGTCCGTGGAGAGCTGGGACAGATACCCGGCCCCGCGGTGCACGCTCCCGTAGTACGGGGCGTACGCGGCCACGTCGTCCCATACCCGCTGGAGGGCGGGGGCGCTGGCGGCGTAGTCGAGCGCGGCGTAGGTGACCTCGCCGCCGGTCACGAGCGGGACGGTGACATCCCGCCCCAGAACGGGCAGGGCCCCGGCGGTGTCACAGCGGGCGGACCGGTCGGCGGCAGCGGTGGAGACAGACATGGCGAGCTCCTGTGAGGCAGGCGAAGTCACTGTGCGAGCGGACAGGGCTCGGCACAGGAAAAGTGAACGGGGAAAGGGGTACGCGGAGGTGGGGCTCGGCGCCCTATCGCATTCGCTTGCTCATGTAAGGCTCCCTCGGACGACCAGGACCCCTGGTGTCTCCGCTCAAGAAGCGGCGAGGGGTCCGCGCTTGCCGTAGACCTCACTGCCTACGACCTGGTCTTCACCCGGGGCACCCCGCCACGGACGGAGGGTTGCCGGACAGTCGGCCGGGGCCTCATGACTGTCACTCATGACCTGCCGGTATCTTGCCACACGATCACCCCGGCGCAACCCCGCTGTCCGCATACCGGGATGGGCAGGCTGTCTTCGCCCCCGCCGCCCCTACCCATTCCCGTCGCATACTCGGGGGGGGGGGGGAGGGGCGCCCCCGGGGGGAGTTTAAGAGCGCCCGACGAGGTGGCGGGCGTGGTGGGTGTAGTGGGTTG